>NZ_JASTLC010000001.1:1032500-1376666 GCF_030499575.1 Streptomyces sp. DG2A-72
TCGCGCGCGATGTTCGCGGTGGTGGTGTGCGGCAGCATCCACGCCGTCCGTGAGGTGGCGCACTGCTCGGCCACAGTGCGCGCGTTCCCCGCCTCCCGCGCGACATCGGCCGCGGTGTGCGCGTACGGCGGGACGTTGCCGCGTGCCTGCTGCTCCGGCGTCAGATCGCAGGTCACCGGCGCGCTGCGGCCGACGCCACGCGGGTCGAGGCCGATCAGGTCGTAGGAGTCCAGTACCTCCTGCGGCAGCCCTGAGCCGGCGAGAACGGCCGGGTAGCCGAGTCCCGTGATGCCGGGGCCGCCCGGATTGGTCAGCAGCACGCCGCGGCGCTTCGAGGGGTCCTTGCTCGCCAGCCGGGAGATCGCGATCTCTATCTGCCGGCCGTCCGGATCCCGGTAGTCCAGCGGGACTTCGAGCGTCGAGCAATCCAGAGGGGGCAAGGCGGCCTTCTCCGAGCACGGACCCCACCGCACGGTGTCCGGCGTCGCCGCCACCGGCCTTCCCGGCATCGCGGTCGCCACAGTCACCGCGGTGGCGGCGAGGCCGAGGGACAAGGTTCGGCGCATCTGATGTCCTCCTGAGGGGGGGTACGGGGGCGCACGGGATCGCCGGAACGGGCATGCGGGGACGGCCCCGTCGCGGATCACGGCTTGGGCGGACAGGGCTGTGATCAACGTTCCGACCGCCTCGACGAGTCTGTTCGTGCGGCCCCGCCGGCACATCGGCCCGGCGGCTCGAATCGCCTTCGCCCAAAGTCGAGGCGGCGATTCGACTCTGGTCGAAGGCACTTCAGCCCCCGGTCTGACTCACCGGCCGTACGGTGTCGCGACAATGGCCAGGTGAATACGGACGTCGCGCCACGGCTCGGGTGGTGGCAGCAGACCTGGCGGCTGGCGGCAGCCGCGGCAGTGGGCATACCGGCCTGGCTCTCCACCGGTGCGGTACTGCACTGGCAGGCGGCCGGAACGGGCTCCTGGTTCGTCACCGGTGATCCGATGGTGGCTCTCGGCTGCCTGACGGCGCTTCTGTGGCGACGGCGGTTCCCGCTCGTCGTCGCCATGACGGTCGCGATCGCCTCGACCACGTCGACACTCGCCACCGGCGCCGCGCTTCTGGCGCTGGCCTCGCTCTCCACCCGTCGCCGTCCGGTGGAGATCGGGGTCGTCGGGCTGGCCTACGTGACCGCGTCACAGTTCGCCATCGGGCTCTACCCGGTCCAGAGCCCGCCCGGCTCGTTGTGGTTCCAGCTCGCGTTCTCGGCACTGACCGCAGGTATCGCGGTGGCCGTGGGCATGGCCATCGGAGCGCGGCGTGTCGAAGTGCGGTCCTTGCGAGAGCGGGCGGAGAGCGCGGAACGGGAACAGACCGCACGAGCGGCGCAGGCACGGGCCCTGGAACGCAACCGGATCGCCCGCGAGATGCACGACGTGCTCGCGCACCGGATCTCCCTGGTCGCCATGCAGGCAGGAGTGCTGGACCACCGCAGCGACCTCGCAGCAGAGGAAAACCGCGTGCTGGTCCGCGGCATCGCCGACGGCTCCCACCAAGCCCTGGAAGAACTACGGGATGTCCTCGGTGTGCTCCGGGCCGATCCGGGCCGACCGGAACCACCCCAGCCCTCCCTCGACCGCATCCCCGACCTGGTGACCGACGCCCGCACCTCCGGACTGGACGTCACGCTCACCACCACCATGACGGGGACACCGTCCGACGTCGTCGGACGAACCTGCTACCGGGTCGTCCAAGAAGGACTGACCAACGCCGCCAAACACGCCCCGGGCGCACGCATACACATCGCCCTCGACGGAACAGCGGGCGACCAACTCCACGTCAGCGTCCACAATTCCGCGGCCACCACAAGAAACGCTCAACCACCGGCGTCGGGCTTCGGCCTACTCGGTCTCACCGAACGAGTCGACCTCGCCGGCGGAAAACTCGACCATCACCCCACACCCGACGACGGATACCTCCTCACCGCCCAACTACCCTGGCCGGACCCCACCCACGAAAAGAGAACCTGAGTGGACAGCGAGCGGGAGCCGGTGCGTGTCGTCATCGTCGACGACGAACAACTGGTGCGCATGGCGCTGCGGCTCGTCATCGACGGCGAACCGGACCTGACCGTCGTCGCGGAGGCGGCGGACGGGAACGCCGCGATCACCGTGGTGGACGAGCAGCGGCCGGATGTCGTGCTGATGGACGTGCGCATGCCCGGCCGTGACGGTCTCAGCACGACCCGGGAACTCCTCACCCGACCGGCGCCGCCCCGGGTGCTCATGCTGACCACATTCGACTCCGACGATCTGGTGCTCGGCGCACTGCGCGCCGGAGCACTCGGGTTCGTCCTCAAGGACACCCAACCGCCGCAGATTCTCGATGCGGTGCGGACTGTCGCGGACGGCAACCCCGTGCTGTCTCCGGCGGCCACGGCACGGGTGATCGCCGCGGCCACCGGCCCGCAGTCCTCTCACGCTCGCAGCTCAACCCGCGAAGCCGCACGGAAACAGCTGTCCACACTGACCGAGCGAGAACGCGAAACCGCTCGGGCCATCGCGGACGGACTGGGCAACCCGGAGATCGCCCAGAGGCTGCGCATCAGCGTCGCGACCGTCAAGGCACACACAGGCAACCTGTTCGCCAAGCTGGCGGTCGAGAACCGGGTGCAGATCGCACTCCTGGTCCGCGACGCAGAGGAATGACCTGGGTCAAGCTGCGGAGCGCCCCTTTCTCAGGAAGCGCCGCAGCGGGGTCTGCGGCCAGGTGTTGATCACGTCGTCCTTGGTGAGCCGGCCGCGCTGGGCCGTGCCCCGCGCAGGCGGCGAAGAACTCGTCGAGGTCGGCATCGATGGGCGGCCGCTTGCCGAAGAGGCGCGTGGCGGGGTCGCCGATGATGTTGACGCACGGGTTCTCGCAAGCCCGGACTCGCCGTCGGCCACGCACAGCTCGAAGCCGGCGAGGAAACCCTCCGGCCAGTCCACCTCGCCGTCCGGCTCGATGTCCAGTTCCGCGCCGTGCAGCGGCCGCGTGCCGGGCTTGCCCTGCTACTCGACCGCGGACACCCGGCCGGTGCCGATGCACTCGACGACCTTCTCGGCGATCGACGTGCCGACGTTGGGGATCTCCGTCAGGCCTTGACGTCGAGCGTGAAGACGTCGGTGTGAAAGCCGCCGATCGAGCGGGCGGCCTTCTCGTGGGCACGGGTCTTGAACGCGTCTCCGCCGGTGATCGGGTTCAGGTCCGCGTGCTCCTGGAACGGCGCGGCGACCTCGTCGTCGGGCCGGGTGCCATGGGCGCCTCGCTACCGGTTGGGCTTGGAGGCGCTGATGTTCCCGAGCGGCGTTTCCGGGGCCCGTTCGACGGCCAGGTCGCCGAGGGTGACGATGCCCACGGGGTGCTCGTCCGCCACGACCGGTATCCGGCGTACGGCGTGCTCGCGCATCAGCTCGGCCACCCGGTCGACGTCGTCGTCGGGGCCGACGCTGAACACATCGCCGCTGCACACCTGGGCCACGGTCGTGTGCTCCGGGTCCTCGCCCTCGGCAACGGCACGGACCACGAGGTCACGGTCGCTGACGATGCCGCGCAGCCGTCCTTCCTCGGTGACCAGGACGTCCCCGATGTCCTGGTCCCGCATGAGCCGGGCCACCGCGGTCACGGACGTGAGCGGGTCGACCGTCACGGGTGTGCTGGTCATGATGTCGCGTACGTGCTGAGTCATGGCACGCTCCTCACTGCGTCAGCGGGTGGGATCCGCCCTGCTGATGTCGGCCAGCGCGGAACGCGGGTCGTCGACCGTGGCGAGGTCGCCGAGGCTGACGACGCCGACCGGGCAGCCGCCCCGTTCGACGACCGGCAGCCTCCGGACGGCGTGGCGGCGCATCAGCTCGGCCGCCCGGTCGGTGGTGTCGTCGGGGGTCAGGGTCACCACGGGCGGGCGCGTGCACACCGATCCGACGGCGGTGGTGTCGGGGTCGCGGCCCTCGGCGAGCGTCCGGACCACGATGTCGCGGTCGGTGAGCACACCGAACAGATCGCAGTCGTACGCCACCAGCACATCGCCGACGTTCTGCTCCCGCATCAGCCGGGCCGCCCGCGCGACGGTCGTCATCGGCTCGACGGCTGCCGCGCCGGGCGACATCACGTCACGTATCTGCCGGGTCATCGGACCTCCCGGATCGACGAAGCAGGGCACGCCGCCCGCGTAGCCCGTACGCGCGGCGGCAAACCCGTCCTCGCCCCTTGACGCCCCCGACCCCCGTTGGCACACTCACCGACCGCTCGTAGAAAACGCTTGCTACATCCTCGCCGCACGCCGCGGGACCCCTTGGAGCCACGACCCCCCAGGTCACGCACACCCCCGGTCGTGAATCGATTCAGTCGAACCGGATTCGACGACGGCACCGGCGAGGGATCCACCCCCCGCACACCCCACATCTGGATCACTTGGAGAAGACGAGATGGGACGCAGAGCCGCACAACACCTCGCCGACACTCCCGCAACGGCCCCCGGACGACGCGCCGTTGCCGCCGCCGCATGCGCCACCGCCCTGCTCACCGGAGCGGCCCTGCTCACCGAACCCGCGCACGCGGCCGCTCCGCCGCAGGTGGCGGCGGCGTGCGGTGAGGGCTCCTACCAGGCGGAGGCGGTACTCAACGGCAGCACCTGGACCGCCCGGCGCGGCAGCAGTGTCGTGTACACCGGCAGCGACATGCGCGCCGCCATGCAGGCGGCCGTGGGCAGCCTTACCGCGGGCCGCACCTCGAAGGAACGGGTCGTCGTCCGCGGATCGGGCTCCATCAGCGCCGGATCCCGGGTCTCGCTGCCCAGCTACACCGTGCTCGACGTCTGCGGCACGATCAACGTCACCGGATCGGGCTCCGGCGACCAGGCCCCGGTGTACGCCCGCGGCGCCCGCGACATCGAGGTCCAGCACCTCACCCTCACGGGCAGCCCGCTGTACGGCGTCTTCATGCGCAACGTGCAGAACGTCGTCCTCGGCCAGATCGACATGCGGCTGTCGCGCGGCCTCGGCGTCCGCATCGACAACCGCGGCGACACCAGCCAGTGGACGCGGAACGTCAGGATCGACAACGTGTATGTGTCCGGCGCGAGCAGCCACGCCGTGGAGACGTACGGCGTCGACGGCCTCACCGTCGGTACGGTCACCGCGCGCAACGTGGGCGAGTCCGGACTGCTGCTCAACCAGACCATCAACGCCACCGTCACCAAGGTCGACGCGGACGGCGCGGGCACCGGCACCGGCTACGCGGCGTTCCGCATGGCCAACCGCAATGGCCGGGTGGGCAGTTCGTACCCCACCAACATCCGCGTGGGCGAGGTGATCGCGCGCGGCGGCGGCCGAGGGGTGTTCTGCGTCTCCGAGAGCGGCGGCGCGGTCATCGACCGGGTGAACATCTCCAACACCGGCAACAACTCGATCCTGGTCGAGAACTGCACCAACGTGAACATCGCCGCGCAGAGCGGCAGCGTCACCGGCGGCGGCGAGATCCGGCTCGCGGCCCGCTCGGAGTTCCCCAACAACTCCAACATCACCATCCAGAACCTCCGGGTGACCAACTCGGCGATCAGGGAAAGCCCTTGCGGCACCAACACCACGTTCCGCAACAACACGTTGGTCAACAGCAGCCAGAACATCTGCTAGGCAGCTCCTCACTGGGGCCGCCGGCGCGGCCCCAGTGTGCAGACCCCGGTAAGAACTCCTCACCTCACAGTCAACGCACAGCCCCTATTTCTCCTCTTGCACGGCGAAACACGCCCACCGAGAAGGGATTCGCCGTGCGCGCACGTACGCGTTTACGCACCCAGCCCGCGGGATCCGTGTTCCTCGCCCTCGCCGCCACGGGATCCGTGCCGGCCACGCAGCTCTCCCCTGCCGTCGCCGCGGAGCCGGCCGCGACAGCCGATCTCCGAGCGGACGTCAACCGTGACGGCCGGGTCGATCTCACCGGCGACACCGACACGGCCGGCGAGGACAGTTGGACCGTCGGCCGGGGCGCCGTCAGCCTGCCCGACCTCGACGACGACACCAAGCGCTGCCCGGTCACCGGCCCCGGCGGCAGACCGTTGCCCGACGCCAAGCCGGCCGCCTGCAAGGACGCCTCCGACACCAAGGTCAACGGCGCGACGGACGCCGCCGATCTGGCGCGGGTGCGCTCAACGCCCTTGCCGGGGCCGGCAGGTGACGCCACGGGCGGCGTCAAGGTCACCGCGGGTGCCAAGCAGACCCACGTCTTCCTCAAGCGGTCCGGGAACTCGACATCGCGGCGATGATCCGCTACACGGACGACAAGCTCCAGCATGTGCACATCGCGGACTCCTTCAACCACAAGGGTTCGTCGGGCCTGCGCTACATCCTGAACCCGCCCGGCACCCCCGCCCGTATCCACCAGCACCTCGACATCGGCCAGGGCGAGGTCGACTGGGACGCCTTCTTCGGCACCCTGCGCGAACTCGGCTTCGACGGCGTCGCCACGTCCTGTGTCTTCGCCTGGGAGGAGCGGGCCCGCGACTCCTCGGCGTTCATGCTGGACCGCATCCGCAAGGAGCTCACCGCATGACAGCGGGCTGCCCGCGGAACCGGTAGCGGCGTTCGGGACGCCCTGCCGCGCCGTAGCGCAGGGAGACCTCCGCGTTCCCGGTGGTGTGGAAGTACTCCAGGTAGCGTCGGGCGCTGACCCGGGAGACACCGGTCAGGGTCGCGCACTCGGAGGCGGACAGGGTGCCGGCGCAATCGCGGAGGGTGCGCTCGATGAGTTCGGCGGTCTCCACGCTCATGCCCTTGGGCAGCGGGCTGGCCGCCGGCACCGGTACGGCGCCCGAGGCCATGACCCGGTCCACGTCGGCCTGGCTGCGGACGACCGTGGAGAGCAGCCGGCCGCGCTGGGCGGCGTACCGCTCCAGTCGGGAGCGCAGGTCCTCGAACTCGAACGGTTTCAGCAGGTAGTCGACGACGCCTCGGCGCACGGCCCGGCGTACCGTGTCGCCCTCCCGTGCGGCGCTGATCACCATGACGTCGCAGTCGTGGCCGGCGGTGCGCAGCCGGGGGATGACGTCGAGGCCGAAGACGTCGGGCAGGTAGAGGTCGAGCAGGACGACGTCCGGGCGGAGTGCGTCGACGGCGGCGATGGCCTCCTCGCCGGTGGTGGCGACGCCGACGACGGTGAAGGGCGGAACGCGTTCGACGAAGGTGCGATGGACTCTGGCCACCATGAAGTCGTCGTCGACGATGAGGACGCCTATCTGGTTCGGGTCGTCGGTCATGTCGCTCCTTCCGCCACCGCGTCGGTGAGGTGGCTGACGGTCATGCGCGCGGTGAACATGGCCCCGTCGGGGGTGTTGGCCACCGAGATCTCACCGCCGTGACGTTCGCAGACCAGCCGGGTCAGCGCCAGGCCTATACCGCGCTCGCCTTCCTGGGCGGCCTTGGTGGTGAAGCCGTGCTGGAACACCTCCTGGGCGAGTTCCGGTGCCACACCGGGACCCGAATCCCGTACGACGATCTCCACACTGGAGGCGTCCTGCCGCAGCTCGACCTCGACCCAGCGTCCGCCGTCGTGCGCCGCGGCGTCCACGGCGTTGTCGACGAGGTTGCCGACCACGGTCGCCACGTCGGCGGCGTCCTCAGGGGTGAGCCGGTCGAGCGCGGTGTCGTCCGAGATCCGCAGTGTGACCTTCCGCTCGGCCGCGAGGGAGGCCTTCGCGGTCAGCAGGGCGGCGACGGCGGTGTCGCGGACGCGGCGGCTGAGCGTGATGTCCAGCGACTGCCGGTGCCGGCTCAGGGCGCGGATGTAGCGGACCACCTCGTCCTGCTCGCCGATCTGGATGAGTCCGGAGATGGTGTGCAGCTGGTTGGCGAACTCGTGGGCCTGCGCGCGCAGCAGCTCCGACGAACTGCGGAAGGAGCCGATCTCCCGCTCCAGGCGGGCGAGTTCGGTGCGGTCCCGCAGGGTGGTGACGGAGCCGAGCAGACGGCCGTCCTTGGTCACGGTCATGCGGTTCATGACCAGGACGCGGCCGTGGCGTACGACGACCTGGTCCCGCTGGTCGGGCGTGGCCCCGGCGAGGACGTCCCGCAGCCGTCCCTCGATGCCGAGCTGGTCCAGGCTCCGGCCCACGCACTCCTCGGGCAGGTCGAGCAGGGTCCGGCCCATCTCGTTGACGAGGGTCAGCCGGGCCGCCGGGTCCAGGGCGATCACGCCCTCGGCGATGCCGTACAGCATGGCCTCGCGGTGTTCGGCCAGCCCGGCGATCTCACGTGGCTCCAGGCCGAGGGTCTGCCGTTTCACGCGCCGGGCGAGCAGCCAGGAGCCGGCCACGCCGAGACCGCTGGCGATGCCCAGGTAGGCGAGGAGATAGGAGGACGCGCCGCTCAGGCGCTGCCACACCGTCGGGTCGGCCTCGCCGATCATCACCGTGCCGAGGTGCCGGCCGAGGTTCTGCCGCGTAGCCCCGAGGACGGGCACCTGGGCCACCAGCTCGTGACTGCCGTCCAGCGTCAGCGGCCCCGACCAGCCGCGCCCCGCAGCAGCGCCCTCCCCCAGGGGCAGCCGGTCGCCGATCACCGTGGCGTTGGTGGAGCTGACGATCCGGCCGGCGGCGTCGGCCACCGTGACCGAGGTGACTCCGGACTGGGTCTGCATGGAGTTCACCAGCGGGGCCAGGCGCTCCGCTGGCTGTGTCGATATGCGGCTCCGCCGCGGGGCCGCGATGGGTCGTGGGTCGTCTGCGGCACCGTGGTGGCTGGTCGCGCAGTTCCCCGCCCCCCTTCGGGGCGCTGCCGAACCGCAGCCGACCTCGCCCGACCGGCTCAGGCCCTCCTGCGGCACCGGCTGGGCGAGCTCGCTGCGCACCAGGGGCGTGGCGGCCAGTTGTTCGGCCAGCGCAGCGACGCGGCGGCCCTCGACGCGGTTGAACGTCGCCTCGGACTGGGCAAGGGAAACGCCGGCGACTGCCACCAACACCACCACGACGATGGCGAGTTGGAGCACCAGCATCTCGCCCGCGAGGGTCTGGCGACGGAAGGTGGTGACCACGACCTGCTCAATCTCTGACCTGGTGGTTCGGGTGCCGGGACGGCCCCATGATGGCCTTGGCCCGGGAGCGGGGGAAGACATCCGTCGCCGCCCCGCCGCTGACACAAAGACCAAAACCTCCGTTGGTTCCGGAAGCGAGACAGGCCGTCGCCGCCCGTGCACCATGTGGCCCACATCACGCTCCACAAACCCGCATCGACCGACAGGTGGTGGCACTCGTGCGTCTGCGCACCCCGCTCGCCCTGCTCGGGGCCGCCGTGCTGGTCCTGGTGGCACCGCCGCTGCTGACCACCGGCAGCGGCTCCGACACCGGCACACAGATCCCGGGCCTGCGCTTCATGGTCCCCAACACCCCCGGCGGCGGCTACGACATCACAGCCAGGACCGCCGCGAAGAACGCCGAGGACGCCGGACTCACGCACTCCATCGAGGTGTTCAACCTGCCCGGCGCCGGCGGCACCGTCGGACTGACCCGGCTGGTGGGCGAGCACGGCAACGGCAAGCTCGCGATGTCCATGGGCCTCGGGGTCGTGGGCGCGGCCCGCTCCAACCACGCGCCCAAGACCCTCGCCGACACCACCCCGATCGCCCGGCTCACCGAGGAGCAGGACGTGGTCGTGGTCGCCAAGGACTCCCCGTACAAGTCGATCGACGAACTGATCGAGGCATGGAAGGGCGACCCGGGCAAGCTTCCGGTAGGCGGTGGCTCCTCGCCCGGCGGGCCCGACCATCTCGCGCCGATGCTGATGGCGCGGGCCGCGGGCATCGCGCCGAAGGAGGTCAACTACATCCCCTTCGACGGCGGCGGTGAGCTGCTCGCCTCGATCCTCGGCAACAAGGTCGGCTTCGGGGTGTCCGGCGTCGGCGAGTACCTCGACCAGATCAAGGCGGGCGAGCTGCGAGTGCTCGCGGTCACCGGCCCGGAGCGCGTCGGCGAACTCAAGGACGCGCCCACGCTCAAGGAGTCCGGCTACGACGTGAACTTCACCAACTGGCGCGGCATCGTCGCCCCGCCCGGCCTGTCCGCCGCCGAACGCGACAAGCTCACCCGGCTCCTCGAGGAGCTCCACGACTCCCCCGAGTGGCAGAAGTCCCTGGAGCAGAACGGCTGGGAGGACGCCTTCCTGACCGGCGAGGAGTTCGGTGACTTCCTGGACGCCCAGGACAAGCGCGTGGTGTCGGTACTGAAGGAGCTGGGACTGTGACGACACAGACGGATACTCCCCCCGCCGAGACGGCCGGCCGTGGCTCGTGGCTGCGCGAGCACTCCGAACTCGGCGTCTGCGCCCTGCTGCTGGCGCTCGGCGTGCTGGTGCTGACCGACGCGCTCACCATGGACGTCGACATCGCCCAGCGCGGTCCCGTCGGCCCGAAGACGGTGCCGATCGTCGTCGGCATCGGGCTCCTCGTCATCGCCGCGCTCCTCGCCGTGGACGTGCTGCGCGGCGGCCGTGGCCAGGCGGAGACCGGCGAGGACATCGACCTGTCCGAACCCGCCGACGGGCGCACGGTGTTGTTGCTCACCGGGGTGTTCCTCGGCGCGGCCGTCCTCATCGAGCCGCTGGGCTTCCCCGCCGCGGGCGCGCTGCTCTTCTGGGGCGCCGCCTTCGCTCTCGGCAGCCGCCGCATCGACCGCGACCCGCTCATCGCGGCCGTCCTGTCCCTCGTCACCTACGCCGTCTTCAACAACCTGCTCGGAGTGCCGCTGCCCGGTGGCCCCCTGATGGGAGCGCTGTGACATGAACGCCCTCAACTCCCTTCTGGACGGCTTCGGTACGGCCCTCACCCCGATCAACCTGCTGTGGGCGGCCCTCGGTGTGCTGCTCGGCACCGCGATCGGGGTGCTGCCCGGCATCGGTCCCGCGATGGCGGTCGCGCTGCTGCTGCCGGTGACGTACGGGCTCGACCCGATCGCCGCGTTCATCATGTTCGCGGGGATCTACTACGGCGCGATGTTCGGCGGCTCCACCACCTCGATCCTGCTCAACACGCCCGGCGAGAGCGCCGCCGTGGTCGCGGCCATGGAGGGCAACCCCATGGCCAAGTCGGGGCGTGGCTCGCAGGCCCTGGCTGCTGCCGCCATCGGTCACTTCGCGGGCGGCCTGATCGGCACGATCCTGCTGGTGGCGCTGGCGCCGACGGTCGCCGACCTGGCCGTGGACATCGGCGCTCCGGACTACTTCGCCATCATGGTGCTGGCGTTCATCGCCGTGACGTCGGTCCTCGGCTCGTCCCGGATCCGGGGACTCGCCTCCCTGCTGATCGGCCTGACGCTCGGCCTGGTGGGCCTGGACCAGATGACGGGGCAGCAGCGTCTCACCTTCGGTTCGCTCCAACTCGCCGACGGCATCGACGTGGTGATCGTGGCGGTGGGGCTCTTCGCGATCGGCGAGGCGCTGTGGGTCGCGGCGCATCTGCGGCGCGATCCGGGCGAGCCGATCCCGGTGGGCCGCCCGTGGCTGGGCCGCGGGGATGTGCGGCGGACCTGGAAGTCATGGCTGCGCGGCCCGTTCATCGGCTTCCCGTTCGGCGCGATTCCGGCGGGCGGCGCGGAGATCCCCACCTTCCTGTCGTACGTCACGGAGAAACGGCTGTCGAAGCACAAGGACGAGTGGGGCAAGGGCGCCATCGAGGGTGTCGCGGGACCGGAGTCGGCGGCGTCGGCCTCGGCGGCGGGCACGCTGGTGTCGATGCTGACGCTGGGGCTGCCGACGACGGCGGTCGCCGCGGTGATGCTGGCCGCGTTCCAGCAGTACGGCATCCAGCCCGGTCCGCTGCTGTTCGAGCGCGAGCCGGAGCTGGTGTGGGGGCTGATCGCGTCGCTGTTCGTCGGCATGGTGCTGCTGCTCGCGCTCAACCTGCCGCTGGCGCCTCTGTGGGCGAAGCTGCTGCGCATTCCGCGGCCGTATCTGTACGCGGGGATCCTGTTCTTCGCGATGGTCGGTGCGTACGCGGTCGGCGGCGAGGTGATCGACCTGGTCACCCTGCTGGTGATCGGGCTGATCGGGTTCGGCATGCGGCGCTATGGCCTGCCGATCCTGCCGGCCGTCATCGGCGTGATCCTCGGCCCGAACGCCGAGCAGCAGCTGCGGCGTGCCCTGCAAATCAGCGACGGCAGTGTCTCGGGGCTGGTCAACACGCCGTTCGCGGTGACCGTTTACGCGGTGGTCGTGCTGCTGCTGGTGTGGCCGCTGCTCCGGAAGCTCGTGGTCCGGGGCGGTGCGAAGGCCTGATCCATGCGGACTTTGTGGATTTTCGGCCATGGTTGTGGCGTGCACCTGCCCAGACGCCGCTTCTTGATGGCACGCTGCCCTGAACTGCGCACGCAGTAACACCCCTGCCCACCCGGGCGGATGGTCCCCACCGCCCGGTCCCCCCCACCGCAGAAGGAGACCGCGTGATAGGCAGACTCCGCACATCCGGCGGTACCCGCGTCCGGCGCACCGTCCTCGGCGCGCTGGCCGGCGTCGCCGCCCTCCTGGCCACGGGCGTCACCGCCGCCCCGGCCGGTGCCACCACTGAGGAACCGGGAGCGGTGCCCCTCGCGGCGCAGGAACGCGCCCGTGACTTCTGGACCTCTGAGCGGATGCGGCAGGCCATCCCGCTCGACGTCCTGTCCGTCGACCGCTCCGACGTGACAGCCTCGGCCCCACGCCAGGGCAAGAAGACCGTCGTCGCACCGAGCGCCCCGTCCTCCCCCGTCGGAACCCTGGCCATCCCCAACAGCGGTGGCGCCTGGACCGGAGGCGGGGCCGTGGTGAAGACCGCGGGCCGGGTGTTCTTCACCTACCAGGGCCGCACCGCGTCCTGCTCCGGCAACGCGGTCACCAGCGCCAACAAGAGCACGGTGATGACCGCCGGCCACTGTGTGAAGCTGGAGGGGGCCTGGCACACCAACTGGGTGTTCGTGCCCGGATACCACGACGGACAGGCGCCGTACGGCAGGTGGTCGGCGACCAAGACGCTGTCCACGCCGCAGTGGACGGCCAGTGAGGACATCAACTACGACATAGGCGCGGCCGTGGTCGCACCTCTCGACGGCAAGAGCCTCACGGATGTCGTCGGCGGCCAGGGCCTGGCCTTCAACACCGGCTACAACAAGGCGATGTACGCCTTCGGCTTCCCCGCCGCCGCCCCGTACGACGGCGAGAAGTTCATCTACTGCAGCGGCACCACCTACCGGGACTTCCTGCTGTCCAGCGACCACGGCATGACCTGCAACATGACCGGTGGCTCCAGCGGAGGCCCCTGGTTCACCCAGTTCGACGAGGCGACCGGCACCGGTCTGCAGTCCTCGGTGAACAGCTTCAAGTACAACTTCCTGCCGAACGCGATGTACGGGCCGGTCTTCGGCGCGGACGCGCAGAACCTGTACCGGACCGCCCAGTCGTCCTGATCGGTCGCCCAGTCCGACGGGCCTGCATCGAACGCGGGCCCGTCAGCTGAGCATCGCTCAGTGACCCCGGAACGCCTCCTCCAGCCACCAGGACCCGTGATCCCGGACCACCTTGGCGTCGATGAGCAGCGGTGCGGAGCGTGGCCCGGCCACCCAGTCCTCTACGGCCTTCAGGTCCGCCCGCGAGCGCACGGTCACCGCCTCGAAGCCGTACCCGCGGGCCACGGCGGCGATGTCCGTCGGCGGGAACTCGACCAGGTCGAGCGCGTGTCCGTCCGGCCCGAAGTGGTGCACCTCCGCTCCGTAGGCGTCGTCGTTGTAGACGACGACCACCATCGGCAGTCCGAGCCGGCGGACCGTGTCGAGTTCGGCGGCGCCCATCATCGCGCCGCCGTCCCCGAGCGCGGCCACGGGAAGCCGGTCCGGCTGGGCCAGCGCCGCACCGATCGTGGTCGCCAGCCCCAGGCCGATCGACTGGAAGGCCTGGGTGAAGCAGAAGCCGTACTGGTCGGGCACCGACAGGTACATGCTGGGGTAGCCCATGAAGTTGCCGGAGTCCACGCCGATGACCCGCTCGCCGGGGAGGATGTCGTCGAGCGCGATGCTCAGCGTCCGCGGGTCGATCCGCTCACGGCCGCTCGTGTCCTCGTACGGCACGTCCCGCCAGCGCACGCGTGCGGCGATGTGCGCGCCGACCTCGGGGGTGCGGTAGCCCTGCCGTGGTCCGCCGCCCGCGTCGAGCACGAGCCGTGCCGTGCGGGTCACGTCGCCGGTGACGCCGAGGTCGAGCGCCCGGTGTGCGCCGAGCGCGGACGCGTCGTCGTCGACCTGGACGACGCTCGCCTCCGGGCCGATCAGTCGCCCGTGCCGCATGGTCCACATGTTCAGCGCGCAGCCCCAGCCCACGATCAGGTCCGCGCCCTGGATCAGTTCGGCGGCCACGGGGGACGCGAAACCGCCGGACACGTCGAGCGACCAGGGGTTGCCGTGGAACAGGCCGCGGGCGACGGCCGACGTCGCGAGCAGTGCGCCGTGGCGCTCGGCGAGCGCTTCGAGAGCGTCCCGGCCACCGCGCCCGCGTGCTCCCCGTCCGGCCACGAACACCGGGTGCCGGGCCTGCCCCAACAGCCGTGCCAGCGCGGTCACTTCGGCCGCCGACGGTTCGACCGGCGCTCGTTCGGGTGGCGCGGCGGCTGAGCGGCCTCGGTGAAGTCCGGTACGGTTCGGCAACGCCCCGAAGGGGCGCGGGGAACTGCGCGACCAGCCACGACGGGCCCGCAGACGCTCGACGGCCGATCGCCGCACTTCCCGCGGAGCGCTTGGCGCCAGGGCGCCGTCCGGCACGTCCAGGGACTGCACCGGCAGGGGGAGGTTGAGCAGGACGGTGCGGCGCTCGTGCAGGGCGCGACGTACGGCAGCGCAGGCCTGCTCGACCGCGTCCTCGGCGGACGTGATCCGCGCCGTGACCGCGCCGACCGCGTGTGCCAGTCCCTCCTGGTCGACGTAGAAGTTCGACTTCGGCTCGGTCACCTCTGCCGCCAGCACGACGAGGGGCGTACGGCTCTTGGCCGCCTCGGCGATCCCCGTGACCGCGTTCGTCAGGCCGGGCCCCTGGTGCACACTCAGCGCCGGCACCGTGCCGCTCATCCGCGCGTACGCGTCGGCCATGGTCGCCGCGCCGCCCTCGTGGCGGGCGGCGACGAACCGCGCGCCCGCCGCGACCATGGCGTTGGTCGGGTGGAAGTTGCCCGATCCGACCACGCCGAAGACCTGCTCGACCCCGGCCGCCACCAGCGCCCGGCCGACCGCCTCCGCGACGTTCATGACCGTTCCACGAGGGCGAGCACCCGCGCGGGAGCCCCGGAGCCGGTGACGATGGGCAGGGGTCCCGCGATGACGACGGCACCGGTCGGCGGCAGCGCGGCGAGGTTCCGCAGCTGGGTGAGCCCGTACTTGTCGCTGCCCATGAGATAGGAGTGGCACGGGAACATCGGGTCGAAGGAGTGGGCGCCTCCGGCGTCGGTGCCCACCGTCTCGACGCCGAGGCCGATCACCGGGGACTCCTCGGCCACCCAGCGGGCGCATTCCGGCGACAGGCCCGGAGTGTGCGGACCGTTCTCGTCCGCGTTGAGGAAGGCCTCCTGGGTGTCCGAGCGGGCGTCCCAGCCGGTGCGCAGCAGCAGCCAACCGCCGTCGGGCAGCGGGCCGTTCTCCGCCTCCCATGCCTTCACATGGTCCACTTCGACGAGGAAGTCCGGGTTGGCGTCCGCTTCGGCGGTGAAGTCCAGCACGGCCGCCGGTGCGATCAGCCGCCGCGCCGGCACCGAGGCCACGTCGGCGAGGTCCTTGCCGGTGACCCAGTGGTTCGGTGCGTCGAAGTGGGTGCCGGTGTGCTCGCCGCTGCGGAAGTTGTTCCAGTACCAGGCCGGTCCCCGGTCGTCGTACCGGCTGATCTCCTCCAGTGCGAACACGGCGGTCTGGCCGAACTCGGGCGGCAGCTGGATCACCGGTGTCGACGACGACAGCGGCGACGTCAGGTCGACGACGTCGATCGAGCCGCTCCGCAGCCCGGACACCAGCGAAGCGAGAACGGACGGCTCGGGCATGGCGGCCTCCTGAGACGATGCTGGAGCCGGAACTCCACGTAGGTACGGGAACAGGGCAGCTCCCATGGTGACAGCAGATCGCTTTCCGCTCGGCTCCGCGACGACGCTCGCCGAGCTGGCGGACGACCCCCACCCCAGGCTGGCCCTGCTGCGTGCCCACGAGCCGGTCTCCTGGCTCCCCGCGCTGGGCGGCTGGCTGGTGACGCGGCGCGATCTCGCGCTGCGGGTGATGCGGGACGCGGACACCTTCACCGTGGACGACCCCCGCTTCTCCACCGCCCAGGTGGTCGGCCCCAGCATGCTCTCCCTGGAAGGCGCCGAGCACGCGCGGCACCGCGCTCCCTTCACCGATCCGTTCCGTCCGCGAGATGTGCGGGACCGGTTCGCCGGCTTCGTGGCGGACGAAGCAGCCCGGCTCGTGGAGACCGTCCGGCCGCGGGGCCGCGCCGAGCTGCGGCGGGAGGTGGCCGGGCCCCTGGCCGTCGCCGTCGTCGCCGAGTCCCTGGGCCTGGTCGACGCCGACGCCGAGGCGGTGCTGTCCTGGTACGACGCCATCGTGGGCACGGTCTCCGACATCACCGCGGGGCAGCCCTCGAATCCCACCGGAGCGGCGGCGTTCGACGAGTTGAGAGACAGCGTCGAGGCGACGGTCATCGCGGGTGTCGATACGTCGCTGCTGGTCGCGGCTGCCGAACGGCTGAAGCTGCCGGAGGTGGTCGCCAACGCCGCCGTGCTGATGTTCGGCGGCATCGAGACCACCGAGGGCATGATCGCCAACGCGGTACTGCACCTGCTGGCCGAGCCCGGTCAACTCGCGCTTCTGCGGGCCGATCCGGGCCTGGTCGACGCGGCGATCGAGGAGGCGCTGCGGCTGGAACCCGCCGCGGCGGTCGTCGACCGCTACGCCACCGCCGATGTGACGATCGGCGGGGCCGAGGTGCGCCGCGGGGATCTCGTGGTCGTCTCGCTCGCCGGAGCCAACCGTGACCCCGAGGTCTTCCCGGACCCCGACCGTTTCGACCTACGACGCACCAACTCCCGTCTCCAGCTGGCCTTCGCCCACGGCCCGCACTTCTGCCTGGGCGCCCATCTCGCCCGACTGGAGACCCGCGTCTGCCTCCTCACGCTCCTCGATCGTCTGCCCGGACTGCGCCTGGATGCCGCCTCGTCCACCGCACCCAGCGGCCTGCTCTTCCGTAAGCCCTCGGCCCTGCACGTCCGTTGGGACACTCCGGTGTCGTGACGCGGCCTACGGGCGCGCGGCGCGGCCGATCTCGGCTGCGACGCGGGCGTCGACGAGGTACTGCCTGATGTCGTGCGCCCGGTCCTTCCGAGCGGCCAGCCGATGGCGACGGCGTCCCCCGCCGCCCACGCGGCCCGCCGGTGCTCCCCGCGACGAGCCGTTTGCGATCGTCCGGCCGCCGCGTCCGTCGGTCGGCACTGGGCGTCCGGTCACGCTCGGACCTGGCCCGGTGCCTGGCGTACGCGGGGGTCACGGAGTGACGAGGCACCGGCCGGTGCCTCGGCTCAGCCGCGGGTGCTCTCGCGCACGATGATCCGGTGGCCCGCGACATGGTCCTGCAGCGGACCCGCGTCCGGCTCGTCGATGCGCTCCAGCAGCAGGGCCACCGCGGCGCGCGCGATCTCCTGCTTGTCCGGGGCGACGGTCGTCAGACTGGGCACGCTGAACCGGGATGCCTCGATGTCGTCGAAGCCGACCACGTCGAGGTCTCCGGGCACGGTACGGCCGAACTCGTGCAGGGCACGCAAGGCGCCCAGGGCCATGTGGTCGTTCAGACACAGCAGCGCGTCCGGAGGTGACGGCCGCCGCATGAGCGCGGTCGCGGCGCGAGCGCCGTCCTGCCAGTGGTACGCCTCCATCGGCAGCACCAGGTCGGCGTCGAAGGGCAACCCGGCCGCATCAAGGGCCTCTCGGTACCCGTCCGTGCGCAGCCGGTCCGTGCCCAGGCGGCCCCGCACGGCCCCTCCGACGACGGCGATGCGGCGGCGACCGCGCGACAGCAGATACGCCGTGGCCTCGCGGGCGGCCCGTACGTTGTCGATGCCCACGTGGTCGGTGCCGCCCTCGGCGGGCCGTTCGCCGAGCAGGACGACGGGCAGGCGCCGGTCGCGGGTGGCGAGGTCGCGGGGCAGGAGGGAGAGCGGGCTGAGGATGACACCGTCGGAGAACTGGGCGTCGAATCCGTGCAGCGCCGCCAGTTCGCGCTCGCGCACGGCCCCGGTCTGGTGCAGCAGCACCGTGCGGCCCCTGCGGTCGGCCTCGGCCATGACGTACTTCGCCAGCTCGGCGAAGTACGCGACGTCGAGTTCCGGGACAGCCAGGGTGATCATGCCGGTGCGGCCCTGGCGCAGCTGGCGTCCGGCGATGTTCACCCGGTAGCCCAGCGCGTCGATGGCCTCCTGGACGGCGGTACGGGTCCGCTCCGAGACATGCTCGAAGTTGTTGATCACGTTGGAGACGGTCTTGGGCGAGACGCCCGCGTACTCCGCCACGTCCTTGATCCTCGGTCTGGCCGCCACGCTGTTCATCCTTCCGCAGGCCGCGATCGTACCGACCGTCACGAATCGATTTCGGGCCGGACCAACGTCCGCCAACACATTTGCATCGATGTAAAGAGCATGGTGCCATGTGCCTCGACACTCGAGGCAAGGAGCACCATGCGCGTCCCCCAGTTCTCGGGCCTGCCCCGCCCCGACTACCCGAGGCCGCAGTTCGTGCGCGAGGCCTGGCTCAATGTCAACTACTCAGCGCTAAGGCGCCGGGCTTGCACAACGGGCATCACTGGGTGTGATGCTGCGTTTGCGTCCAGTCCCACTCCGAGATGTTCGGGGTGGGTCAGGGGCCGTTGACTGGGCCCCGCGTCGCCACAACTCCCACGCGCGGGCGCGGATGTTGCGGGAGCTGTTGCGGTCTGCGTGATCAACGAATCCGCAGGACCGGCACGCGAACCAGGCCTGGCTCACCCGGTTCGCCTTGTCGATGTGCCCGCACTCGGCGCAGGTGCGGGAGGTGTACGCCGGGTCGACGTGCACGACCGGCACTCCCGCCTTGCGGGCCTTGTACGCGATGAACGACCCCAGCTGGGCGAACGACCAGCTGGCGTGGGTGGCCCGTTGGGGCTTGCGAAGCCGTACCCGCTCGCGGATGCCTGTCAGGTCTTCCAGGGCGATTCCGCGACCGGTGCGTTCCGCCTCGGCCACCACATGCTTCGCGATCTTGTGGTTGATGTCCTTGGCCCTACGGGCCTCCTTGCGCCGCCGCTTCTTCAGCCGGCGCTTGGCGGACGGGGTGTTCTTCTTCTGCAGCTTGGTGCGCAGCGTCCGTTCGCGGACCCGGATGCGGTTGAGTGTGCGCCCGGCCAGGATCTCGCCGTCCGAGGTGGTGGCGATGTTGACGATGCCCAGGTCGATGCCGAGAAAGTCCACCGGATCGGTGTTCAGCGGCGCTTCGGGGACTTCGCAGGTGGCGTTCAGGAACCACCTGCCGTCCCGCTCCAGCAGGTCGGACTCGCCCTTGCGGTACAGGGCCAGGGTGGCCAGCTGCTCGACCGAGGCGGTGAACGCCACGTTCTTGACCCGCCCGCCGGTGGTCCAGATCGACACCGTGCGGCCGGGGATCTGCCAGGACAGCATGCGGTCGTCGTAGGGCTGCGCGCTCTCGGGGCGGAAGGCGATGGGCTTCTCGGCGGCCCTGCGGTAGCGCTTGGAGCCGGGCCGTCCCAGGTTTCCGGCCTTCAGGTTCGCCTTCAGTGTGGTGTACGCGTCGCAGGTCTTCTTGATGACGTGCTGAGCGGCCTGCGCACCCATGCCCCAACGGGACTTGACGGTGTCGTAGGCATGCTTGCGCAGGGCGAAGTTTTTGAACTCCCCGCGCTCGAAGGCCACCTCGCTCGCCTGCTCGGGCGTCGGCAGCAGCTTGACCTGCACCACCAGCTTCACAATCACCGAACGTACACACCCGCACGACAGGGCACCGTGCGTTCGAAGTGGATCACCTGAACGAGTGACACGCATGGTTGTGTGTCGGCACCTTGACCGGAGAAGAGACCCGGCCGCTCCGCGGCCGAGCCGGCGTCATGATGCTGCGGCGCTCCGCGCCGCCTGACCCAGGATGCGATTCCTCCCGGGCGTGAACGCCCGGGGTTCCTCGCAAGAAACAAGCTGAACGGCGTCTGGCAGTTCGAGATCGACCGGTCGGACACCGGTCTCGAGCGCGGCCTGCTGGAGCGTGAACTCTCTGACCGCATCCTCGGCCCGTTCTGTCCCGAGTCGGAGCTGTCCGGGGTCGGGGACACCGACTTCATGGAGGCGGTGTGGTATCAGCGCACGGTGACCGTCCCGTCCTCCTGGGCGGATTCACGGGTGCTGCTGCCCTTCGGAGCGGTGGACCACGACGCCACCGTCTGGGTCGGCGGCACCGAAGTCGCCCGCCACCGCGGCGCTTTCACCCGGTTCACCGCCGACCTCGGCGAAGTCGCCGTGCCGGGCGAGGAGTTGACGATCGTGGTGCGGGCCCGGGACAAACGGGAGCGCGGCCGGTGAGGTCCGCTATCCCCACACCGGTTGGGACAACTGGCAGACCGCGAGCGTGAGCGTCGAGTTGAAGGAGGGGTGGAACACCGTACGCCTCGGCAAGGGACTCCTCCATGCCGAACTGGACAGCGTCGAGGTGGCGTGAGGCGGTCTTTCAGGTCGCGGTGTACCCGAGCTGGCGCCTCATGTACGGCGTCATGAGTGTCTTCGCCTTGGCCAGGACGGACGTACGGCTGCCGAGGACCGCGGTCTCGCCGCCCGGCACGGGCAGCACGGTCAGTCCGTCGGCCGCGCCGAAGGGCACGATGATCGGGGTGCGGTGGACCGGCCGGTACGGGCGGGGCTCCTTGCGGTGCCGGCCGGAGCTGGTGAGGTAGGTGCGGATGTTGTGGGCGGCGAGGTCCGCCTGGGCGAGCGCGGCGGGGGTGATCTTGAGCTCGGTGGCGTCGCTGACGTCGCCGACCGCGAACACGTCCGGCTTCCCGTCGACCCGGAGCATCCGGTCGACCTTGACGTGCCCGGCCGGGTTCAGCCAGTCGCCGTGTCCGGCCAGGCGCAGCCAGAGCGTGTTGGGGGTGGTGCCCGTCGCCCAGAAGGAGAGGTCGGCCTCGACGATGTGGCCGTGGGCGTCGCGGTAGGTGCCGAAGTCATTGCCGGGCGCCATGAAGGAGTCGAGCCGCACCTCGACGTCATGGGACTCCAGCCAGGCACGGGCCTTGCGCCCGGCCCGCGCACTGCCCGTGGCATCGAGCAGCGCCGGCCCGGCATGGGCGAGTGTGACCCGGGCGTCCGGCCGGGCCAGCCGGATCTCGGCGCCGAGCTCGACGCCGGACGGACCGCCGCCGACGACGAGGATGTGCCGGGCGGCGGCGATGTTCCGCTGGTGCTCGGCGAACGACTTGGCCGCCTCCTCGGCCGTGGTGCCGAGGAACCGGGCCGGTTCCGGGTAGTCGGCGCCGGTCGCGATCACCAGCGCGTCGTACGGCAGCCGTTCGCCGGTGCCCAGCACCACGTGCCGCTCGCCGGTCTCGACGCGGACCGCCTTGCCGACGACGACACGTCCGTGGCGCAGCAGTCGGTCGTACGGAATGAAGGGCGTCACCGACCACTCCGGGTGCACGCCGGCGCGCAGGGAGGCGATGCGGTGGAAGAAGATCTCCTTGCGGTCCACCAGCGTGACCCGTGCAGTCGCGTCCAGCCGTTTCGCCAGCCGGACGCCGGCATAACCGCCTCCGATCACCACTACGTCGCCGTCATGCACACCGAGTCTCCTGTGCCTGTGGGGGGGCGAGTGCCGTGGCGGCGTGGACGCCCTCGGCCACTCGACTGCCGGCGAGCCTAGCCCTTGAAACATAAAGTTTCTGCCGCGGCTTTGTGGGCGTTCTGTGAAGCG
The DNA here is from genome assembly GCF_030499575.1 of Streptomyces sp. DG2A-72. Classification (NCBI taxonomy): domain Bacteria; kingdom Bacillati; phylum Actinomycetota; class Actinomycetes; order Kitasatosporales; family Streptomycetaceae; genus Streptomyces; species Streptomyces sp. DG2A-72. Next base: position 1,054,504 of record NZ_JASTLC010000001.1, read on the forward strand.
AGTGCGCGGATGACCACTGCGTCCGAAACCCTCCTACGGCCGCGTGGTGTGCGCCAGGGCCCCTTCCTCGCGCAGGAGATTGCCGAGAGCATCGCCCGTACGGGCATCCCGTACCCCCTGGAGGCCAACCATGAGTCACGCTCAGGACGTTGCGACGCCCGCCATCGTCATCGACCCGCTGGTGCGCGACCTGGACGGCGAGACAGAACTGCTGCGCAAGGCCGGCCCGTTCGCCCGGATCGACCTGCTCGGTGTCCCGGCCTGGACGGTCACCCGGCATTCCGTGGCCCGGGAACTGCTCACCGACCCCCGGCTGGTGAAGGACATCGGCGCCTGGGGACTGTGGCAGTCGGGCACGGTCACCCGGCAGTGGCCGTTGATCGGCATGGTCGACCCGGGCCGGTCCATGTTCACCGTGGACGGCACCGAGCACCGTCGGCTGCGGGCGAAGACGGCCCAGGCGATCACCCCGCGGCGGCTGGAGTCGCTGCGGCCTGCGGTCGAGCAGCTCACCGAGCAGTTGCTGGACGACCTGGCGGAGCAGGCCGGCCGGGACGGCCGGGCCGACCTGAAGACCGTCTTCGCGCAGCCGTTACCGATGGGAGTGGTCTGCACGCTGATGGGTGTGCCGCAGGCCGAGATCCCACGCCAGATGCGCCTGTGGAAGTCCTTCTTCTCCCTGCTCACTCCGCAGGAGGAGCGACTCGCGGTCATCGCGGAACTGGGCACGATCTTCACGGAATTGGTGCGTGAGAAGACCGCGCACCCGGCCGACGACCTCACCAGCGCCCTGATCCTCGCCGAGGAAGGCGGTGCACCGCTGACCGAGGAAGAGGTGGCGGGAAACCTCAAGTCGATGATCGGCGCCGGGCACGAGACCACCATCGGTCTGATCCTCAACAGCGTCCGCGGCCTGCTCGGCCACCCCGACCAGTTGGCCATGGTGCTGGACGGCCGCATCCCGTGGGACACGGTGGTGGAGGAGGCACTGCGCTGGGATCCGCCGGTCACCCACCTGCTGATGCGGTTCGCCGTCGAGGACATCGACGTCGACGGGTTCGTCATCGCCAAGGGCGAGGGCGTGGTCATCTCCTACCGCGCGATCGGCCGCGACACGGACCAGCACGGGCCCGACGCCGACGCCTTCGACATCACCCGGCCCAGCGCCGTCCGGCACATGGCCTTCGGCCACGGGCCGCACATCTGCCCGGGCGCGGCGCTCTCCCGGCTGGAGGCGGGCATCGCCCTCCCGGCCCTCTTCACCCGCTTCCCCGACCTCCGGCCGGCCCTGCCCCTGACACAGCTCCGCAACCTCCCGGTCCTCACCCAGAACGACCTGGAGTCGTTCCCCGTCCTCCCGCACGGCTGAGCACGGGCAGGTCGCGCCCGGCTCGTCGCGGCCTCTCAGCGGGTCCGGCGAAGTCCGGTGCGGTTCGGCAGCGCCCCGAAGGGGCGCGGGGAACTGCGCGACCAGCCACGACGGACCCGCGGCCGACACACCGGACTTCCGGCGGAGCGCTAGTGGCCCTGTCCCGTGGCGAGGCCGCCCATGATCAGGTCGGTCAGAGCGACGACCGCCTCGTCGGACGTCACTCGCTCCCGGGTCACGTCCCCGGCGATCGCTTCGGCCGCGCCCAGGAGGCCTACGCAGCGCAGACGGAGGGCGTTGCGGGAGAGGCGGGAGTACGGCGACAACGCGGCCGCCATCAGGTCCGTATAACGGCCCATCAGCTCGTGCTGGGTCGCCTCCATCTCCGGATTTCCCTTCAACGCGGCGGAGATGGCGGTGAGTTCCGGCATGTCGGTGGCGCAGGCGAAGTATGCGGTGCTGATGACGCGGGCGACCTCGGCAGCGGTGGGGGCGGCGTCCTGCAGCGCCTGCGCGATCGCGGCCCGGTGGCGTTCGTCGAGGCGCCGGTAGAGGGCGAGCAGCAGACCGGGGCGGGTGCCGAAATGGTCGTACACGATCGGTCTGCTGACCTTCGCCGCCTCGGCGAGGGTGACCAACGTCAGTCCGTCGGTGCCCTGGCCGCGCACCATCGCCACGGCGGTGTCGAGCAGCTGCTCCCGCCTGGCCTGCTTGGACAGCCGGGTCGTCGTGGTCGCCATGGTCCTCCCTCGCTTCGCGTCGAAGCCTAGGCTACAAAAAGTAACCTACAAAATGTAGGCTACGTGATGTAGCTTCAAGGACGCAGGGTCATTGCAGGCTTGTATGGAGGGAGTTCACCGTGGGACATCCGGAACCGGTACTGATCCTTGGCGGCTCGGGACAGGCAGGCGCGGGGGCCGCCGCACTCCTGCGGCGCTGGCACCCCGACCTGCCGTTGACGATCGCGGGTCGTGACCTCGGCCGCGCGCGGCGGGTGGCCGACGAACTCGGTGCCGCGACGGCCGTGACCGTCGATCTGGGCCGCAGCGATCTCGGGCTCCCGCCCGGGCACGGCCACTCGGCGGTGGTCGCGTCGCTGTGGGACAACCACCTGCATGGGCTGCGGTACGCGCAGCACCGCGGGCTGCCCTACCTCAGTCTCTCCAGCGGGCTGGTGGACATCGGGCCGGAGGTGGTCGCGGGGGCCCAGCGGGCAACCGCCGCGCCGATACTGCTGGCCAGCCACTGGTGTGCGGGCGTTCTCGTCCTCACAACCCTGAACCTGGCCAGGGAGTTCGACCGGATCGACACCATCCGGGTCGGCGCCGTGCTGGACGAGTCGGACATCGGCGGGCCCGCGGGGGCCGCGGATCTGGAGCGGTGGGGTGACGTCACCTCGGCCGGGCTGGTGCGTCGTGACGGCGCCTTCGCCTGGGTCGACGGCCCCGACGCGGAGGCGGGCGTACCCACGTCCGACGGCAGGATCCTGCCCGGCCGGACCATCCCCATCCTCGACGTGCCGAGCCTCGCCCTCGCAACGGGTGCGGCGAACGTCAGCTTCGCCCTCGCCATCGGTGAGTCCGCGGGCCGGCACCGCGGTGACGGACCTTCCCTCGAGGTCCGGATCGATCTCGAAGGGGTGGGGGTCGAGGGCGAGCCGTTGAGCAGGAGCCGCCGGCTCGTCCATCCGGCGGGGCAGGGCCCGTTGACCGCGCTCGGTATGGCTCTCGGCGTCGAGCGACTGATCGGGCTGCGCGGCGACGCGGTACCGGTGGGGATCCACACGCCCGAGGCGTTGATCGACCCTGCGTACGCGGCCGAGCGGCTGGCGGAGACCGGTGCCATGGTCGTCGATCCGGCGGCCGCCGCTGCCTGAACAGCTCGCGCAGGAGCGGTACTTCTGCGCGCTCACCGACAGGGTGTCGATCGCCCGCATGCCGAGATCGTGGAAAGTGGTGCCGGGCAGAATGCGCACACCGGCCGCCGTCGCCACCGGCTCAGAACACCTGCCCCCGCGGTGCGTTGGAACTCGACGGCCGGCAGCCCGCGCCGGACGCGGCGCCGGACCTGCTGTCACGTGCCCGCACGGCCGGAGCCAGCCGGGTCCGCCGGGCTCGGCGCTGCCCCGAGCCCTGCGCACCGTCGGTGAGTGGCACAGCACGCGGGTCGCGCCCCCGGCTGCCTGTGCCTTCGTACCCTGTTACCCGTGCCGTCCTCCCGCCTGCATCGTGTCGCCGTTCTCGTGCTCGAGGGTGCGAAGCCGCTCGATGTCGGCATTCCCGCGCAGGTGTTCACGACCCGGGCGAGCATGCCGTACGAGGTGCGGGTGTGCGGCGCGGCGCCCGGTCTCGTGACGGGCGGCGACGGGCTGTCGTACCACGTCGCCGATGGCCTCGACGCGCTTGCGTGGGCCGACATCGCCTTCGTCCCCGGCTACCGGTTCCCGGACCGCGACGACCCGCCGCGGGCCGTCGTCGAGGCGCTGCTCGCCGCCCATGGCGGAGGCACGCGGCTGGCCGCCATCTCGACGGGCGCCTTCGCGCTCGCCGCGACCGGCCTGCTCGACGGCAAGCGGGCCACGACGCACTGGCACTACACGCGGGCGCTCAAGCGGAGGCATCCGCTCGTCCAGGTCGACGCGAACGTCCTGTTCGTCGACGAGGGCAGCGTGCTGACGTCGGCCGGCGCCGCCTCGGGCATCGACCTGTGCCTGCACATCCTGCGCGGCGACCTCGGGGTGGCCGCGTCGAACCACGCGGCCCGGCGCCTGGTCGCCGCTCCCTATCGCAGCGGCGGCCAGGCGCAGTATGTGCCGCGCAGCGTGCCCGAGCCGCTCGGCGAGCGGTTCGCGGCCACCCGTGAGTGGGCGCTGCACCGGCTCGACGAGCCCCTCAGCCTCGAAGCCCTCGCGCAGCATGCGGCCGTCTCACCGCGCACGTTCTCGCGGCGCTTCGTGGAGGACACCGGGTACACGCCGATGCAGTGGGTCATGCGCGCCCGGATCGACCTGGCCCGTGAGCTGCTGGAGCGTTCGGAGCGGAGCGTCGAGCAGATCGCGGGCGACGTGGGCCTCGGCACCGGCGCGAATCTGCGGCTGCACTTCCAGCGCATCCTCGGGACCACGCCCAGCGAGTACCGGCGCACGTTCACGCAGGGCGAGTAGCCCGTCGTACGACACTCGGTGCTCAGGCCCTCAGGCGCTTGGCGCGATCCTTGCGAACCTTGGCAGTCACGCCACGGCCACGGATGGATCCCGCACGCGACGCTGGTGACGAGAGGAAGGGACACGATTCATGACGCGCATCGCCATCAACGGATTCGGCCGCATCGGACGCAATGTGCTGCGGGCCCTGCTGGAACGCGACAACGACCTCGAGATCGTCGCCGTCAACGACCTCACCGAGCCGGCCACCCTGGCCCGGCTGCTCGCCTACGACTCGACGGCCGGCCGGCTCGGCCGCCCGGTGACCGTGGACGGCGACGCCCTCGTCGTCGACGGCCGCCGCATCACGGTGCTCGCCGAGCGGGACCCGGCGCAGCTGCCATGGGCCGAACTCGGCATCGACATCGTGCTGGAGGCGACCGGCCGCTTCACCTCGGCGAAGGCCGCCGGCGCCCACCTCGCCGCAGGCGCGAAGAAGATCCTGGTCAGCGCGCCGTCGGACGGAGCCGACGTCACGCTGGCGTACGGGGTCAACACCGACGCCTACGACCCGGCCCTGCACACGATCGTCTCGAACGCCTCATGCACGACCAACGCGCTCGCGCCGCTGGCCGCCGTCCTGGACCAACTCGCCGGCATCGAGCACGGCTTCATGACCACGGTGCACGCCTACACGCAGGAGCAGAACCTCCAGGACGGTCCGCACCGCGACGCGCGCCGCGCCCGTGCCGCCGCCGTCAACATCGTGCCGACCACGACGGGCGCCGCCAAGGCGATCGGCCTGGTGCTGCCGAACCTGGACGGAAAGCTGTCGGGCGACTCGATCCGTGTGCCGGTTCCCGTGGGCTCGCTCGTCGAACTCAACACGACCGTGGCGCGGGACGTGACACGCGACGACGTGCTGGCGGCGTACCGCGCGGCGGCGGAAGGGCCGCTCGCGGGCATCCTCGAGTACTCCGACGACCCGCTCGTCTCGTCCGACATCACGGGCAACCCCGCCTCGGCCGTCTTCGACTCGGCCCTCACCCGCGTCGACGGCCGCCACATCAAGGTGGTCGCCTGGTACGACAACGAGTGGGGCTTCTCGAACCGAGTCATCGACACCCTCGAACTGCTCGCCGCACGCTGACCGGTTCCCGGAACGCCGTGGCGCATCCAGCTAGGCGTGACTGTGGCCGCCCCCGGCGTGCGCGAGGGCGCTGGGGGTGCGGCAGCCGACGATGGCCGGGGCCTCGTGGAGGAGCGTGTCGTCGGTGAGCGCTTCCACCATGAACAGCGCGAAGTCGATCCGGCGGGTCCGGTCGCTGGCCAGTACCGGGTCGCCCACATGCCGGCTCCACACCGGCAGGCCCTGGCTCTCGCCCTCCTCCAGGCTGCTGCCACGCACCACGGTCCACCGGGTGTCGCTGGCGAACACCCGTCGGCACGCCTCCACCTGATCGTCGATCTCGACGGCGCGGACCAGCTTGGCCAGCACGGCCACGACCCGGAGCCCCAGGGTGAACAGCCGCGAGTACGTGTCCTTGCCGTCGCGCGTGATGTGCCAGCCGCAGGAGAAGACCAGACGCGCGCCCGGCCGGGCGTGGTCGAGCACCGCCTGTGCCGTCCCCGACGAGTACTGCCGTACGCCCCAGGGCACCAGCACCGTCAACACCCCGTCGCACCCGGCGACCGCCCGCCGGATCACCTCGGGGTCGTTCGTGTCCCCGGGAACGACGGTCATCCGGCCCTCGAACGCGGCCAGTTTCGGCACACTGCGCTCCCGGCACACGCCGACGACTTCATAGCCGCGTTCCAGTGCGTGCCGGACCATGTACTGCCCGAGCTTCCCGGAAGCTCCGACGATGCAGACCTTCTTCATTCGATCCGTGCCCATGGCGCAGCCCCTTCGCCGGCATGCTGACCTTATGTTGTAAGGCACGCTAGCCTTATACTGTAAGGCGGTCAAGGAGAGGGAAAGGGAGGCCGCATGCACGAGAGCGGCAAGAGGGCTCGGCGCAGGGCGTCGGCGCGCACCCCGCTCAGTCGCGAGCGAGTGATCCATGCGGCGATGGCGGTGGCGGACGAAAAGGGGTCGGTCGCCGCACTCACCATGCGGGCCATCGCCGCACCGCTGGGCGTCGAGGCGATGTCGCTCTATCACCATGTGGCCGGCCGGGAGGACATCCTCGACGGCATGGTGGACGCGGTGTTCGGCGAGATCGACCTGCCGCCGCGCGACACGGACTGGAAAACGGCCATGCGCCACCGGGCGGACTCCGCCCGCGCCGCCCTCAAGCGCCATCCCTGGGCCGTCGGCCTGATGGACTCCCGCTCCCAGCCCGGCCCCTCGACCCTGCGCCACCACGACGCCGTCCTCGGCGCGTTGCGCGCGGGCGGCTTCTCCGTCCCGATGACCGCACACGCCGTCTCACTGATCGACAGCTACCTGTACGGCTTCGTGCTCCAGGAGCTGAGCCTGCCGTTCAAGGGCGAGGCGGAGCTGGACGAGGTCGCGGGCGCCATCCTGCACGACCTGTCGGCCGACACCCACCCCCATCTCACCGAGCTGGCCACCGAACACGTCCTCAAACCCGGCTACGACTACGCCGACGAGTTCACCTTCGGCCTCACCCTCATCCTCGACGCCCTCCACCCGGACGAGACCACGAGCGCGTAGCGGAGAGTCCCGCGGAGGGCTCAGCACTTGAGTGTGAAGGTGAAGTCGTCGGAGAGCTTGCCGCTCAGGCGGACTGCCGAAACGAGCTTCCCCTCCGTGATCAGCCTGCCAGGTCAGGGTCGTTGTCATGCATCCGGTCCAGCCGTTCAGGTCGTACGGAGCGCACGTTCATCCCCTCCAGGACCGTGAGCCTGGCCGTGTCCCCGCAGGCGGTACAGAGCACGAGGAGCCAGGCGTCGAGGAGCTTGTGGTGTGCGTTGACCCGGAACTTTCCGTTTGCCCGGAAGCGCTCGGACGCGCATGCGTGGCAACGACGGAGAACGGTCGGCAGGCAGGTGGGCATGACCACCCAGCTCTTGAGCACAGAAGTACACCGGTTGCAGTGAGAAGTCCGCAGCAAAAAGGAGCACGGCGCACATGCACGACGCGCGACACATCAGCTCTCGGGAGGTCTCACAGGGTGTACAACGGCACGTCCTTGCCCAGACGACTTGGTTCGGCAGCACGGTAATGGCGCACAGCGGCGCTGCTCCACAGGTATTCCGATCACTCGGGACCGGTCCCGAGCGCCTCCCGGCACAGTGGCGGGGTCTTTTCCCTGAGTGAAGGGTGAGTTGATGGCGGAGGAGAGTGTCGAGGTCGTCATCGCGGCGGACGGGACCGTGGAGGTGCACGTCCAAGGGGTCTCCGGCACGCGGTGTCTGCAGGACACCGACGAGTTGGTCCAGTTGCTCGGCGGGGCGGTGGAGCACCAGGTGCTCACCGAGGAGGCCTACCAGCAGGACGCGGCCGAGGAGCAGGACCGCCTGTGGCAGGGGTGAGCGGCCTCGGTACGCCGTGGCGGCTGCACGCCGTGGTGCCCAGAAGTGCCGCCAACGGACCGGGAGTTCGGTACGTCGTCTGGAGTCAGGGGTGCGCCTTGGCCTGCCCGGGCTGCTTCAACCCCGAGACGCACAGCGGGGCGGGCGCCGGTCTCGTGCGGACGGCCGGCGAGGTCGCCGAGGAGGCGCTCGCCGGCGCGCGGCACATCGAGGGCGTCACCCTCACCGGCGGTGAGCCGCTGGAGCAGCCCGCCGCGGTGGCCGCGTTCTGCGCCGAACTGCGCGCCCGCAGCGGCCTGTCGGTGATCGTGCTGACCGGGTTCACCCGCGCCGAGATCGAGACGGACCCGGCCCGCTCGGCGGCCGTCGCCGATGCCGATCTGGTCATCGCCGGACGGTACAACGCGCGACTGCGGCTGGCCCGGGGGCTGCGCGGCTCGTCGAACAAGGAGTACTGGATGCGCACCGGGCGCTACACGGCGGACGACCTGGCCGCCGTACCGGAGTTGGAGATCACCGTCGGGGACGACGCGACGGTGACGTTCACCGGCATGGTCGCGCCGGTCGCCGCGGGAGGGGAGTTCTGAGTGGGCACCGTGGGCATCCATGACGAGATCCGGCTGTATCTGCGCGCCCGGGTGGCGCTGATCGTGCTCGTCACGGTCGAGGAGCAGCGGGCGCTGGACGTGCTGGACCAGGTACGGCGGGACCGGGACCCGTCCTCCGACCTCGTCACCTGGGACGTCGCCGACGGTCTGGAGTCGGCGTCGGGCCGGCAGCTGCCCAAGGCGGCCACCCCGCCGGACGCACTGACCAAGATCAAGGAGCTGGCGCAGAAGGAGCCGCGCCGCCGCGACCTGTACGTCCTCAAGGACTTCCACGCCTTCTGGGAGCGCGACCCCGCGGTACGCCGGCGCCTGCGCAACCTCGCCCACAAGCTCGTGTTCACCGGCTCCTCGCTGATCGTGACCACGCCGGTGCGCGACATCCCCGTGGAACTGGGCGACGACGCGGTGGTGGTGGAGATGCCGCTGCCCGAGGCCGACGCGCTGCGCCGCGAACTCGACCAGCTCATCGACAGCACCAAGGGAGTGAAGTCCACGCTCACCCCGGCGGGCCGAAGCCGCCTGGCCCAGGCCGCGCTGGGCCTGACCGCCGCCCAGGCGCGACGGGCCTTCGCCAAGGCCATCGTGCGCGACGAGGTGCTGGACGACCGCGACATCGAGGCGGTGCTGGCCGAGAAGAAGGCCGTCATCCGGGAGAACGAGGCCCTGGAGTTCTACAGCGCCGAGGAGAGCCCCGACGACCTCGGCGGCCTGGACGTGCTCAAGGAGTGGCTGCGGCTGCGCGAGCGCGCCTTCGGGGACGCCGCCCGCGAGTTCCGCCTTCCGGCGCCCAAGGGCATCGCGCTCATCGGCATCCCCGGCACCGGCAAGAGCCTCACCGCGAAGATGATCGGCGGGCTGTGGCGGCTGCCGCTGCTGCGCCTCGACGTCGGCGCGCTGTTCGGTTCGCTGGTGGGTGAGTCGGAGGAGCGGGTACGCAGGGCACTGCGGCTGGCGGAGACCGTGTCGCCGTGCGTGCTGTGGATCGACGAGGTGGAGAAGGCGCTGTCGTCCGGGGGCCATGACGGCGGCACCTCGCAGCGGGTCTTCGGCACGGTCCTGACCTGGATGCAGGAGAAGACGGCACCGGTGTTCGTGGTCGCCACCGCCAACGACGTCAGCGCCCTGCCGCCGGAGACCCTGCGGCGGGGCCGGTTCGACGAGGTGTTCTTCCTCGACCTGCCCACCGAGGAGGAACGCCGCGAGATCATCACGGTCCACCTGCGCAAACGCGGCCGGAAGCCGGAGATGTTCGACGTGTTCCAACTGGCCCTGGCGTGCGACGGGTTCGTCGGCGCCGAGCTGGAACAGGTCGTCGTGGACGCGATGTACGCGGCGTTCGCCGAGGAACGTGACATCACCACCGACGACATCGCGCGCGCCGCCGCCCGCACCGTTCCGCTGAGCAGGTCCCAGCGCGAGGTCATCGAGGACCTGCGCGCCTGGCTGCGCGAGGGCCGCGCCCAGTCGGCCTCCTTCGCCGGGGCGGACCGGGCGGCGGAGCACCAGGTGCCGGTGCTGGAGGTGTAGCGGGGATGGCACGACTGATGGAGGCGGGCGCGGCACGGCTGACGGAGGCGGGCACGGTCCGGCTGCTGAGGCGGGCGTCGCTGCGACGCGCGGACGGTTCGCGCGGGATGCGGGCCCGGCGGGCGTGGGGGCGACTGGTCCGGCCGTGCGCGGCCGGGGACACGGCGGCACAGGACGCCGTACGAGCATCCGAGCTGCTGGAAGCCGACGTGCTGGAGCTGTCGGCGGTGGGGCCGGAGGGGTCCCTCGACCGGGCCGCGTATCTGACGTTGATCGGGCAGAGCGCCCAGCGCCAGTCCCTCGACCCGGACGGGTCGCTGCTCGCGCCGGTCCACCGCGCGGCGGTGGTCACCGGCGCAAGCACGCTGCACCTTCGTGAACAGGGCCGAGGCAGGTGGCCGGATCGCGTCGAGGCGATCCTGGACCTGGGCGGGGAGACCGTCCGATCCCGCCTGTACGTGAACTGCCCCGAGATCGTCCGTATCCATTCCCGGCACGAGAGCATCGCCCTCGGCCGGGACGGCACGGAGTGAGGCCCATGCGGATACGGATCGCGGTGGTGATGCTGTGGCTGCCTCTCGGGCAAAACTCCCGGTGGCGCCGGAGAGCGCTGGAGGCCGTGCTGCGCGCTGCCGACTCCGGTGAGCGCGTGGCTCTGCGGGCTGCCGTGGGCGCGATCAAGTCCCTCGGCCCCGACACCGTGTGGGAGACCTGGCTGGGGCCGACGGTGTCCGGGGCGGCATCCCCGCGATGGTGGACGTCCCCGCTCGTGGCGGAACTGGCGAGCAGTTCAACGGCCGTGCACGACGTGCTCGTGGACGCGGGTTGGCGCGACTGGCTCGACGAACACCAGCCCGAGCTGTGGTCCCTGCTCAGGGGTTGGAACCGCGCAGCGACGACGTCCGACCCGCGGCTGCGTTTCCTCAGCCGTCTGGCGCTCGGCGACGACGGAGAGACCAGCAGCGATGAGGCCGTCGACGCCTTGTCACTCGCCCGTGCCGCCGTCCGCTTCGACCACCCCATCGGTGAACGGGCCCGCGCGAAACTGCTGACCTGCGGCGAGTCGCGGGCGGTCGATCTGTTCTGCGCGACAGCCGTGCACGCGGATGCGCCGCACGCGGTCGCGTTCTGCAGGACCCACCACCTCGCCCCCGCCAACGCCGCGGAACGCGCCGCGTTCTTCCTGCGCACCGGGCAGCACGAGCAGTACCGGGCACTGGACCCCGACGGAGCGCTTCTGGCCGTCCACTACCGGGACGCGCCGTCCGAGGAGCGCTCGGCACTGCGCGAGGCCATGACCCGGCTCGGCGGCATCGACATACTTCGCGTGCTCGCCGGACAACGCCGTCGGGACAGGGACGTCGCCTCCCTCAACCACAAGGAACGCGCCTATCTGACAGGGCAGTTCACCCGGCAGCGCGACTGGGACCAACTGTGGCCGTTCACCGTGCTGCTCCCGCTCGCCGACGCCGTCAGAGTGGTCCACGCGTTCGGCGACTGGCGGCCGTCCGGCGCGGACGACCGCAGTGTGTTCGAGACGCTGCTCGCCGCGGGACCGGTGACCAAGCAGGTGAAGGCCCTCTCCACCGGGTTGCCGGCCTGGGACACCCCGCACACCCGGATCGCGCTCCGCGACCTGGACGAGCGGGCCACCGACGTCGTCGACCTCGACTTCGCGCCGGACGGCCGCGGGCTCGCTTTCGCCAGTCCCGGCAAGTGCGCCGGGATCGTCGATCTCGGCAGCACCACACTGTCCCGGCTGTATCACTTCACGGGTGCCACCACGCGGGTCGCGCAGCTGGGGCCCGACACAGTCGTCGTCGCGGAATCCGCACGCGACCGGGGCAGGACCCGGCCCGGCCGCACCCGGCTCCAGTACTGCGACAGCCAGGGCCGACACACGCTCTCCTTCGGAGCCAGCCGCGTTGCCCACGTTCGTCAGCTGCGGCGTACCGCCGGTGACCGGCGCTTCATCGTGCTGTCCGCACAGGGCCGTGCCGAGGACGGGGAATGGACGCTGTTCACCGGGGAAGCCGACGGCCCACTCGTCGACACCGGCATGTTCAGCGGTCGGAACCACCCAGGGCTCACGGCCACCCTGGACCCCGAGGGCCGGATCGTCGCCGTGCTCGACGAGCGGACTGCCGTGCTCGCCGATCTCACCGACCCCACGGCGGCGGCATCCCTCCGCAACAGCACAGCCGCGGCCGGGGACAGCATGCCGCACGTCGCCATGTCGCCGTCCCTTCTTGTCCGGGGGAATCACCAGGGCCGCGTGCAGGTGTGGCGCGAACCGCTCACCTCCAGGAAAGCACCGGTGTCGAAACGCCTGTGGCAGCAACAGGAGGACAGAGAGCTGATCGGCCTGTCCTGGTCGCCCGCGCTGCAGCGTCTTCTGGCGCTCAGCCGGCGGGGGCTCGACATCGCGGTGCATCTGCCGCGCCTCAAGGTCCTCGGCACTCCGCCATCCGACGACGGGCCGGTTCCCGGCACACGCGTGCCCAAGCCGATCCCGCTCGCCAGTGCCGTGCCCGGGGCCCGCCCGTTCATGCGGCTGTCGCCCCGGGGCGATGTCCTCGCCATGGGTGGCGTCCTGCCGGGTCACATCGATCTCTACGCGCTGTCCCTCCTCACCGTCCGCCCGTTCATCGGCAAGCCGATGGGACTGATGCGGCCCAGGGATCTGACGGCGGTGGTCACGGTGCTGGAGAACCCGGTGCTGGACGAGGAGTCCCGGACCACGCTCACACTGCTGCGGACCTGCCTGGAACACCGGTTCCGCCACGACGTGTGGCTCGGGGACACGCAGGGCACGGCGGTCGCCGGCGACCACGAGATCGAGCTGGGCTGGTGAGCCGGATGGCGAAGACGCTCGCCGCTCCCCACGCCGCCCGGCTGACCGAACTCGCCGCGCGCCGACGGGGCGACGGCTCCCGCGGGCTCCGCGCCCGGCGTGCCTGGCGGCAGTTGGTACGGGCGTGCGCCGCGGGCGATCCCGCCGCGCTGGAAGCGGTACGGGCGGCGGCCGGCGACCTGCCCGAACCCGACGTCTTGGATCTGCTGGCCGTGGGGCCGCAGGAGCCCGCCGGCCGAGCCGCGTATCTGACGCTGCTCGGGCAGCGGGAACAACGGCAGGCCATGGATCCGGACGGGGCGCTGCTGGCACTGGCCTACCGGGCCGCGGAACCCGATGTGCGAGAGCGGCTGCGTAGGGCCATGGCAGCCGCGGGCGAGACCGACGTCATCCGAGTCGTGGTCACCGGCGATCGGCGTGACCGCATGGCCGAGATGACGGACGACGAACTCGACTACCTGGCACACGAGCTGGCCGAACACCGGCGCTGGGACGAGCTGCGCCGGCTCGCGCTCGACCTGCCCTTGGCCAAGGCCACGGCAACCGCGCGTGTCCTGCCCGCCGATGAGCGAGGGGCGCTCCTCACCACGCTTGCCGAAATCTCTCCCGAGCAGCTGGCCGCCACCATCGAGAGGCTGCCCCGAAAGAGCGTGATCTCGTGCGCCGGCGGATCAGGACGACCGGCTTCCTTCTCCCCGGACCAGGCCGAACTGGCCGTGGCCGCGCCGCAGACGCTGCCCGGCATGCCCGCCTCCACCGCCCTGCCGATCCCCACCGAACTGATGGAGACCGTGCGGCTCGCGACCGGCGAGAGCACCGTGCACGTTCTTGACGGGCAGCCAGAGCGTGGGCCGGCAAACGGCGTCCTCATGCCGGGAATGAAGGCCACCTCGATCCTGCATCTGGGCGACGAGCTCTACCGGATGGATGCGCTGCTGTGGCGGCGCAATGACGGTGATGCCATCACCCGAGTCCATCCCGCAGGCGGCACGCTGCCTCTGGCACGCCCGGAGGTGATGTCGGGAATGGGCCGGGCGAGCACGGGTGTTGTCGCAGTCACGACGGCCGGGCTCGTCTTCTTCGACCGCGGCCTCTTCCGGCCCCGGTACGTCTCGGTTCCCCGGATCACCGAGGAGGCAGGCGCGCTCCCCCGGCGTCGGCTTCCCGAGCTTGTCAAGTGCTGGATCGCGACGCTGCCGGAATCCCGGCTGATCGCGATCTCCACCTACGGCTGGATACTCATGGTGGACGAGCAGGGGACCGTGCTCCACCACGAGCACGGCGGCGCGATCGCGATGAGCTTCCTAGGCCCGGATGCGCTGGCGTTCATCACGATGCCCGAGGATGACGAACCTCTCAAGGTCCAGCTCCTCTCGGCGTCCCATGGCATGCCGCGCGATGCCGGACATCCCTCGTACCAGGGCGCGTTCGACAGGATCCAGACCCTCGCGACAGGCAGCAGGGGAGATGCGGCGTTTCGGAAAGCCTTCGAGGGGCGGAGGGAACATCCCCTCGACGCTCATTTCGCCTCGGTGCTCTACTCGTTGGGCCATCCCCAGGACCTGCCGCCGGTCGCGGTGTCCGCGTACGGAGACATGATCGTCACTTCCGCGCAGGCGCCCGGCAAACCCGAAAGCAGCGCCCCAGGCGGCCTCGAGGTCCACAGTCCTCATCTGCCCTCCGCACGCGAACTGCTGGAACAGCCCCTGCTGCACACCGGACCGCACGATGTGCGGCGCATACGGGAACTGCGCCCGAAGATCGGCGACCCCGCGGTGCGGGAGGCTCTCGATCTGCTGGCACGCGCGCTCGAGGATCGCTTCGGCGCGGACATCGCTCTCGGCACCGGCCCGGTGTCTCCGGGAGGGCCGCACGACATCGCGCTCGGCGCTGACGGGACGGAGTGAGACTGATGCGGATACGGATCGCCATGCTGGTGCTGCGTCTGCGGGCCACCCCGGACTCCGGGCTGGGCCGCTGGGCTCTCGGTGCCGTGTTGCGTACCGCGGATTCCGGCGCGCCCCGGGCCCTGCGCGCCGTCGCCCGCTCCATGGAGACCCACGGCCAGGAGGCGGTGTTCCGGTCGTGGCTGACGCCGTCGGTGTCCGGGCCGTCCCCGAAACGGTGGGCCTCTCCTCTCGTGGCGGGGCTCGCGAAGGGTTCAACGCCCGTACCTGCCATGCTCGTTGACGCCGCGTGGCAGGACTGGCTCGACCAGGACGACGCCGAGCTGTGGTCACTGCTGAAGCGCTGGGGCCCCGCCCCGACGACCTCCGAGCTCCAAGTGCGCTCCCTCAGCCGCCTGGCGCTCGGCGACGACGACGTACCCCTGGAAGAGCACACGCTCGTGGATACCGCGCTCCGCTTCGACCACCCGATCGGCGAACATGCCCGGGCCCGGCTGCTCGCGCAGAGTGCACCCGAGACCATCGACCTCTTCTGCGGGGCGGCGCTGGACTCCCCCAGGGCGGCGGCCTTCTGCGCCGAGCACCATCTCGCGCCCGCCGATCCGGTCCAGCGAGCCATCTTCTTCGTACGTACCAGGCAGCTGGAGCAGTATCGGGCGCTGGATCCCGACGGCTCTCTCCTGACGCTGGGCTACCGGGGCGCCGCCGACGAGGAGCGCTCGGTTCTGCGGGCCGAGATGAGCGGACTCGGCATCCTGGATGTGGTGCGTGTGCTGGCGGGACAGAGTTCCCAGCAGGAGGACTTCGCCTCCCTCTCCGAGCACGAACGCGCGTATGTGGCGGAGCAGTTGGCAGACCGGCGTGACTGGGACCGCTTGTGGTCCCTCACGCTGCTGATGTCGCTGCACGAAGCGGTGCAGACGGCCGACGAGTTCGGTGACTGGCGTCCGAAGGGCGAGGACGACCGCCGCGTCTTCGAAGCACTGCGTGCCGCGGACCCGATTGCCGTAGCCCGGTTCGTGGAAGCCCTGGCCGGCGCAGGTCCGTTCAGCTCCCTTCCCCGCACCCGGATCTGGCCGACCGACACCGACGAGCAGCCGATCGCGGTGCACGCTCTCGACTTCGCCCCGGACGGCACACAACTCGCCTTCTCGGGACGAGGGCCCAGGCACTGCGCGGGGATCGTGGATCTCGGCAGCCTGACGCTGGTGTGGCTGGACGACGACTTCCCCCATCCGGCCAAGCGGATCGCGCATCTGGGCTCTGACTCCATGGTCGCTGCCGGGCAGAAACAGATCCACTACGCCGACGAGAGCGCCACGCGGACTCTCGGCTTCGGCCACAGCGATATCCGCGACGTGGAGCGCATCGCCGGAGACCGTGCCTTCATCGCGCCGGCAAGGGATGTCAGATCGGGCAAGACGTCCGAGTGGACGGTGTTCGTCGGCAGCTCCGACGAGGCTCTCACCGAAAGCGACATCCTGCGCATGGAGGGATATGTCGGCCGGATGGCCTCCGCGGCAGATTCGGAAGGGCGGCTGATCGCCCTGGTCGGTGAACTGGAAATCGTGGTCGCCGACCTCACCGACTCTGCCGTGAACAAGCTCACTCGCCCCGAAACCTCGAAATACGGCATACGGCACGCCGCCATCTCGCCTTCCAGCCTTGTCTGCGGCACCGCGTCCGGCGGCCTGCATGTCTGGCACGAACCCCTCACGACCTCGGACGCGCCGATCACCACCCGCCCCTGGTCGTACGGGGCAAATGCGCCCGTCCACCTCGCCTGGTCGCCCGCACTGGACCGGTTCCTCGCCGTCACGGAGACGCATCTCCAACTCCTCGACGTGCCACCGACGCGTGACACGCCCCTGCCCGAAGACCTCGTCTCCGAGCAGGTCCCCCTACTCGCTGACCAGCCCCGTGCCAGGGCGCGTTGTGCACGGGTGTCACCGAGGGGAGACCTGCTGGCGGTGGGGGGCCTGGAGGGGGGCACCGTCGACATCTACCTCCTGACCGCCCTCGCCCTTCGTCCGTTGATCGCCAAGCCCATGGGCGTGATGGGCCACGGGGAACTGACGCAAGTGGCCACGGTGATGGAGCACCCGGTCCTGAACGAGTCGTCCCGGCAGGCGTTGGGGTTGCTGCGGATGTGCCTGGAACACCGCTTCCGGCACGACGTCGGGATCGGCGAGGCGGCAGCGTCGGTGGGGCCGGGCGACCACGAGATCGAACTGGGCGAGCGTCAGGAACGAAAGGGAGACGCATGACCACCCGTATCGGCATCGACTTCGGGACCGCCAACACCGTCGTCGCGGGCTGGGACCCCGAGGCGGGCCGCGGCGTCCCCATCCCGCTGCCCGGCGTCGACATGCTGCGCGAGGCCGGTCCCGGACCCACCCAACGGGTGGTGCCCTCCCTGATCGCCTACGCCCACGACGGAACCACCCGCCGCCTCGGCATCCAGGTCACCCCCGAGATGGACGACGACCCCGGCTTCACCGTCTTCGCGTCCACCAAGAGCAACGTCTCCGGACACGCCTACGACGCGGCCCGCCCGGTCGGCGACCGCAAGGTCACCGGCCGGGAGGCGGCCACGCAGTTCCTCAGCGACATCATGGCGCTGGCCCTGCTCACCATCGAGGACGACGACCTGGAGATCGTCGCCACCGCGCCGGTGGAGTCCTTCGACGGTTACCGCGACTGGCTGGTGCGCGAGGTCCGCGACGGGCTTCCCACCGCCCGCCTGCGCATCGTCGACGAGGCCACCGCGGCCGCCGTCGGCTACAGCGCCCGGCTCAACCCCGGCGACGCCTTCGCCGTGATCGACTTCGGGGCCGGCACCCTCGATGTCTCCGTGGTCCGCGTGCAGGAGCCCGACGAGGCGGGCTCCGGCGCAGGGGTGCGCACGATCGCGAAGCGGGGCCTGGACCTGGGCGGCAACACCATCGACGCGTTCCTCGCCGAACACGCCCTCGGCCATCTCACCCTGCCGCTCGGCGACCAGATCGGCCGCAACCAGGTCTTCCGCCGCCTCCTGGCCTCCGCCGAGCGGGCCAAACGGGAACTGGCCACCGCAGAGCAGGCCGTCATCCGCGCCGCCGACGCCCGCAGCGACCGTGTGCACCAGGTCACGGTCACCCGCGGCGAGTTCGACGCCCTCCTGCGCGACAAGGGCGTGCTGCGCCGGATCAACCAGGCCCTGCGCTCCTGCCTGGACTCCGCGACCGGGCGCGGTTTCAGCAGCGAGGACATCCGGGGTGTCTTCCTCGTCGGCGGCAGTTGCCTCATTCCCGCCGTGCAGGATCTGGTGCATCTGCATTTCGACCCCGAAGTGGTGCGCCTGGACCGGCCCTTGGAGGCGGTGGCTGCCGGGGCGGCCGGCATCGCGGGCGGCAGCGAGTTGTTCGACCACATCCAGCACGACTACGCCATCCGGCACGTCGACCACGACACCGGCGCCTACGAGTTCGAGACCCTGGTGGAAGCCGGCACCGCCTATCCCACCGAGGAACCGGTCAAGACGCTCACCGTCAGGGCGGTGCACGATCGGCAGCGCAGACTCGGCCTGGCCGTCTACGAACTCGCCCACGCCACCTACCGCGACGCGAGCGCCGAGCTGGAGATCTCCTTCGACGCCGGCGGCGGCGCCCGCACCGTCACCGTCACCCCGCAGCAGCGCCAGCAGCGATCCATGCGCTGGCTCAACGAGGACAGCCCCACCTTCCTGGAAGCCGATCCCCCGGCCGCGGCCGGAGAGGACCGCTTCCGCCTCGAGTTCCGCATCGACGCCCACAAGCGCCTCACCGTCACCGCCTACGACCTGCGCCGCCAGACCCTGGTCCTGGACAGACAGCCGGTCGTCCGCCTGGCGTGAACCCGGCGGCGCCGCCCCTCCCGTCTCCGACCCCAAGGAAGCGTCATGTCACACTTCACCCGCGTCCGCACCGCGCTGCGCGACCCCGACCTGCTCGTCCAGGCCCTCGCCACGGTCGGCTTCGCCACCGTCGAGACCCACGACACGCCCCAGCCCCTCTACGGCTACCGGGGCGACGCCCGCCCGGACCGCGCCGAGGTGATCATCCGCCGTGCCCACATCGGCCGCCTCAGCAACGACATCGGCTTCCGCCGCGGCGACGACGGCACCTTCGAAGCCGTCATCAGCAAGTTCGACAGGTCCCGCTACGACCAGCGATGGCTGACCAAGGTCGCCCGCGCCTACGGCCACGCCGCCGCCCTGCGCTACGCCGAGGACAACGGCTACGAGGTGGACGCCGACGTACTCGAAAAGGACGGCCGACGCCGCCTCGTCCTGCGCCGCTACACCTGAGCGTTCCGGTTCAGCGGCGGAGCCGGTCGAAGCGGAACGGTGCGAGGGCCTCGGGGCGTCGGCCGGTGCGGATGTACTCGGCGAGTCGGTGCCCTGTGGCGGGGCCCAGGGTGACGCCGAGCATGCCGTGGCCGCTCACCAGGTCGTCGGGATCGTCGAACCAGCGGCCCGGATAGTGGCGGCTCGCCAGCGCCACGGCGACGACACGGTGCCAGTCGAGACGGCTGTTGTTTCCGCTCGGCTCCATCGTGCCGCCGATCCGCGTGGTGCCGCCGATCGGTGAGGCGGCGGCCCGGCGCTCGCCGAAGTACAGCGTGTGCCGAGGCGCCGGGTCCAGCTCCACCGAGAAGCTGTAGCCCTTGCCCGCCTGGAGAGGCAGTCGGTGTCCCAGAGCACGCAGCAGACGGGGAGAGCGCATACCGGCCGCGACGACGACGGCCTAGCAGGGAATCTCGCCCTGGTCGGTGCTCAACGCGGTGACCCGCCCCCTTTCGGACCGGAAACCCGTGACCTCCGCGTTCTCATGGACCTTCACCTCCCGGCGGCCGGCGCCGCACCGAGCCCGCGGGCGAAGGCCTCCGGATCGACCACACCCTCCCCCTCCACGAGGTAGGCCGCGCGCACCCGGGGCGACAGCGCGTCGTCCGGCATCGCATAGCGGCCGTCCGCCATCTCCAGCTGGATCGCGAAGTGATGGCGAGCCTCCTCCGGCGACAGGAAGGCGTGCCCGCCACCGCCGCCCGACGCCAGGGCGCCCCGACCCGGGACATGGCGCTGGTCCGCTCGGAACTGCTCCGCACTGTTCGCGAGGTCTTCGCCGATCCCCAGGACATCGTCGCCTCCACGGCTCCCGGATGGATCGGCGTACCGCGCCGGCTCCCGGCCCGGACCAGGGTGGCCTCCCTGATCGACGACTGCCGGAGGATCACCGACATCATCGCCGCGCGGGACGGGCTGAATGCCCGCGACGCGCTCCGCCTCGGCGGCCGCGTCGCGGTCCACTCACCGGTCCACCTGATCACCGATCTACGCGTCCATCAGGTCCTGGCGACGGTGAGCCAGCCCACGCGCAACCGTCTGATCGAAGACCGCGGCACGACTGCGGGCCCAGCCGGACCGGCCGGTACTGCGCGACGCGATCACCGGCGGGTCCGCTCCGTGAGCACCGGACGACCATGGCCCTGTACCTCGCCTGTCCGGCCGACGAACTGGGGGACGGCACCACGACGGCCGACGGATGACCTCGCTGGGTGGGTTCAACTCCCGGCGTGGCAGGCATGGTTGACACACCCGGTCGTCCGGGTGACGGTGCGTTCATGACTCCGTCATCCTCACCTCCCGGTGCTGACGCCGAACTCGTCGACCGCGTACGAGCGTTACGTCCCCTCATCCGCGAACACGCCTTCCGCACCGAGCAGGAACGGCGCGTCACGCCTGAAGTCGTCGCCGCGCTCACCGAGGCCGGGGTCTTCCGGATGAACGTGCCCCGGCGGTACGGCGGCTATCAGAGCGGCCTGCGTACACAGGTCGACGCGCTGGCCGAGGTCTCCGCCGCGTGCGGTTCGGCCGGGTTCATGGCGTTGATCCAGGCGGGGTGCGCGTACATCGCGGCACTGTTTCCCGACGAGGTGCAGGACGAGATCTTCAGCGGCCCGGACATACGGGTCAGCGGCACTCTCGTCCCGGACGCCACGGCCGTCCCCACCGAGGACGGGTACGTCGTCAACGGCACCTCGCCCTTCGCCACCGGCTGTCAGGACGCCGACTGGCATCTGCTCACCGCACGGGTCGAGTCCGGCGACGGGCCTCCCGAGATCCTGTGGGCCGCCGTGCCCATGGCCGAGTTGGAGGTCCTCGACGACTGGCATGTGACGGGGCTGGCGGGCAGCGGCAGCAACAGTGTCGTCGCCCGGGACGTCGTCGTCCCGGCTCATCGCGTACTGCCGGTCGGGCCGTTGCTGGGCGGGGAGTTCCCCTCCAAGGCCAACGCGGACGACCCGTTCTACCGGATGCCGGTGCTGATGCTGTTCTGCGCGTGGACGACGCCGAACGCGCTCGGCCTGGCGCGCTCGGCACTGGCGGAGTTCCGGGAGCGGATCCACCGGCGCGGCATCACGTACACCTTCTACGAGCGGCAGAGCGAGGCCGCCGTCACGCATCTGCAGGCGGCCGAGGCCGCGATGAAGATCTCCTGTGCCGAGTTGCTGACCGGCGACATCGTCACGCTGATCGAGTCGCGGGCGGCGAGCGGGCAGCCGTACACGACCGAGGAACGGGCGCGGATCCGGGCGGGGAGCGGCTATGTGGCGCGGCTGTGCACGGAGGCCGCCGAGCTGATCGGCTCGGCATCCGGCGCCTCCTCCCTGCACCGGGACGTGCCGATCCAGCGGACCGTGCGCGATCTGCGAGCGCTGAGCCTGCACTCGTTCGTCAACCCGGCCACCAACCTGGAGCTGTACGGCCGGGTGCTGTCCGGGCTCGACGCGGGAACGCCGTTCCTGTGACTAGCCCGCGGGTACCGCAGAATCGTTCCGCAGCGCTGTGAAGAGGGCGCGCGCCCGCCGTTCGTCCCATTTCACCGCGCTGCCCTTGGAGGTACGGAGATCGGGGTTGGAGACGGGCACGTTGAGCTGGCTGCCCTGCCCCAACGCGGCCTTCCGCATCGCCTCGAACAGCGACACGAGGTCGGGCAGTTCCGTGTCCTTGTCCACGATCAGCGTGTCGAGGCCCGCGTCGGCCGTGGGGACCGACTTGGTCGGGTCGAGGAGGGTGGACGGCGTGACCGCCTTCTGCGCGAGCGCGGCCAGGAACTCCTGCTGGTTGCGGGTGCGCCCCAGGTCGCCTTCGGCCTCCTGCTTGCGCTGCCGTACGAACGCCAGTGCCTCGGCGCCGTCGAGGATCTGGCAGCCTCTGGGCAGGTTGGCCCCCGAGTCCTTGTCCTTCACGGCCCGCTCCAGGCACATGCCGACTCCGCCGACCGCGTCGACGACGCCCACGAAGCCCGCGAAGCCGATCTCCGCGTAGTGGTCGATGCGCACCCCGGTGTTGCGTTCCACGGTACGGACGAGCAGGTCGGGGCCGCCGAGCGAGAACGCCGCGTTGAGCTTGTTCGGTGTGGCGGCGTAGCGCCTGCCGGTGTCCGGGTCGACGTACGGCGGAAGGGTCACCCACGAGTCGCGCGGCAGGCTCAGCATCGTGGTGCCGCCGGCCCCGGTGTGCAGCAGGATCACCGAGTCGGTGCGGCGGCCCTCGGTCGAGCCGGTGTTCAGGTCCTGCTGCTCCTGCGGGGACAGGCCCGCGCGGCTGTCGGAGCCCACGACCAGGTAGTTGGTGCCCTCGCCGAGCGGCGCGCGGCCGGCGAGCGCGCCGAGGTCGACCTCCTGGTTGAGGCGGGTTTCGGCCCAGACGTATGTGCCGACGACGAAGAGCAGCAGCGCGGCCGACAGGACGGCCGCCGTCCGCGCGGCGCGGTGGCGTCGGGGGCGGCGGCGCCCATGGCCTTGGCTGCGGCGGTCGTAGGCACTCTGGTCGTAGCGGCCGGGGGTGGCGGGCGAGGGCATGCCCGGCAGGGGGGCGGTGCGGGTCGAGGGCGGGGGCACCGCCGGGGACGGTGGCGCGGCGCCCGGCACCGCGCTCGGCGTCCAGCGGCCTCCCGTCCAGCCGTCTCCCGCCCGGTGGTCTCCTGGATGCTCGGTCCAGTCGTTCATCCACCCGTCCCGCTGGTTCTGCTCGAAGGGTCAACGCATCCGCAGACTCTTGTACGGAGCGGGACCACCGATCTGTTCAGCGGCCGAGCCGGACCGCTTGACGCGGTGCCACTTCAGCCGGCTGCCGAGCAGCAGGGCGACCAGGGACTGGATGACGACCAGGTACATAAGCTGCCGGTAGACGATGATCTGGAACGGCATCGTCCACAGCGTCCGCAGCCGCTCACCGTCGAGTCTCAGGGCGTAGCCGGACGTGGCGAGTTGGACGCCGAGGAAGGCGAACCACACCAGGGCCGACTCCAGCGGGTCGCGGAACAGCACACCGTACAGCGCGTAGACGTCGATGACGGGCGCGAGGAGCGGCAGGGCGACCTGGAAGAGCGCGGTGTACGGCAGTCCGCGCCGGCCGAAGCGCCCGGCCGTGCCCCTGCCGAAGAAGGCGCCGCGGTGCTTCCACATCGCCTGGATCGTGCCGTAGCACCAGCGGTACCGCTGCTGCCACAACTGGCGCACCGACGTGGGCACTTCGGTCCAGGCGACGGCGGACTCCTCGTACAGCACCCGCCAGCCCGCCCGCCACAGCGCCATCGTGAGGTCGGTGTCCTCGGCGAGGGTGTCGTCGCTGAGCCCGCCGACGGCCAGCACCGCGTCCCGGCGGAAGGCGCCGATGGCACCGGGCACCGTCGTCATGCACTCCAGGACCTCGAACATACGCCGGTCGAGATTGAAGCCGAAGACGTACTCCAGGTGCTGCCATCGGGCCAGCAGCCTGCGGCGGTTGCCGACCTTGGTGTTGCCGCTGACGGCGCCGACGGCCGCGTGCGCGAGCGGCTGGATGAGCCGCTGAACGGCATCGGGCTCGAAGACGGTGTTGGCGTCGACCATCACCACGATGTCGTACCGCGCCTGCGCCAGTCCCGTGTTGAGCGCGGCGGCCTTGCCCTCGTTGGGCTTGCGGATCACCTCCACGCGCGGATCCCCGATCCCCTCGGCGATCTCGGCCGTACGGTCGGTCGACCCGTCGTCGATCACGATGATCTGCAGCGCCTGGTGGGTGGAGTCGAGCAGCGAGAGGACGGTGGACTCGATGCCGACCTCTTCGTTGTACGCCGGTACGAGCACCGTCACCGGCCCGGTCACCTCCCGCATCCAGGGCGCCCCCGGCCGGAACCGCTCCAGCCGGCGCACATGGGCCCGGGCGAACAGGGCGAGCAGCACCAGCCGCAGCACACCGAGGCCGCCGGCGAGGCCGAGGGTCCAGATCATGGCCGTGGAGAAGGCGCGCCCGGCGGCCGTGGCCCAGATCAGCCCCTGCCCCTGCCAGCGATCGACGGTGGAGGCGGAGGAGTAGGGGACGAGATCGAGCCCCGTGGACACGGTGGTGAACCGGTCGACGTTCCGGTTCCCGAGCAGCTTCTTCGCCTCCTGGTACGCGGTGGCCGTCTGACTCAACTGCCTGACCGTCCCCAGCGCCGGCTTGCGCGCCCCCTTGTCGGCGGCGACGAGCACATAGCCGTAGTCGGTGGCACGCCGGGCCGCCTGCCACTCGCGGCCGCACAGTGTGTCCGGTGTCGTGGTCCGCGGCATCCGCAGCAGATTGGTGCGCAGGCCGGTGGCGCCCGCCAACGCGGCCTGGGTCATGGTGAGTTCGGCGTCGAAGCGGGGCGGCGAGGACTCGCCGAGAACAGCGCCGGTGTACGTGTGCGA
The DNA here is from genome assembly GCF_030499575.1 of Streptomyces sp. DG2A-72. NCBI lineage: Bacteria > Bacillati > Actinomycetota > Actinomycetes > Kitasatosporales > Streptomycetaceae > Streptomyces > Streptomyces sp. DG2A-72. The sequence goes on from NZ_JASTLC010000001.1 coordinate 1,079,153, forward strand.
ACCGATCTCGTGCCCCTCGGCACGGATCCGCCGGATCAGGTCGGGGTACTGGGCCGCCTGGGCTCCCTTGACGAAGAAGGTGGCGCGTGCCCGGTTCGTGCGCAGGAGGTCGAGCAGGCGCGGAGTCCAGACGGGGTCGGGCCCGCCGTCGAAGGTGAGCGCCACGGTGCGGGGCGGCATCGCCGCCGTCTGTATCCCACCGCGGTTGATCCCGATCACCGGCCCGCCCTTCGCCACGGCATCCGGCACGGGCGAGGTGCACGGGGACCGCGTCTTCGCGGCATCGACCTCGTGCTCGGTCCAGCCCTGGAAGAGCAGGGCGGCGAACAGGGCGGGGAGGGTGAGCGCCAGTAACAGCCAGTGGCCGCGGGGGTCGCGTGTCTGTTTGTGACGGGCCTTCTGGCGGGACTTCGACTCGGCCGTCACGGAAGCCCACCTCCCCCGGGGCCTTCACCTCTGCTCAGGGCGGAGGAGATCTTCGTCCACTGCTTGGCGAGGCTGGGGGTACGCATGGGGCGCGAGTGTAGTTACGGGGTTTCCACTACGGGGGCACAACACCGATCTTCACAGGGGCGCCGCCGAGGTCGCTCCGTCCCAGGCCCGTACATGCCGCGGACGCGCGGGCGGCCGAGCGCGATCGCTCGGGCCGCCGCATCAGGACGCATCAGGCCGGCCGGCACACCCTTCGACCGGTGAGAGCCGGTTTATCGTGACGACGGCTGCCGCGAGCCGGTGACGTGTGCATGAAATGCCCCGCTCGCGCCCCGGCACAGCGCAGCGTTCAGTACTCCTCGGTCTCGACGAACCCGGCGTCCACGTCGTTGTTCGCGCCGAAGGCGTCGGCAGCGGTGGTGGGGTCGAAGCCGGGCGGGCTGTCCTTGAGCGCCAGGCCCATGCCGTGCAGCTTCGCCTTGACCTCGTCGATCGACTTCGCACCGAAGTTGCGGATGTCGAGGAGATCCGCCTCGGAGCGCGCGACCAGCTCACCCACGGAATGGACGCCCTCGCGCTTGAGGCAGTTGTACGACCGAACGGTGAGCTCCAGCTCCTCGATCGGCAGTACCAGATCGGCGGCAAGGGCGGCGTCCGTCGGGGACGGACCCATGTCGATGCCCTCGGCGTCGATGTTCAGCTCGCGCGCGAGACCGAACAGCTCGACCAGCGTCTTACCGGCGGAGGCCATAGCGTCACGCGGACGCATCGCCTGCTTGGTCTCGACGTCGACGATCAGCTTGTCGAAGTCGGTGCGCTGCTCGACACGGGTCGCCTCGACCTTGTACGTGACCTTCAGAACCGGCGAGTAGATCGAGTCGACCGGGACACGCCCGATCTCCTGGCCCACCTGCTTGTTCTGCACGGCGGAGACATAGCCACGGCCACGCTCGACCGTGAGCTCCATCTCCAGCTTGCCCTTGCCGTTGAGCGTGGCGACGACGAGGTCGGGGTTGTGCACCTCGACACCGGCCGGGGGCGCGATGTCGGCGGCGGTGACCAGACCCGGACCCTGCTTGCGCAGGTACATCACGACCGGCTCGTCGTGCTCACTGCTCACGACCAGCTGCTTGATGTTGAGGATCAGGTCGGTGACGTCCTCCTTGACGCCCGGCACGGTAGTGAACTCGTGCAGCACGCCGTCAACGCGGACGGACGTGACCGCCGCACCGGGGATCGAGGACAGGAGCGTACGGCGGAGGGAGTTGCCGAGGGTGTAGCCGAAGCCCGGCTCCAGCGGCTCGATCACGAACCGGGAGCGGAACTCGTCGACGACCTCTTCGGCCAGGGACGGACGCTGAGCAATCAGCACGGGGTGTTGCCTCCAGTAGTTCGGCGCCCGGGGATGTGACGCCGTAGTCACCACGAAGGATACGGGCGATACGGGTGATACGGCCTCCGAAAAGGCCGGACCACCCGACTCCGCCCCTCTGCCGGCCAGTCGGCAGCCCCGGCTCTGGCAGGAATGGAGCCCGACGATCAGCCGCTCCTACTCCTGGACGTCCGTCATTCGGAGCGTGGCCGGGACTGGTAAAGCCGGGTGTGATAGCGGCCTTCGGACTCCAGTCCGGTGGGGTCGTCGCCGGCCCGGAGCACCTGCTCGACGGCGCGACGTTGTTCCGCCGCGCTGGTGAAGCGCCGCTGGGGGTAGGTCCGTGCGGAGTCGGTCTCGGTGGTCAGGCCATGGGCTGCCAATTGCGCGATCACAGGTTGGTAGGAGACGGTGCGCAGGACGAACGCGCTGACCCAGATCGACGCCCGTGCGCTCTCCAGCAGCGCCTGAAAGGTGCGGTGGGTGATGTAGCCGACCCCTCCGGTGACGGTGATCAGGCCGGTGTCCGCGACGGCGCGCCGCAACCGGGGGCTGGGCGGGTGGTGTTCCAGGTTCTCGGCATATGCCTGATCGAGCAGACCGACCGCCAGGGCGTACTGGACGGCGTTGTCAGCGGTGTCGAGCCCGATGACCGGGGCAGCGTCCGCGCGGCGCCGTGAGGCGTAGAACTCCTTGTCGTGTTCGATGAGTTCGGCGGGCGTGAGGGCGTCGACCTCAGGGCTGGTGTAGTGCGCGTACAGCTCCGCCAGTGTGATGTGGTGGTTGAGGAGAGCGGCGTTGAAGCCGTACGAGCAGCAGAGGTCGAGGACGGTGACGGGGCCGTCGGTGCCGTCGGCCGCGGACCGGTCGGCGCGGGTGCCCCGGAAGACATCCTGCGCGTGGTGCGGTATCTCGTACTCCAGCGGGGCGAGTCGGCGGACGTAGGCGCGGGGGTCCGGCTGATTGTAGATGTCGTCGAATCGGGTCTTGCCCGATGCGGTGCTGACAGGGCTTACGGCCACGGTGCGTACCTCCAGGTGATGGGATCGGTCCGCTGCACAGCCCTACCGGGCCCGTGGCACCGACCGATAGACCTCACGGCTGGATCCGGCCACGGGATGCCCGTGTATCCCGCGCGACCCGGCTCACACACACGAATTACTGGCCGAAAGCCAACGCTGAAGACATTGCCTGAAGAATCATCAGAAATGGACTGATGACGCACAGATGAGCTGCTCATGACGTTCGGACGGCCCGTCGCGGGGTAAGAGCGCGCCGTGGATTTCTTAGAATTCCTGTCCGGGAACTGGCCGGATGTGCGGGATGCCACGGTGGATCACGCCGTGCTCGTCCTCGAAGGGCTCGGCCTGGCGGTGGCGGTGGGCCTGCCCCTGGCGGTACTCGTCTACCGCACCAAGCTGCCGCGCGCCGCCGTTCTGGGAGTCGCGGGGGTGTTCCTCACGATTCCCTCGTACGCCTTGTTCGGTCTGCTCATCACCCCGCTCGGGCTGGGTACGGGGCCCTCGATCGTGGCTCTGACGATGTACGCCCTGCTGCCCGTCATCCGCAATACGGTCGTCGGCCTGCGTGAAGTCGACCCCGCCGTTGTGGAGTCGGCGCGGGGCATGGGCATGAGCCGGCTCAAGGTGCTGCTGGGCGTGGAGTTGCCGCTTGCCTGGCCGGTCATCGTGACCGGGCTGCGGGTGGCCGCCCAGCTGCTGCTCGGCATCGCCGCCATCGCCGCCGCCGTCAACGGCCCGGGCCTGGGCAATCTCATCCTGCAGGGCCTCGACAAGGCCGGCACTCCCTTCGCCATCTATCTGACCATCGAGGGCGCCGCGGCGATCATCGTGCTCGCCGTGCTGTTCGACGCGGCGTTCGCACTGCTGAAGCGGCTCACGACATCGAGAGGGCTCAGCACATGACGAAGACGAAGACCGAGACTCGGGCCGAGCCGATGATCCGGCTGGACCAGCTCACCAAGGCGTACGACGGGCAGGCCGCCCCCGCCGTGGACCGCCTCACGCTCGACATCCCGGCGGGCGAGATCGTCGTGCTCGTCGGGCCGTCCGGCTGCGGCAAGACGACCACGATGAAGCTCATCAACCGGCTGATCGAGCCCACCTCGGGGCGGATCCACCTGGACGGCAAGGACGTCACCGACGGCAACCCGGACATGTTGCGACGCCGCATCGGCTACTCCATCCAGCAGACCGGTCTCTTCCCGCACCGCACCGTCGCCGACAACATCGCGACCGTGCCACGGATGCTCGGCTGGCCCAGGGACCGCGTCGCCGCCCGCGTCGACGAACTCCTGGCGCTCGTCGGTCTCGACCCGGACACGTTCCGGCGGCGCTTTCCCAAGCAGCTCTCCGGCGGCGAGCAGCAGCGCGTCGGTGTCGCCCGCGCACTGGGCGGCGATCCGCAGGTGATGCTCATGGACGAGCCCTTCGGCGCCATCGACCCGCTCAACCGCGCGTCGCTGCAGAACGAATTCCTGCGCATTCAGGCCGAGTTGAGGAAGACCATCGTCTTCGTCACCCATGACATCGACGAGGCCGTGAAGATGGGCGACCGGATCGCGATCTTCTCGTCGAACGGGAAGGTCGAGCAGTACGACACCCCCGAGCGCATCCTCTCCGAGCCCGTCAACGACTTCGTCGCCGGCTTCATCGGCAGGGGCGCCGCGGTGCGCCGGCTCTCGCTCAGCCGGCTGGCAGACGTCGACGTACCCGGTGACTGGCCGACCCTCGCCGACGGGGCCTCCAGCGAGGAGCGGCGCCGCGCGGCGGCTGCCGCGAACGGGCGGGAGTTCCTGCTCGTCCTCGACGGCGACCGGCGGCCCGTGGGCTGGCTGCCCACCGACGGGGCCGCGGACGGCGAGGGGGCTGTGCCCGTGCTCTCCCCGCTCGGCCCGCGCGACACCCTCTACGACGCGCTGGACCAGATGCTCACCCTGAACGCCGCGGCCGCCGTGGTCACCCACGACGACGGCCGCTATCGCGGCGTCCTCGAACTCGACTCGCTGCGCACCCTCATCCACGCGGAGCGCGCCGGGGCCATGGCAGCGCCCGGCCACCGGGAGGTGCGGTAGATGGCGGTCATCGCCCAGTCCCGCCCCCCGGTGACCGAGACCGCGGCCACCCGGGGGCGACTGCTCGCGTACGGGCGGTACGCGGTCCTGCCGGTGATCGTCGGCCTCGCGCTGCTCGCGCTCTACCTCTACGTCTCCGATCACCGGCTGGACTCCATCGAGCAGCGCAGCCTCAACGCCGACTACCTCACGAACCGGATCCTGAAGCATCTCGGCCTCACACTCGTCGTGTCCGCCCTCATCCTGGTGATCGCCGTGCCCTGCGGCGTCCTGCTCACCCGCCCCTGGGCGCGCCGCTGGGCCTCGCCGATCCTGGTCGTCGCCAACATCGGGCAGGCGCTGCCCTCCCTCGGGCTGATCGTGCTGCTGGCCGTCGGCTTCAAGACGCTGGGCGTCAACCAGATCGCGGTCATCGCCTTCCTCGTGTACGGAATCCTGCCCGTGCTGCGCAACACCATCGCCGGGCTGCAGCAGGTCGACCGATCGGTGATCGAGTCGGCGCGGGGCATGGGAATGACCCGCTGGTCGGTGCTGCTCCGGATAGAGCTGCCGCTGGCCGTCCCGGTGATCCTCGCCGGTGTGCGTACGGCCCTCGTGATCACCGTCGGCACCGTGGCGCTGGCCACTTTCGTCGGCGCGGGCGGCCTCGGCGACGTCATCTCCAACGGCATCAGCTCCAGCCGCGATGTGGTCCTGCTGACCGGCAGCGTGCTGGTCGCCGCGCTGGCGCTGCTCGTCGACTGGGCGGCGTCGATCGCCGAAGACCTTCTCAAGCCACGGGGGCTGCAATGAACCGTCCACGAAGGCGCCTGGGCGCGCTGCTGGCCGTACTGTCCCTCACCGCGGTCTGCGCCGGCTGCTCGTCCACCTCCAGCGATCTGCCGTCGAGCGTCTCCGCCGGGCAGCTCAGGGGCGGCAGCATCGCGAAGGCCGTCGATCTGTCCGGCAAGAGCTTCACGGTCGGCTCGAAGGAGTTCACCGAGCAGACCGTCCTCGGCAACATCCTGATCTACGCCCTGCAGGCCGCCGGCGCGAAGACCAAGGACCAGACGGGTCTTACCGGTTCGGCGATCGTCCGCAAGGCGCTGCTCGGCGGCGACATCGACATGTACTGGGAGTATGCCGGTACCGGGTGGTCGGAGTTCCTCAAGAAGACGAGCGTTCTGCCAGGGGCCAAGGAACAGTTCGACGAGACGGCGCGGCTGGACCAGAAGCAGAACAAGATCACCTGGCTGGGGCCTGCGAAGTTCGGCGACCAGTACGCCATCGCCCGCGCGGGCGACGCCAAGGGCCCGGCCGGCAAGGTCGACAAGCTCAGCCAGCTCAAGCAGCTGGCGAAGGACCACCCGGGCGAGGTCACGCTGTGCGGCGCGGCAGAATTCCTCGACCGGGAGATCGGCCCCCTGCAGAAGGTGTACGACGTGCGCATTCCGCCCACGCAGGTCTACCAGAACGCCTTCGCGCTGAACTTCGTCAATGTGGCCAAACAGAGCCCCTGCAACTTCGCCGAGGTCTTCACCACGGACTCCCGCATCAAGTCCCTCGGCCTGAAGGTCGTTGAGGACGACAAGACCCACTTCCTGACGCAACTGGTGGGTCTGACACTGCGCGAGAAGACCGCGCGGGAGAACCCGGAGTTGAAGAGGCTGGTGCGGCTGCTCGGGGACAAGCTCACCCAGCAGGTGATCATCGAGCTCAACGGGATGGTGGACATCGACGGCGCGAGTCCGCAGCAGGCGGCGGTGAAGTTCCTCAAGGACGAGGGGTTCATCGCGTAGCGAGAAGAGTGTTTCAGGAAGTGCGCCCGGCCGCCCGCACCGTGAGACGCACCGCCGATCCGTGAGACCCGACTTCGAGCGCCACGCGGCACGTCGGCACGTCGGAGTCGATCTCCGGGTAGTCGTCGCTGGAGATCCGCAGCACCAGCCGGTGTCCGGCCGCGATCCGGTAGTGCGTGGGCCAGATGTGCACGTCCAGGCCGTGGAACGCGCCCGGCGTCACCGGCACGAGTGCGGTGTGCCCGTGGCGGTGGCCGGCCTTGAGCCATCCGGCGGTGATTCTCGTTCGCGTGCCGTCGGGTGTCTCGTCGTACAGCACCGCGGCGATATTGCCGTCGGTGGCGGTGAAGGACGCCCGAAGCGACACGCCGGCGTCTCCGGCCAGGACCAGGTCGCGCCTCAATGCCCCGGTGGAGAAGGTGAGTTGTTGATGGCTCTGCGGAGCCTCGATACTCGTGTTGACCTCGAAGGCGGCCTCGCCTCTGGTGCCGAGGGCGGTCCCGAGTGAGCCGTCGCCGCGCAGCGCGAGCGTCAGGGTATGGGCGCCGCGGGGCGGCCACGCGTCCCACTGGTGCCGGCCCGTACCGACCCCGGGGCCGGGGATTTCGTACGAGGTGATGCGCGCGCCCGGCAAGGGGGCGCGCGGGTCGCCGGCCAGCCGGCGGTCCCACCACGCCAGACAAGGGCCGGGCCCGATGCCCGCGTGCTGGGTGCTCGCCGTGTTCCCAGGGGCCGGAGACGAGCCACACGTTCTCGGGCCGGGCGAGGTGGTTCTTGACCATGCCGTCGCGGTAGCCGCCGCGCCAGAAATCGTCGTAGAGCGGGTGCGCGGCGTACGTCTGGAGCGTCGCGGGCGCATAGGTCCGCTGCCAGTCCCGGATGCGGGGAGAGTAGATTCCGCCGCGATGGATGGTGTTCTCGTACCAGTCGTGCAGGCCGTTCGTCGGGATGATCGCCTTCAGGTGCGGGGGCCGGTTCACGGCGGCGAGGAGACTGGTGTGTCCGCCGTAGCTGACGCCCATCTGACCTATGCGGCCCGTGGCGGACGGGTGCCGGGCGAGCCATTCGATCGCGTCGTGGTTGGCACACCAGCGCGTTGTAGCCCTGTGCCACGAAGTACGACGCCGTGTGACCGAAGTACTCCAGGTCCGCGGGGTAGGCGGTGTACTCGTGGATGATGCCCGGGAAGCGGCCGGTGGCCGCCTTGCCGTCGGGGCCGGCGGGCCGGTAGAGGGCGGCCAGATGGCTGCCGTCCCGCAGCGGCACTCTGACGTCCTCGCGCAGGACGCCGAACAGCGCCGGCCGGTCGTAGGAGAAGAACGGGTCGCCCGGCACACCGGCTGTCGCACGGGCGGGCGCTGCGGATGCGGGCCGGACGGGGGCGAGGGCGGCCGTCAGCGCGGCGAAAACACCGATCGGCTCGCGCATGTCGATGTCTCCTCACGGTGGTTCACAGGGATATGGCGCCGGTGAGCAGGGCTGCCGCGGTCATGACGAGGGTCGTGCCGAAGGCCCAGCGGAAGATGAAGCGCTGATGTTCGCCGAGCTGTACTCCGCTCATGCTGACGAGGATGAACGTGGAGGCGGTGAGCGGGCTGAGCGGGAACCCGGTGGTCATCTGGCCGAGGATCGCGGCCCGTGCGATCTCGGCCTCGTCGCCGCCGAAGCCGGACGCCGTGTGGGCGAGGACGGGCAGCACTCCGAAGTAGTAGGCGTCCGGTGTGAAGGCAAGGCTCAGCGGCATGCCGGTGACGGCCACGATCGGCGCGAGGTGTCCGCCCAGGGAGTCGGGCACGACCGAGACCAGCGCCTGTGCCATCTCCGTGATCATCCCGGTGCCCGTCAGGACTCCGGTGAAGACGCCCGCGGCGAAGATCATCGTGGTGACGAGGACGACACTCTTCGCGTGCTTCTCCAGAAGGGCCTGCTGTGCTTCCCACGTGGGGTGGTTCACGAAGAGGGCGAGCGCGAAGGCCAGCGCGAACAGCACGGGCAGCGGCATGAGTTCCATGACGAGCGCCACGATCAACGTGATGGTCAGGACGGCGTTGAACGCGGTCAGCAAGAGCTGCGGGCGCCCCTCCCGCACCACGAGGGGCGTGCCCGGCCCGTCCCCCGCGCCACGGCCGGCGAGCGGCCCCGCGTCCTCCTGCTCCTGGGCGGTACCCGGACCGGACACGGCGAGGCGGCGGCGCTCACGTCGGCCGATCCAGTACGAGGCGAGCAGCACCCAGACGATGCCGCAGCCCATCGCGGGGAGGACGGGAGTGAAGACGTCCGAACTCTCCAGTTCCAGCGCCGCCATGGCCCGCACCGTCGGCCCGCCCCACGGGATCATGTTCATCACGCCCGCGCCCAGGCAGACCACCCCCGAGAGGACCAACGGGCTCATGCCCAGGCGCTTGTAGACGGGCAGCAGCGCGGAGACGGTGATGAGGAACGTCGACGCGCCGTCACCGTCGAGTGCCACACACAGGGTGAGGACGGCCGTGCCGACGGCGATGCGTGCCGGATCGTTCCGGGCGAGGCGAAGTATGCGGTTGATCAATGGGTCGAAGAGCCCGGCGTCCACCATCAACGTGAAGTAGAGAACGGCGAAAGCGATCATGATGCCGGTCGGGGCCACCGTGGTGAGCCCTTTGAGGATCATGTCCCCCATGTCGCCGGCGAAGCCCCCGACCAGGGCCGCCAGGACCGGCAGCAGCACCAGTGCCACCAGGACGGAGACCCGTTTGGCCATGGTGAGCAGGAGGAACAGGCCGATCGTGGAGAACCCCAGCGCTGCCAGCATGGTCGTCGCTCACCTTCTCGTACGGCTCGAGGGTCCCCCGGCACTCCCGGTGGCCCGTGCTGCGGATGAGTGTCGGAGCGGCAGCGAATCGGCGTCCAGCATCAAACCGAGATCTATCCATGCTGTTCACGCATCAATGGGCGCGTACGGCCATAAGCTCGCTCGTCATGGACAGCACTCTTCGTCAACTCAGTGCCTACGCCGCCGTGGCCCGGGTGGGCAGCTTCACCGCGGCCGCCGCTCAACTGCGCGTCTCCCAGTCCTCGCTCAGCCGCGCGGTGGCGGATCTGGAGCGGCAGGTGGGCGCTCGACTCCTCGAACGCGACACCCGTAACGTCGAGTTGACGGCCGCCGGCGTCGAGGCGCTGCGCATAGCCGAGCAGATCGTGAATGCCCATCAGTCGGGCATGAAGGAGCTGGAGCGCTTCCTGCTCGGTGAGTCGGGGACGGTCGCCGTGGCCACCCTGCCGTCGGTCGCCGCGGTCCTGCTGCCCGAGGTGATCCTGGACTTCCGTCGGCAACGGCCGCAGGTGGCCGTGCAGATCATGGACGGACTCGAACAATCGGTACTGAGCCGAGTCCTGACCGGCGACGCGGACTTCGCCATCACGACCGGTGAGCCGTCGGGGCAGCTGGAGCACCACCCTTTGGTACGCGACCGGTTCGTGGCCGTCCTGCCGCAGCACCATGCCCTGTCCGACCGTCCCGAGGTCACCTGGGACGACCTGGCACACGAGCCCTTCCTCGCCGTCGGCCGTGACTCCAGCGTGCGACGCCTGACCGATGCCGCGTTCGCACAGGCCGAGGCCCGGTCGGTGCCGGCCGCGGAGGCGGGCAACGTCGCCACGGTGGGCGGACTCGTGGCAGCCGGGCTCGGAGTCACCGCGATGCCCGCCCTGGTCCTGCCCCTCCTCGGGACGGGCCCGTTCATCCACAGGCCGCTCGTCGAACCGGCTCTTCACCGGCGCCTCGACATCGCCCTGCGTGCGCGCCGTCCACTCCCGCCGGCGGCCGACCGGTTCCTGGAGACACTGCGGGAGTTCCGTGCGCGCCGGCACGAGCTGCCGTCCGGAGTGTCCTGGGCCTGACCTGCCGGCCCCTCCGACTCATGCGTGAACCGCAAGGATTCATAGCCGTTTGTTGCTGGACTCACATGCTCACAGCTCGGCAGGCTGACTGGTGCCGCCGTCAGACGAGTTGGGGAGCAGAGGGTGCCGATGGTGTCGATCACGGGTCAGGATGCCGGTGGCCAGGGCCAGCTGCACGGCCTCAAGGTGGTGGAGTTCGCGCACGTGGTGGCGGGTCCGCTGGCCGGCTCCCTCCTTGCCGACCAGGGCGCGGACGTCGTCCACGTGGAGCCGCCGGGCGCCGGTGACGCCGCACGGGCGATGGGCCCCAGCAAGGACGGCCACCCGCTCTGGTTCAAGGTCGCCGGCCGCAACAAGCGGTCGGTCACGCTCGATCTCCACCAGGAGTCCGGGCGGCGGGTCGCCCAGCGTCTTGTCGCCTGGGCGGATGTCGTCATCGTCACCCTGCGTGCCGGCCGGCTCCGCTCGTGGGGGCTCGACTGGGAATCCGTGCATCGCATCAATCCCAAGGCCGTCCTGTTGCAGATATCCGGCTTCGGCGCCACCTCGTCACGCGCCGACGAGCCCGGCTTCGGCAAGGTCGGCGAGGCCCGCAGCGGCGTCGTGCATCTGACCGGCTTCCCCGATGCCCCACCCGTGCACACCGGCTTCTCCCACGGCGACGCGGTGACCGGACTCATGGGCGCCTACGCGGTGCTCGCCGCACTGCACCGCCGCGACCACGACCCCGACTTCGACGGCGAGTGGATCGATCTCGCTCTCTTCGAGCCGCTGTTCCGGCTCGTCGAGTGGCAGGTCATCGTCCACGACCAGCTCGGCACGGTACCCGGACGCTCCGGCAACCAGCTCGCCGTCGCCCCCGCCGCCGTCATCAACACCTACCGGTCGAGCGACGGCGAATGGATCACGGTGACGTCTGCGACGCTCCGCTCGGTCCGCAACGTTGCCAAGCTGCTCGGGTTCGACGAGGCCGACTTCGCCACGCCGGAACAGCAGTTCGCCGGGCGCGCCCGCCTCGACGACGGCCTGCGAGCCTGGGTGGCCGAGCGCACGGCGACCGCCTGCCTCGAAGCGTTCTCACAGGCCGAGGTCGTGGCGTCCCGTGTGTTCAGCGCCGCCGACATCGCCGAGGACCCTGTCTACGCCGAACGCGGCGACATCGTCACCGTCGACGACGCCGACCTCGGCCCCGTACGCATGCAGTCCGTGATCCCCCACTTCCGGCAGCGACCGGGCACCATCTGGCGGACCGGCCCCGCCCTCGGCCAGGACAACGACCTCGTCTACCGCGAGTGGCTCGGCCTGAGCGAGGACGAGCTCACCGACCTGGAGAAGCACGGTGTCGTCTGAACCCGTTCCCCTCCCCCGCCCGCCCCTGCGCTCCCTGCTGTTCGTCCCCGGAAACCGTGCCACGCACTGGCTTCCCAAAGCGCGGGCGGCCGGGGCGGACGCCGTCGTCCTCGACCTGGAGGACGCGGTGCCGCAGGCCGAACGCGCTGTCGCCGTCCAGCAAGTGACCGAGGCGCTCGCCCGCCGGGCCGACGGCTCCCTGCCGGGACCGGCCCTGTTCGTCCGCGTCACCCCACTCGACACCTGGGCAGCCGCCGACGAGCTGCGCGCCCTGTGCGGTCCCGGACTCACCGGAATCGTGCTGCCCAAGGTGACAGGCCGCGGCGATATCCGCTTCGCCGACCTGCTCCTCGCCTGGAGCGAGCATGAACACGGCCTGCCACACGGCCACTTGGCCCTCATCCCCCTCCTCGAGACCGCTCAGGCGCTGCGCGAGGCCCACGGCTGCGCGACGGCCGCCGCACGCGTCGCCTACCTCGGCGCGATCACCGGGGCGGGCGGCGACGTGGAGCGTGCGATCGGTTACCGCTGGAGCCCCGAAGGCACCGAGACGCACGCCCTGCGCGCCCGCGTCCTGCTCGACGCGCGTGCCGCGGGAACCCCGCATCCGGTGGCCGGGCTGTGGACCCGTATCGGCGATCTCGACGGCCTGCGCGCCTTCGCCGAGCAGAACCGGTCGCTGGGCTACGCGGGCATGATGGCGATCCACCCCTCCCATGTCCCGGTCATCAACGACGTGTTCGCGCCCAGCCCGGCCGAACTCGCCCGTGCGGCACGGCTGATCGCCGTGATGGAAGAGGCCCAGGCGTCCGGCGCCGGCGCGGTGACGTTCGACGGGGAAATGGTCGACGAGGCGATGGCCGCCACGGCTCGGGCGTTGCTGGAGCGGCACACCTGAGCGGCGGTTGCGCGAGCTGCCGACTGATCTTGGTCAGCCCAGGAAGCTCAGCCGAACCCGACGGTTGGCATTGTCCCTGTTCGTGTCCACCAGGCACACCGACTGCCACGTCCCCAACTCCAGCCGCCCGCCCAGCACCGGCAGCGTCGCGTGGGGTGGTACGAGTGCCGGGAGGACGTGGTCGCGGCCGTGGCCGGGGCTGCCGTGGCGGTGTTGCCAGCGGTCGTCGGCGGGCAGGAGGGTGTGCAGGGCGGCGAGGAGGTCGTCGTCGCTGCCCGCGCCCGTTTCGATGATCGCGATGCCGGCGGTGGCGTGGGGGACGAAGACGTTCAGCAGGCCGTCGCGGTCGGCGGCCGTCTCCCGCAGGAAGGTCTCGCAGTCGTGGGTGAGGTCGACGACCCGCTCCGTGGATCCGGAGGTCACGTTCAGCACGCGGGTGGTGAAGGCATCTGACATGCGTCCCATCCTCGCGCACACGACCCGCTGCGCACGTCATCGGACCGGCCGGGGTCCGGCGCAGGGGTCCACACCGCGAGACGGGCGTTGACCGCGCGCATGCCATCTGGATACTTTCGGCGGCATGTTGCGTTCAGCCCTGCTCACCACGCGCGGTCACATCGACCTGCTGCGGGTGGCCTCCGCCGCGTGTCGCCGCGGCTGCTGACGCCCTTCTCTCACCTTCCCCGCGCCTGCGCACCCTTCTGCCCGCACGCCTGATGCGCTGATCCGCCGATCCGCATAGGGCTCTGCGGGTACTCGGGCGCGCCTCATCACCGGCCGCTCCCCCATGAACCCATGGAGCATCCATGAGCATCAGCCATGCCCCGCCCGGCTCGCACGAACCCGATATTTCGCCTATGGGCGAGAAAGACAGTCCCGCTTCAGCGGCCTCCCCCGACCTCGTCCCCCTCGTCCCCGCCTCCTCCCACCGCACCCGCGTCCCCCGCTGGCTGCGCCGCACCACCGGCCCGCTCCTGCTGCTCGCGCTCTGGCAACTGCTCAGCGTCACCGGCGTGTTGACCGCCGATGTGCTCGCCTCGCCCGGCCGTATCGCGCAGGTCGGGAGTGATCTGATCGCCGACGGTTCGCTGCCGTCGGCCATGGGGACCTCGCTGCAGCGGGTCGCGTTCGGGCTGCTGCTGGGCACGGTCGTCGGCACCGGACTTGCCCTGGTGTCCGGGCTGTTCCGGATCGGGGAGGATCTCGTCGACGCTCCGGTGCAGATGCTGCGGACCGTGCCCTTCGTGGGGCTCATCCCGCTGTTCATCATCTGGTTCGGTATCGGCGAGGCTCCCAAGATCGCCATCATCACGCTCGGTGTGACCTTCCCGCTGTACCTCAATGTCTATGCCGGAATCCGGGGCGTGGACGCCCAGTTGATCGAGGCCGGGGAGTCCCTGGGGCTGTCGCGGTGGGGGCTGGTGCGGCATGTCGTGCTGCCGGGTGCGCTGCCCGGCGCGATGACCGGGCTGCGCTACTCGCTCGGCATCGCCTGGCTCGCGCTCGTCTTCGCCGAGCAGGTCAACGCGGACTCCGGCATCGGGTTCCTCATGGTGCAGGCGCGGGACTTCCTGCGGACCGACGTGATCGTGGTCTGCCTGGTCGTCTATGCCTTCCTCGGCCTGCTGGCCGACTTCGTCGTCCGCTCCCTCGAAAGGCTGCTGCTGCAATGGCGACCGACGTTCACCGGCCGGTGAACCCCAAGGTGAGTCCCCAGTCCGCTCAGGCCGTCCACGTCGAGGAGCTGACCCGCTCCTTCGACGGGCGCGCCGTCATCGACCGGCTCCGACTCCACGTCCGCCCGGGCGAATTCGTCGCCCTCCTCGGCCGCAGCGGCTGCGGCAAGTCCACCCTGCTGCGCATCCTCGCCGGGCTCGACCGCGAGATCGAGGGCACCGTCCTGGTGCCGCGCCGCAAGGCCGTCGCCTTCCAGGCGCCGCGTCTCATGCCGTGGAAGAAGGTGTGGCGCAACGTCCTGCTCGGCCTTCCGGGCAAGCCCGGCCGAGCGGTCGCCGAGCAGGCGCTCAAGGAGGTCGGCCTGGACCACCGTACGGACGCCTGGCCCAAGACGCTCTCCGGCGGCGAGGCCCAACGCGCCTCCCTCGCACGGGCGTTGGTACGCGAGCCCGATCTGCTGCTGCTCGACGAGCCGTTCGGGGCGCTGGACGCGCTCACCCGCATCAGGGCCCAGCGTCTGGTGGGCGAGTTGTGGCAGCGCCGCGGCTGCGCGGTGCTGCTCGTCACGCACGACGTCGAGGAGGCGGTCCTGCTCGCCGACCGCGTTCTCGTGATGGACGACGGTGTCATCGCGCACGAGCAGGAGATCGACCTCGACCGGCCCCGTGACATCACCGACCCCCGGTTCGCTGAGCTGCGCGCCGGACTGCTGGAACGGCTCGGCGTCGACACCGCCGCCGAAGCCGCCTGAACTCCCTCACCCGAAGAACGGATCCATCATGCGACGACGCCTCGTCCCCGCCGCGCTGCTCCTCCCCCTCGCCCTGCTGCTCACGGCCTGCGGCGGGAGTTCGTCCGCCAGCACGGGGTCCGACACCGACGGCAAGGGCTCGCTCACCCTCAACGTCGGTGATCAGAAAGGCGGTTCCGAAGCCATCCTGCGCGCCGCCGGAGAGCTGGGGAACCTCAACTACAAGATCAAGTGGTCCACGTTCACCTCCGGCCCGCCGCTCCTCGAAGCCGTCAACGCCAAGGCCGTCGACATCGGCGGCGTCGGCAACACCCCGCCGGTCTTCGCGGCCGGGGCCGACTCCAAGATCAAGGTGGTGGCCGCCTGGCACGGCACGTCCCAGGGTGACGCCATCCTCGTGCCCAACGGGTCGAAGCTGAAGAGCACCAGGGATCTGAAGGGCAGGTCCGTCGCCGTCGCGCAGGGGTCCTCCGCGCACTACCAACTCGTCGCCTCCCTCAAGGCGGCCGGGCTGACCCTCGGCGATGTGCGGGTCAAGTACCTCCAGCCGGCCGACGCGCTCGCCGCGTTCACGTCCGGCAAGGTCGACGCATGGGCGGTCTGGGACCCGTACACCTCGCAGGTGCTCCAGGCCAAGCAGGGGACGGTTCTCACGACCGGCGAAGGCGTGACCAACGGTCTCCTGTTCCAGGTGGCGGCGCCATCCGCGCTTCAGGACAGCAAGAAGACGGCGGCCATCGAGGACTACCTCGGCCGGCTCCGCCGCGCCTACGACTGGGTGTACGACCACCCGGAGGCGTGGGCGAAGGTGTGGGCCAAAGAGACCGGGCTGCCGTACGAGGTGGCGCTGGCCTCGGTGAAACGGACCAACGCCTCCCGGGTCGCGGTCGCCGTGGACAAGCCGCTCATCGCCTCGGAGCAGGAGATCGTCGACGCGTTCGCCGATCTGAAGCTGATCCCGCACCGGGTCGACTTCGCCAAGTTCACCGACGCCCGCTTCAATGGCTCCCTGCCGCCGTCCACAGCGAAGCCCCGTGTGTACAAGGACTCCTGATGAGGTCGTGATCCCGGGGGAAGATCCATGCACCCCACGCGGTTAGTAGAAGCGTGAACAACACCGAGGTAGTCGTCATAGGCGCCGGCCAGGCAGGTCTGGCCGGCGCCTTTCACCTGCGGCGCACCGGATTCGAGCCGGAGCGGGACTTCGTGGTGCTCGACCACTCCCCCGGGCCCGGCGGCGCCTGGCAGTTCCGGTGGCCTTCGCTGACCTACGGCAAGGTGCACGGGATGCATGCGCTGCCCGGCATGGAGCTCACGGGCGCCGACCCGGCGCGGCCGTCCTCCGAAGTCATCACCGAGTACTTCGACAGGTACGAGCGCACCTTCGATCTGCGGGTACGGCGGCCCGTCGATGTCCACGCCGTGCGCGAGGGCGACGCGGGGCGGCTGCTCGTGGAGACCTCGGACGGTGTGTGGTCGACCCGGGCGCTGATCAACGCGACCGGGACCTGGGACCGGCCGTTCTGGCCGCGCTATCCCGGTCAGGAGACCTTCCGGGGGCGGCAGTTGCACACCGCGCAGTATCCGGGACCGGAGGAGTTCGCCGGGCTGCGGGTCGTCGTGGTGGGCGGGGGTGCGTCCGGTACCCAGCATCTGCTGGAGATCGCCCCGTACGCGGCGGCCACGACCTGGGTCACCCGACGGCCGCCGGTCTTCCGCGAGGGGCCCTTCGACGAGGACGCCGGTCGCGCCGCGGTCGCGCTGGTGGAGGAGCGGGTGCGGCAGGGGCTGCCGCCGCGGAGCGTGGTGTCGGTCACGGGGCTGCCGTTGAACGACGCGATTCGGCAGGGGCTCGCGGACGGGGTCCTGGACCGGCAGCCGATGTTCGACCGGATCACCCCCGACGGGGTGGCGTGGAACGACGGGCGGCACATACCCGCCGACGTCATCCTGTGGGCGACCGGATTCCGGCCCGCCATCGACCATCTGACACCGCTGAGGCTGCGTGAGCCGGGCGGCGGGATCCGGCTCGACGGGACCCGCGCGGTCGCCGATCCGCGGATCCATCTGGTCGGCTACGGTCCGTCGGCGAGCACCATCGGCGCCAACCGGGCCGGCCGTGCGGCCGTGCGGGACATCAGGCGGCTGCTCGCCGAGGAGCCCGTCGCCGCGTGATGTCCCTGCCGGTCACGTCTTCGCCTGCGGGCTCTTCTGGAGGGAGTTGAACTCCGCCACGTTGCGCTGGTGCTCGGCGTAGTCGGCCGTGAAGCGGGTGTCGCCCCGCTTGACCGTGACGAAGTACAGCCAGTCGCCCGGCGTCGGAGTGACCGCCGCACGCAGGGCCTCCTCGCCGGGGTTGGCGATGGGCGTGGGCGGCAGCCCCATGCGCTGGTACGAGTTGTAGGGGCTCTCGATCCGCAGGTCGTCGAGGGTGGTCTTCACGGTGGAGCGGTTCAGGGCGTAGTTGATGGTGGAGTCCATCTGGAGCGGCACACCGCGTTCGAGCCGGTTGTGGATGACCCGGGCCACCTTGCCCATGTCGGTCTTGGTGGAGGCCTCGGCCTGCACGATGCTCGCGATGGTGACCGCCTGATAGACGTTCATCGCGTTGCGCTGCGCGCCGGCGGTGATCGGGACGCCGTTGAACTTCTGGTTGGCGGTGTCGACCATCGACGACAGCAGCGTCTGAGGCGTCGCCTTCTCGTCGATCGGATACGTCGCCGGGAAGAGATAGCCCTCCGGGTTGCCCTCGGCGTCGACCGGCAGCTTCAGGTTGGCCTTGCCCAGGGACTTCTTCGTGGTGCCCGGCGGCAACTCGAGGGCCTTGTCGACGGCGTCGTAGACCTGGCCCGCGCGCCAGCCCTCCGGGATCACCAGGGACACCGGCTTGGTCTCTTCCTCGCCGCCCAGGGTGAGCAGCGGCACCGCCACGGCGGTGCCGGCCAGGACGGCCCCGGTCGCGATGAGGGCGATACGGCCCCGGCGCGTCAGTCGCATGGTGCTTCGTGGCGGAGTGTTGAAGTGCATGCGCAAACCGTAACCCGCACATCGTCACAAACTCCGCATATCTTCAGCTTGTCGGCTCCAGTTGGGCGTCCCTGCGGACCAGCGCCGCGTACCGGCCCTCGCGGCCCAACAGCTCCTCGTGCGTGCCGCGTTCGACCGCGCGCCCGGCGTCCAGGACCACGATCTGGCCGGCACCCCGAATGGTGGACAGACGGTGAGCGATGGTGAGCGTGGTGCGGTTGGCCGACAGTGCGTCGATCGCTTCCTGGACGGCGTGTTCGGTGCGGGTGTCCAGGGCGCTGGTCGCCTCGTCGAGGATGAGCACGGGTGGGTCGCGCAGGATCGTGCGCGCGATGGCCAGGCGCTGCTTCTCGCCGCCGGAGAAGCGGTGCCCGCGCTCGCCGACGACGGTGTCGTATCCGTCGGGAAGCGCGGCGATGTGGTCGTGGATCTGGGCCGCCTTGGCCGCCTGCTCGAGTTCCTCGTCGGTGGCGTCCGGCTTCGCGAAGCGCAGGTTCTCGGCGATGGAGGCGTGGAAGAGGTACGTCTCCTGGGAGACGACGCCGACCGCGCGGGCGAGGGTGTCGAAGTCGAGGTCGCGGACGTCGATGCCGTCGAGGGTGACCCGGCCGCCCGTGACGTCGTACAACCGCGGCACCAGATAGCCGAGCGTGGACTTGCCCGCGCCGGTCGGGCCGACGATCGCGAGGCTGCCGCCGGCCGGGACGGTGACGTCGATGCTGTCGAGGATCGGCCCGCTCTTGTCGTCGTAGCGGAACTCGACCTCCTCGAAGCGGACCTCGCCCTTCACGCGGTCCAAGTGGACGGGGTCCTCGCGCTCGGTGATGTCTATGGGCAGGTCGAGATACTCGAAGATGCGCTGGAACAGGGCGAGCGAGGCCTGGATCTGGACGCCGGTGCCGAGGAGGCTCACGGCCGGGCGGAACAGGCCCTGCTGGAGCGAGACGAAGGCGACGATCGTGCCGATCGAGACCGCGGGGCCGCCGAGTTGGAGGGCCATGCCCGCGGCCCAGTAGATGACGGCGGGCATCGCGGCCATGACGATCGTGATGACGCCCATCCGCCAGCGCCCGGCCATGCTCGACCGCACCTCGAGGTCGACCAGTTCCTCGGACTCCTCCCCGAAGGACTTCGTCAGCGAGTCGGAGCGGCCCATCGTGCGGCCGAGCAGGATGCCGCTGACCGAGAGCGACTCGGTGACCGTGGCGGCCATCGCGGCCATCTGCTTCTGGCGCTGGGTCGTGATCTTCCGGCGTTCGTCGCCGACGCGGCGGCTGATCCATACGAACACCGGCAGCAGAAGCAGCGAGACGACGGTCAGTCGCCAGTCGAGGACGACCATCGCGACGATCGTGGCGACCACGCTGGTGAAGTTGGCGACCAGCGAGGTGGCGGTGGAGGTGACGGTGGCCTGCATGCCGCCGATGTCGTTGGCGATGCGGGACTGGACCTCGCCGGTGCGGGTGCGGGTGAAGAAGGCGAGCGACATGCGTTGCAGCCGGCCGTAGACGGCGGTGCGCAGGTCGTGCATGACGCGCTGGCCGACCGTCGTGGAGATCAGGGTCTGCAGGACGCCGAAGACGCTGGTGAGGACGGCGCTGAGGATCATGCCGAGCGCGAGCAGGCTGAGCAGGCCTGTGCGGCCCTGCGGGATCGCGGTGTCGAGGATCGCCTTCAGGAAGAAGGGGGTGGCGACGGAGACGAGGGACGAGGCGCCGACCAGGAGGCCGACTACGGCGAGACGTCCGCGGTACGGACGGAAGAGTGTCAGGATGCGCCGCGCCTGCCGGGGCTGCTCCTCGGCGTCGGCGGGCGGGGTCCACGCGGGTTCGTGCTCGGGTTTCATGGGCTCCTGCGGGTGGTGAGTCGACGGTGACTGACGGAGAGTAGCTCATTGTTACCTATACTCACAATGAACGGCATCCTGTTATTGTTCCCGCATGACCACCCCCGATTCCGACGGTCTGCTGGCCGAGCAACTGCTGCGGTTCACCCGGCGTGTGCACCGGATCCAGAAGCGGCACATCGAGCAGTCCGGCCTGGGCGTCACCCCGGCCCAGTCCCGGCTGCTGCGCACCCTCGCGCACTACGAGGCGCCGCCCCGCATGGCCGACATCGCCGAGCGGCTGGAGGTGGTCCCGCGGGCCGTCACATCGCTGGTCGACGGACTGGAGGCGAGCGGGAAGGTGCGGCGGGTGCCCGATCCCAGCAACCGGCGGGTGATCCGGATCGAGTTGACGGACGACGGGCGCAAGGCGCTGGGCGAGTTGCATGGGGCGCGGAGAGCGGCGGCCGACGAGATTCTGGCGCCCTTGACGCATGTGGAGCGTGCGGTGCTCGGGACGCTGCTGGACACGTTGGTGGACAAGGCGCAGCACGGTTGAGAAATGCCGCGGCCACCGCCCCTGAAGAGGAGCGGTGGCCGCGTGAAGGCGCGATGCGTCAACTGACCTCGGGTGCGGGTTCCTTGGCCGACTGGGCGGGTACGGCGGCAGGGGCGGGCGCATCCGTTCCCGGAGCCTCGTCGGCAGCGGCGGACTCGTCGCCCTCGCCGCTCTCGGCCCTGGGCTCGGCCTCTCCGCTCAGCACCTTCTGAGCCCGTTCCGTATCCAGCGCACCCTCCCACCGGGACACGGCGAACACGGCGACGCAGTTGCCGAGCAGGTTCGTGACGACGCGCATCGAGTCCATGATGCGGTCCACGCCGAGGAGCAGGGCGACGGCCCCGGCGGGGATGGCGCCCAGCGAGGAAGCGGTCGCGGACAGGGCGAGGAAGGCGGAACCGGGGATGCCGGCCATGCCCTTGCTGGTGAGCATCAGCACCAGGATCACGGTGATCTGCTGGCTCAGGCTGAGGTCCACGCCCACGGCCTGCGCGATGAACAGCGTGCCGATGGACAGGTAGAGCGAGGCTCCGTCCAGGTTGAAGGAGTAGCCGGTGGGCAGCACCAGGCCCACGGCGTCGTCGCGGGCACCGGCCTTGCGCAGCTTCTGCATCACGCGCGGCATGACGGACTCGGTGGAGGCGGTGCCGAGCGCGAGGAGCATCTCCTCACGGATGTAGCGCAGGAACTTCCAGAGACTGAGTCCGGTGACCATCTTGAGCGCGACGGCGAGGAGGGCGATGAAGAACGCCGCAGCCGCGTAGCACAGGACGATCAGCTTGGCGTAGGTCTCGATGACGCCGAGCCCGTACTGGCCGATCAGGACGGCCATCGCGCCGAACACCGCGATCGGAGCGAGGCGCATGATGAAGCCGACGACCGCGAAGATGATCTCCTGGGCCTGCTCGATGACGGGCAGGACCTTGGGCACCTTGGTGTGGCCGAGGTGGAGCAGCGCGGCGCCCACCAGGCAGGCCAGGATCAGCACCTGGAGAAGCTCGTTCTCGGCGAAGGCGCCGATGAAACTGGTGGGAATCGCGTTGACGATGAACTCGGTCGTCGAAGGCAGTGAACCGCCGCCCGTCTTCGCGTCGACCGCCGAGGCGTCGAGCGTGGAGGGGTCGACGTTCATCCCCGAGCCGGGCTGCACGACGTTGGCGGCGAGAAGCCCGATGAGCAGGGCGAGCGTGCTCGCGACCTCGAACCAGATCAGCGCCTTCAGCCCGATCCGGCCGAACGCCTTCAGGTCACCGGCCTTGGCGATGCCGACGACGACCACGCAGAACACCAGCGGCGAGATGATCGTCTTGATGAGCCGGGTGAAACCGTCGCCGAGCGGCTGGAGATCGGCGGCGAAGTCGGGCCACAGCTTGCCGACGACGATGCCGAGCACGAGCGCGCAGGCGACCTGCGCGAAGAGGGAGGTACGCAGTATGCGTGCGACGCGTCGCGGCAGGGACGGTACGGGCGGCGGCACGGGGACTCCTAGAGGGGGACGGCGGTATGGCAGAAGCCCGGAGGGCTTCTGCCATACGGAAAGCGGCTTCCGTGCCGATCACTCTCGGGGCGTCATTGATCCTTCCGGGAACTTTTGTGTATCGGTCATGTAAATCCGCCCGCCTTGTGGAATGTCACATACCGCCGCTCTCAACAGCCATTGCGGTCCTTCGTCAGCACGCCCTGAACAGTCGTGAGTGCCCGGTCGTAGCACCCGCCCGACCCGTACAGCCGGTACCGCTCGCTCGTCGTGCCGACCGCGTGCCGCTGATCGCGCGGCACGTTGATCGTGTACGTGGCGTCGCCCGCGTAGGTGTCGTCGAGCCGCGACCACGCGAGGCGCCGACCACCCTGGGCGGTGACGACCGAGGCACGGTCACCGAGCGACAGCACCGTCCGCAGCCGGTCGCCCGCGCCGATCGTGGTCGTGCCGTCCATCGTGTACGTCCGCTCTGTGCGCGTCGTCCGGGCCGGACCGCGTCCATCGACGGTGACCGACTCGTCGTCCGTCCAGCGGGCGTCGAGACCGTCGACGGTCTCGCCCTCCGTCCAGCGGTGCACGGAGTTGTTCGCCAGCGACCGGCTGACGGTGGTCGTCACACGGCCGTGCGAGGTGTCGACGTATCCGGCGACGGTGAGCCGATGTGCGCCCTTGGTGTCCACTCGGTGTTCCGAACCGGGCGTATGCGCCGAGGAGTTGGTGAGCTCGCCTTCCCTGTGGATGGTGAGCTTCCCGCTGACGTGTGCGCTCTTCGCGTCCTGCCAGACAAGGACGTTCACGGGAGTGCTCCAGCCGGTCTGCCCCTCGGGGACACCGACGACGGAGACCTCGACGCGGTGCGGGCGGCCGTCGTTGAGAAGGCCGGCGAAGGGTGTCAGGTCGTATTCGATCGGCTTGATGTCGAAGGCGCGCGGGCCCGGAACGACGTACCAGAGGAAGGGATTCGACCAGCCGCCGGTCCACACCGTCGGGAACGGCGCGGCGATTCCGGCCAGTTGGCCGTCGACCTTCACCTGCACCTCGCGGTAGGGGCCGCCGTCGGCCTGGCAGGAGTACGGCGCCGAGTCGGGCACCGTCAGATACCAGTACTCCTCGCAGCCGCCTCCGGAGCCGGTGGCGTACACCTCGGCGACGATGCGTTCGCTGTTGCGCGGGGTGGTGAGGGTGGAATCGGCGGCGAGGGTGAGGACTTGGTCCGGCGTCACAGCGGGCTTGCCCGCATAGAACGTCAGCGTGACCTTGACATCGATGATCCCGGTGTACGTGTCGTCCACCACGTTCCCGATGAGCATCTCGACGTCCTGGGCGCCGCGGAAGGTGTCGCTGTAGCGCGTGACATCCTTCTCGACGGACCACTCGATGCCGTCTGGTGACGGCTGCGGTGTCGACGTACGGAAGATCTCGACACCGCCGAGGTGCAGATACCCGAGCCGGTCGAACTGTCGTCCCTTGACCTTGCCGTCCATGCGCAGGACCACCTTGCTCCAGCGGTCGCCACAGCCCTCCGGCGGGGTGTAGGTGCTGGTGTACGGCGTGAAGTCGCGGAACTGCGCCTCGGCGAGGGTGACTTGGCAGGATGTGCCGGAGGGCTTGGGGACGGGCGGGGCGGCGGTCATGGGGTCGTGCCAGTCGGTGGTGCTGAACTCGGGCGGGGCGTCGGCGGATTGGGCGGGGGCCGCCGTGAGGAAGGTGCTCGCGAGGAGGGCCGCTCCGGCGAGCATGGACATGATGATCCGTCTCTTCATGGCCGGTGTTCTACGGGGAGTAGGGCGCCCTGCGCAATAAAAACCGTTTGCCTTCGGACACTCTGCGACGCGAACCTGTCACGGCTTGTTGCCACCCTCCCACCCTGTCCTCCCCCGTCCTCCACCCCTTCCGACCTGACACGAGCCACTGGGACGTCATGCAGATTCAAGACCTTCCGTATCCCGACCCCGGTGTGCCGGACGCACGCTCGGGTCCCCGATTCCTGCGGTGGCTCTTCCGGAATCAGCTGGGTGGGCAGCTGAAGTCGCTGGCCTGGGGCCTGCTGCACTTCGTGTCCGTCTCCGCGCTGCCGTTCTGTGTCGGACTCGCCATCCAGGCAGTCGTCGACCGCTCCGGCACCCGGCTGGCCCTCGCGGGCGGCCTGCTGGCGCTCGCCTGCGCCGGAAACGCGATCGGCGACACCTTCCTGCACCGCACCGCGGTCACCAACTGGATCACCGCCGCCGCCCGCGTCCAGCAGCTGCTGGCCCGCAAGGCCTCGGTGCTGGGCTCGGCGCTGACCCGGCGCGTCGCGGCCGGTGAGGTCGTGGCCGTCTCCACGGGTGACGTCGAGAAGATCGGCTGGTTCGTGGAGGCCGTGTCCCGGTTCACCGCCGCCGCGGTCACCGTCGTACTGGTCTGCGTCGCCCTGGTCCTCTACCAGCCCGCGCTCGGGGTGGTCGTCGCCGTCGGCCTGCCCGTCCTGGCGATCGCCGTGCTGCCGCTGCTGCCCCGCGCGACCAGGCGGGCGGACATCCAGCGCGAGAAGGCGGGGCGCGCCACCGAACTGGCCTCGGACACCGTCGCCGGACTGCGCGTCCTGCGCGGCATCGGCGGCGAGGAGCTGTTCCTCGACCGCTACCGCAGCGCCTCCCAGGAGGTACGCCACGCGGCCGTGCGCAGCGCCCGCATGTGGTCCCTGATCTCCGCGATCCAGGTGCTGCTGCCGGGGCTGCTGTTGATCGCGGTGGTCTGGTACGGCGTGCACCTGGCCCGCCAGGGCCGGATCACAGTAGGTGAACTGGTCACCGTCTACAGCTCGGTCATGGTCCTGACCCACCCCCTGCGGCACTTCGAGGAGATCGCGATGGCGTACTCCTTCTCGCGTCCGTCGGCCCGGCGGGCCGCGCGTGTCCTGTCGCTGGAGCGTGCCACGGACACGGGCGGATCGCGTGCCGCCGAGGTGCCGTCCGGAGACCTGTACGACCCGGCGACCGGTCTGCTGGCCCCCGTCGGCCGGTTCACCGCGGTGGTGTGCGGCGACCCGGACACGGCGGGGCGGCTGGCGGAACGGCTGGGCGGGCACCCCGCGGAGGAGAGCACCTCGGTGCTGCTCGGCGGCGTGCCGCTGGACGAGCTGCCGCTCGACTCGGCGCGAACGGCCGTCCTCGTCCAGGACAAGGACCCGGTGCTGCTGTCGGGCTCGCTGCGCGAACTGCTCGACGTTCCCGCGTCCGGTGACGTGGCCGCCGAGCGGGCACTGGCGGCGGCGCAGTGCGAGGACGTCCTCACCGCGCTCGTCCAGGGTTCACTCGACGCCCAGGATCCGCTGGACGCCCGGATCACCGAACGGGGGCGGTCCCTGTCCGGCGGCCAGCGGCAGCGGCTCGCGCTGGCCCGGTCGCTGCTGACGGACCCGGAAGTACTCGTCCTGGACGAACCGACCTCCGCCGTCGACTCGCACACCGAGGCACGGATCGCGACAGGCGTGAAGGAGTTGCGGGAGGGGCGCACGACCGTCGTGTTCACCTCCTCGCCGCTGCTCCTGGATCGCGCGGACCGGGTCGTGCTGGTGCACGAGGACGAGGTCACTGCGGTCGGCGTACACCGCGAACTCCTGATCAAGGAGCCCCGGTACCGGGCCGTCGTCACCCGCGAGACCGACGACGAGGCCGCCCTGAACGCCGTATGGGAAGAACTGGAAGAGATCGAGGAGACAGCATGATCGGCGTGGCGCCACCGGCCTACGACCCGGCGGCACCGACGACGGCGAACACCCTGCCCGTCGGCGCCACCACGACCGTACGCGCCTATGTGGCCGAACTCTTCCGCCGGCACCGCCCTGCCTTCCTGCTCCTCATCGGCGTCAACACGGTCGCGGTGCTCGCGTCGATGGCTGGCCCGTATCTGCTCGGCGGGCTCGTGGAGCGGGTGTCGGAGGGGGCGCGTGAACTCCATCTGGAGCTCACCGCCTCGCTGTTCATGATCGCGCTGGTCGTTCAGGCCGTGTTCGTACGGGAGGTGCGGCTGCGGGGCGCGATGCTCGGCGAGCGGATGCTGGCCGACCTGCGCGAGGACTTCCTCGTGCGGTCGGTCGGGCTGCCGCCGGGGGTCCTGGAACGTGCGGGGACCGGCGACCTGCTGTCCCGGATCACGACGGACATCGACCGGCTGGCCAACGCGATGCGCGAGGCCGTACCGCAGTTGGCGATCAGCGTGGTGTGGGCGGCGCTGCTGCTGGGCGGGCTCGTCGTCACGGCGCCGCCGCTCGCCGCCGCGGTGCTGCTCGCCGTGCCGTTGCTGGTGGTCGGCTGCCGCTGGTACTTCAAGCGCGCCCCGTCCGCCTACCGGTCGGAGGCCGCGGGGTACGCGTCCGTGGCCGCCGTGCTCGCCGAGACGGTGGACGCCGGGCACACCGTCGAGGCCCACCGCCTCGGCGATCGCCGGATCGAACTGTCGGACCGGCGGATCAAGGAGTGGACGGCCTGGGAGCGCTACACGATGTGGCTGCGGTCGGTGCTCTTCCCGGTCGTCAACGTCACCCATGTCACCGTGCTCTCATCGGTCCTGATGCTCGGCGGCGTCTTCGTCCTGCGGGGCTGGATCGACGTCGGCCAGCTGACCACGGGTGCGCTGATCGCGCAGATGCTCGTCGACCCGGTCGGGCTCATGCTGCGCTGGTACGACGAGCTTCAAGTCGCCGAGGTGTCACTGGCCCGGCTGGTCGGGGTCCGGGAGATCGAGCCGGACGACGGTGACGCCGAGGTGTCACCCGACGGGCGCGACGTGCGGGCGGACCGGGTCCACTTCGGCTACCTCGAAGGCGTGGACGTCCTGCGCAAGGTGTCCCTCGACGTCGCTCCGGGCACCCGGCTGGCGCTGGTCGGCCCGTCGGGCGCGGGGAAGTCCACGCTGGGCAGGCTGCTGGCCGGCATCTACGCGCCCCGGGGCGGCCACATCACCCTCGGCGGCGCCGAACTGTCCCGGATGCCCGCCGAGGCGGTCCGCTCCCATGTGGCGCTGGTCAACCAGGAACACCATGTGTTCGTCGGCGCCCTGCGGGACAACCTCCTGCTGGCCCGCACGGACGCCACCGACGCCGAGCTGTGGGCAGCCCTGGGCGCGGTCGACGCGGACGAGTGGGCGCGGGCGCTCGATGACGGCCTCGACACCGAGGTCGGCTCGGGCGGGGCGGTGCTCACGCCGGCGCAGGCCCAGCAGATCGCGCTGGCCCGCCTGGTGCTGGCCGACCCGCACACGCTCGTCCTGGACGAGGCCACCTCCCTGCTCGACCCACGCGCGGCACGCCACCTGGAGCGGTCCCTCGGCCGGGTCCTCGACGGCCGAACCGTCGTCGCCATCGCCCACCGGCTGCACACCGCCCACGACGCCGACGTCATCGCCGTCGTCGAGAACGGCCGGATCAGCGAGCTGGGCAGCCACGACGAGCTGGTCGCCGCGGACGGGGCGTACGCGGCGCTGTGGCGGTCCTGGCACGGGTGAGCCACTGAGCCGCTCGGTTCAGTAGCCGTCACCGCCGGTGCCGTCCTCTTCCGTCGAGGGGACGGCACCGGTGACGGCCCTGCCTTCGGCGTCGGGCACGTACCGGATCCCGTCGATGCCTGCCCCTTCAGGTCGCCCCCGTTCCGGTCCTGGGCGCGCGTGGTCGTCATGCAGATCACGGATGGCCCTCCCGGTACCCACTGCACATGCCGGCTCCTGCTCACCGACGGCTCCACCCGCGACGCCGGCGAGTGGTGGATGCCACCCTCCGGCCGGGCCACCTGGATCGCGTACGGGGACGCGGCAGCCGTCGACCGGGGCGAACTCGACGCCGACGACGGCCGCGTTCGGTCGTCGGCGGATCTGGGCGATTGACCTCGGGCTGTCCCGTCCCAGGGATGGTGTGCGGGCCGATCGCGCGCCCGGGCGGGGTGTCACAAGGGCCGTCCCGCCGAACCCGGCCCTCTCCCTCCCGTGCCGTTGCGCGGTGCCGAAAGGGGGTGGAAGGCTGGATATCGGTACCGGCTCGCGGAGTGCGGCCGGGAACCGCTCGGCTCCGGTCGAGTGCGCCCCGCGCCCCGCGCCCCGGCCGCCCGTCGCCGACCGCGGTCGGAACGGGCCCGTCCCCATCACCTGGAGGTACCCGTGAACAGCGTCGACGGATGGGGAGACGACGTCTACCAGCCCGACGGATCCGAGGTCCAGGACGACGCCGGGTTGCTGGACGCGGAGGACACCCTGGTCGACGACGGTGTCGACGACCCCCTCGACCGGGGCTGGTCTCCTCCGGACAGACCATGGGCGGTGGAGCGCTCCGACGTGACGGCCGCCGAGCGCCTGCACGGCGAGACGCTGGACCAACGGCTCGCCGAGGAGCTGCCGGATCTCACGGAGCCGGACGGGGACGGCATCGGAGACAGCCAGGGCACCGATGGGGAACTCTGGGACAACGAGGTCGGCACCGTCCGCTCCGGCCGTCTGGTGGCCCCCGACGAAGGAGCGCACGAGGACGAGGAGAGCGCGATGATCGCCACAGACGTCGGTATCGACGGCGCCGCGGCCTCGGCCGAGGAGGCCGCCATGCACATCGTCGACGAGGACACCCTGTCCGGCTGACCCGTCGTCCCCCGCGCCGACGATCCCGGTGCCGTACAAGGAGCCGCCATGCAGCAGGACAAGCACCCCGACTACCACCCGGTCGTCTTCCGCGACCGCGCCGCCGGCTACGCCTTCCTGACCCGGTCCACCGCCACGAGCGAGCAGACCATCGAGTGGGACGACGGCGAGACCTACCCGGTCGTGGACGTGGAGATCTCCTCCGAGAGCCATCCCTTCTACACCGGCAAGGCACGGACCGTGGACACCGAGGGCCGCGTCGCCAAGTTCGAGAAGCGGTACGGCAGCACCGGGCACAGCGGCTGACAGCACTGGGCAGGTGAGGCCGGGCCCACGGCAACCTGTGCCCCGCCCTGGCGGCGGCGGGCTCAGATGAAGTTGAGCGCCGCCGCGCAGCCCACGCCCCCGAGCAGCATGAAGGCCGGCATCAGCACCTTCAGCTCGACCCAGCTGCCCGCCCGGAACCGCATGGCCTTCGGCGGGCCGATGGGGTACCAGCGCTTGCGGCCCACCGGGATCGGCCAGAGTATCGGGCAGCCGGAGACGGTCAGCGCGTCCCCGATGTCGTGCACCAGCGCGCCCAGCAGGATCGGCAGGCCCAGCCACAGGTACTCCTGGCCGGGCTCGGTGAACAGCCAGCTCGCGCCGTTGCCCGGCTCGTCCAGGACACCCGCGAGAATCCATGCGCTGGTGGCCGCGAGCAGCCACACCAGGACATCGGCGCTGGAGCCTCGCGTCGCCCGCCACAGCAGGCCTTCGATGGCCAGCACTATGTGCGCGAACAAAATCGCCAGCACCGCCCAGCGCCCCCCGGTGATCGCCAGGACCGAGGCGCCCGCGCCGATCAGGACGGCCCACAGCCAGGTGTGGGTGAGCGTGCGGTGCCCGCCGGAGCGGCGCGGGTCGCCCTGCTTCTTCGTGGCCTTGTAGACGGCGTACGACAGCTTGTCGACGATCTCGCACAGCCCGCGCGAGAGCGGTCCGAAGGCCCGCGAGATGGTGGCCGCCTTGTGGTCGAGGTCCGGGGCGAGCGCGGCGCCGGCACAGATCAGGGCGCCCACCAGGAGCACCGGCCACGGCATCGTGTGCCCTGTCGCAGCCGCCGCCGCTCCGACGCCGAGCCAGGCCGCGGCCCCCGACAGTGAGTGTGCTGGTCCCATCATCGCCGTTGCCCGCCCCATTCGTTGTGTGCCGCTGTCCAGTTGACCGGGTGCGCTGACGCTCCGTCGGCGAGACAGCGTAGCGTTCGCGATCTTCGGGCCTGCATCCGATTCCCCTATCGGGCAGGAGGGCAGGCAAGATGGGGGCGTGACCCTCATCGATCAGCTGCCGCCGACCGCCGACCCCGACGCTCTCTATGAGGCCTTCGAGTCGTGGGCCCAGGAGAGCGGCCTCACCCTCTACCCCCACCAGGAGGAGGCGCTGATCGAGGTGGTCTCCGGTGCGAATGTGATCGTGTCGACGCCCACCGGCTCCGGCAAGAGCATGATCGCGGCGGGTGCGCACTTCGCCGCCCTGGCCCGTGACGAGGTCACCTTCTACACAGCCCCGATCAAGGCGCTCGTCTCGGAGAAGTTCTTCGAGCTGTGCAAGCTCTTCGGCACCGAGAACGTCGGCATGCTCACCGGCGACGCGTCCGTCAACGCCGACGCTCCCGTCATCTGCTGCACCGCCGAGGTGCTCGCGTCGATCGCCCTGCGCGACGGCAAGAACGCCGACGTCGGCCAGGTCGTGATGGACGAGTTCCACTTCTACGCGGAGGGCGACCGGGGCTGGGCCTGGCAGATCCCGATCCTCGAACTGCCGCAGGCGCAGTTCGTCCTGATGTCGGCCACGCTCGGCGATGTCTCGATGTTCGAGAAGGACCTCACCCGGCGCACCGGCCGCCCGACCGCGGTGGTCCGCTCGGCGACCCGTCCCGTGCCGCTGTCCTACGAGTACAAATTCACGCCGCTCACCGAGACACTGACCGAGCTGCTGGAGACCAAGCAGGCGCCGGTCTACATCGTGCACTTCACCCAGGCTCAGGCCGTGGAGCGGGCGCAGGCGCTGATGAGCATCAACATGTGCTCGCGCGAGGAGAAGGACCAGATCGCCGAGCTGATCGGCAACTTCCGCTTCACCACCAAGTTCGGCCGCAACCTCTCCCGCTACGTCCGGCACGGCATCGGTGTCCATCACGCCGGCATGCTGCCCAAGTACCGCCGCCTGGTGGAGAAGCTCGCGCAGGCCGGTCTGCTGAAGGTCATCTGCGGCACGGACACGCTCGGCGTGGGCGTCAACGTCCCCATCCGCACCGTGCTGTTCACGGCTCTCACCAAGTACGACGGCAGCCGCGTGCGCACGCTGCGCGCCCGTGAGTTCCACCAGATCGCGGGGCGGGCCGGGCGCGCGGGCTTCGACACGGCGGGCTTCGTCGTGGCGCAGGCGCCCGAGCACGTGGTCGAGAACGAGAAGGCGCTCGCCAAGGCGGGCGACGACCCGAAGAAGCGCCGCAAGGTGGTCCGCAAGAAGGCGCCCGAGGGTTTCGTCGGGTGGACGGAGAACACCTTCGAGAAGCTCATCGCCTCCGATCCGGAGCCGCTGACCTCGCGTTTCCGGGTGACGCACACGATGCTGCTGTCGGTGATCGCCCGGCCCGGCAACGCCTTCGAGGCGATGCGGCACCTCCTGGAGGACAACCACGAGTCGCGCAAGCAGCAGCTCAGGCACATCCGGCGGGCGATCGCCATCTACCGCTCGCTGCTGGACGGCGGCATCGTCGAGAAGCTCGACGAGCCGGACGCCTCGGGCCGCATCGTGCGCCTCACCGTCGATCTCCAGCAGGACTTCGCGCTCAACCAGCCGCTGTCCACGTTCGCCCTGGCCGCGTTCGAGCTGCTGGACCCCGAGTCGCCGTCGTACGCGCTGGACATGGTGTCCGTCGTCGAGTCGACGCTGGACGACCCACGGCAGATCCTCGTCGCCCAGCTGAACAAGGCGAAGGGCGAGGCCGTGGCCGCGATGAAGGCGGACGGTGTCGAGTACGAGGAGCGCATGGAGCGGCTCCAGGACATCTCGTACCCGAAGCCCCTGGAAGAGCTGCTCTTCCACGCCTACGACACCTACCGCAAGAGCCATCCCTGGGTGGGCGACCACCCGCTGTCGCCGAAGTCCGTCATCCGCGACATGTACGAACGGGCCATGTCCTTCACGGAGTTGGTGTCCTTCTACGAGCTGGCCCGCACCGAGGGCATCGTCCTGCGCTACCTCGCCTCCGCCTACAAGGCCCTCGACCACAACATCCCCGACGACCTCAAGTCCGAGGATCTGCAGGACCTGATCGAGTGGCTCGGCGAGATGGTGCGCCAGGTCGACTCCAGCCTGCTGGACGAGTGGGAGCAGCTCGCCAACCCGGAGGAGATGACCGCCGAGGAGGCCCAGGAGAAGGCCGACGAGGTCAAGCCGGTGACTGCGAACGCGCGCGCCTTCCGGGTCCTGGTGCGCAACGCCCTGTTCCGCCGGGTCGAGCTGGCCGCCCTCGACCAGGTCGAGGAGCTGGGCGAGATGGACGCGGAGTCGGGCTGGGACGCGGACACCTGGGGCGAGGCGATGGACAACTACTGGGACGAGTACGACGACCTCGGCACCGGCCCCGACGCCCGCGGCCCCAAGCTGCTCGTCATCAAGGAAGAACCGCAGCACGGCCTGTGGCGCGTGCGCCAGATCTTCGACGACCCGAACGACGATCATGACTGGGGCATCAGCGCGGAGATCGACCTCGCCGCCTCCGACGCTGAAGGCCGTGCGGTCGTCCGTGTCACCGACGTCGGCCAGCTGTGAGCACAGGAGAATCCCACCCATGACGAATCCGGCCGAGAGGCTCGTCGACCTGCTCGACCTGGAGCAGATCGAGGTCAACATCTTCCGGGGCCGCAGCCCGCAGGAGTCTTTGCAACGGGTCTTCGGCGGCCAGGTGGCCGGCCAGGCGCTGGTCGCCGCCGGGCGCACCACGGACGGCGAGCGCCCGGTGCACTCGCTGCACGCGTACTTCCTGCGCCCGGGCCGGCCGGGCGTGCCGATCGTGTACCAGGTCGAGCGGGTCCGGGACGGCCGGTCGTTCACCACCCGTCGGGTCACCGCCGTGCAGCAGGGCCGCACGATCTTCAATCTCACCGCCTCCTTTCACAAGCCTGAGGAAGGTTCCTTCGAGCACCAGCTGCCGCCGGCCCGCAAGGTCCCGGACCCGGAGTCCCTGCCGACGGTGACGCAGCAGGTCCGGGAGCATCTGGGCGCGCTGCCCGAGCAGTTCGAGCGCATGGCCCGGCGTCAGCCCTTCGACATCCGCTATGTGGACCGGCTGCGCTGGACCGCCGAGGAGGTCAAGAACGCCGAGCCGCGCAGCGCCGTGTGGATGCGTGCGGTCGGGCCGCTCGGTGACGACCCGCTCGTGCACACCTGCGCGCTGACCTACGCCAGCGACATGACCCTCCTGGACGCCGTCCGGATCCCGGTCGAACCCCTGTGGGGCCCACGGAACTTCGACATGGCGTCACTGGACCACGCCATGTGGTTCCATCGGCCGTTCCGCGCGGACGAGTGGTTCCTCTACGACCAGGAGTCGCCGATCGCGACGGGCGGACGAGGCCTCGCCCGCGGGCGCATCTACGACGTGGAGGGACGGCTGCTCGTCTCCGTCGTCCAGGAGGGGCTGTTCCGGGCGCTGTAGGTCACTCTCCTCTGCGGCGCAGCCAGCCCAGCAGTCCTCCTCGTGATCGCCTGGGCTCCTCGGTCGGGGCGGGAGTCCGGTGCGGGGCGGCAGGGGGTTCCGGCCGCTTCGCCTTCGGTCGTGGTGCGGGGCGGTACCTGCGCGCCTCGTCCAGCGCCTGGGTCAGGTCCGCCCGGAGCCAGCTGATCTCGTCCGCGTCGTCCGCCGTCATGATCCGCTCGGCGAGGTGCGCGGCGGGTGATCCGGGTGCGCCGTGTGCGGGCGGTGCGGGCCGGAACCTGTTCAGATGCGCCCGCTCATAAGGGTCTGTGACGATCTCCGCGATCTGTACGGGGTCGAGCAGGGCGGCCACTGCACCGGCATGCTGCCAGGGGTCGTCGGCCTGCCGCAGCAGGAATCCCAGGTGACGTCCGCGCCAGTTGCGGGGCCGTAGGTCCAGGCCTGCGTCCAGTTGGTCGCGAAGGCCCTCGGGTGTTCGGCCGTTCAGCAGCTGAGCGTTCTTCTCGTCGGCCGCGAACTGACGTAGTTCTTCGGCCAGATAGAGCCAGACAATCGCTCGGTAGCGGTTGAGATAGAAGGAGACCGGGACCACCAGGCCGAGCCGGGCGAGGCGGGTGAACCTCCCTGCGGTCACCTCCATGATGCGGGCGCCTTCCGTGGCCCCTACCGCCTTGACGGCGCTGAGCAGCCTCTCCTGGAAACCCTCTTCGGCGCGGAGCCGCTCAATCTCCTGCTGGGCCACGCGACGTCCCCCGCCTCCCTCGTCGGGCACGGTCCGGATGCGTCCGAGGTGCACGGCGAGGTCGAACTCGCGCCGTTTCAAACCGAGTTCGCGAGCGGCGCGGCTCGGCGCCCAGGAAAGCCGGTGCGGTTTCGTGATGGTGTCGCCAGACATGTCTCCCCCGTGGAGTCAGCGGCTCACGCCCTGTGCGCTCGCCGTGAAAAAACCGTAGCCGGTCCGGCGGATCTCGTGGCGAGCCTGTGGATAACTCACGGAGGATGGAAAATGCGCAGGTCAGGCGTCTGATGCCGGAGGGTGCTCGGGCTGTCGGGCGTCCACGCCGAGGTGCTCACCGACACGATTGACGAGCAGGGTCATCTCGTAGGCGATCTGGCCGATGTCGGCCTCCGCGCCGCTGAGGACGCACAGACAGCTGCCGCTGCCGGCCGCGGTGACGAACAGGACCGCGTCGTCGAACTCCACCATGGTCTGGCGCACTCTGCCCGCGCCGAAGTGGCGTCCGGAGCCCTTGGCCAGGCTGTGCAGCCCGGAGGAGACGGCGGCGAGGTGTTCCGCGTCCTCGCGTCGTAGGCCCGTACTCGCTCCCGTGACCAGCCCGTCGTTGGACAGGACCAATGCGTGCCGCACCTGTTCGACGCGCTCGGTCAGATCGTCCAGCAGCCAGTCGAGTCCCTGGTTCTGCGCCATGATCCGCTCTCCCCGTGTGATGTCTCCCCCTGGCTGGAGGATCTGCCGGCCACCCTTCCGGACGACCCGGCGTCAGGGCAAGGATGATGGAGGCATGGCACAGAAGATGACCGATGAGGAATGGCGAGCGTTCGTCTCGGACGGCACCCGCACCGGCAAGCTGTCGACCGTCCGGGCAGACGGAAGCCCACATGTGGCGCCGATCTGGTTCGTGCTCGATGGCGACGACGTGGTGTTCAACACCGGCAGCAGGAGTGTGAAAGGGCGCAATCTGGCCCGTGACGGGCGTGTCGCGCTGTGCGTGGACGCCGACCGGCCGCCGTTCGACTACGTGATACTGACCGGTCGCGCCCACATTTCGGAGGATGTCGCGGAGCTGCGTCACTGGGCCGCGCGCATCGGTGCGCGGTACATGGGCGAGGAACGCGCCGAGGAGTTCGGGGACCGCAACGGCGTCCCCGGCGAACTCCTCGTCCGCGTCACGATCGACAAGGTCCTGGCGGAGAAGGGCGTCGCGGACTGAGCCGGACTCCCGTCTCAGCCCACTGAGTCGAGCAGCCGGGCGGTGTGCATACGCCCGGCGTACTCGACGAGTCGGATCAGCACCTCCTTTCCCGAGTCGCGGTCGCGGGCGTCACAGAGCACCACGGGTGTTCCCTGGTCGAGGTCGAGGGCGCGGGAGACGTCATGGGCGCCGTATGCGCGCGCGCCGGCGAAGCAGTTCACGGCCACCACGAACGGGATGTGCCGGTGCTCGAAGTAGTCGACGGCGGGGAAGCAGTCCTCCAGGCGCCGGGTGTCCGCGAGGACCACGGCGCCGAGGGCTCCTTGCGACAACTCGTCCCACAGGAACCAGAAGCGGTCCTGGCCCGGCGTACCGAAGAGGTAGAGGGACAGGCCGGAGCGGATGGTGATGCGTCCGAAGTCCATGGCGACGGTCGTGGTGACCTTCTGATCCACGCCGTCGGTGTCGTCCACCGACTGGCCGACTTCGCTGAGCAGTTCCTCGGTGCGCAGCGGCCTGATCTCGCTGACCGCGCCCACCAGGGTGGTCTTGCCCACGCCGAATCCGCCGGCGACCAGTATCTTCAGCGCCAGAGGGGCGGACTCGCCGTCCTGGGCATCGGAGTTCTCGGAGACCATCGATCACTTCTCTCGGGAGTGCCGGCAACGGTCGACGTGTGACGTCAGCATCATGACAACTGCTGCTTCCTCTTGAGGGATTGGACCGCTATTGGCCGGTTTTCGAACGTTCATCTACAGCGCCCGCAATCCCTCGATCACCTCGCGCAGAATCCGTTCGTCGGGCAGCTGCGCCGGCGGCACCGGGCGGCTGACGGTGACGCAGCCGAGTTCCAGCAGGTTGCCCAGGAGTACGCGCACCACACCCACGGGCAGATCGGCGCCCGCGGCGAGTTCCGCGACCGACTGGGTCTCGGTGCGGCACAGCTCGACGAGCGCGCGGTGTTCCGGCCCGAGCGTGGTGTCGTCGAATCCGGGTGCGCCCGCATCCAGGGTGACGAGGGCGATGAGGTCGAACCGCACTCCGGTGGGGCCGGGTTTGGTACGTCCGCCCGTCATCGCGTACGGGCGGACCAGGGGCCCTGCCTCGTTGTCGTACCACTGGCTGCCCTGCTCCCGCGGGGCGCCCGTCAGGTGATCGGTCATGTGCGCGGACCGCCCTCTCGGTTCATCGGGCGGCGGGCGGCCGCGCGGCGACGCGCGGCGCCGTGTAGAGGTGCTCGCCGACGCGCTTGACCAGCCGCGCCATCTCGTAGGCCACCAGCCCGATGTCGGCGGTGACGGCGGTGAGGACGGCGAGGCAGGAGCCGTCGCCCGCCGCGGCCACGAACAGGAAGCCGTCGTCCATCTCCACCATGGTCTGGCGTACGCCTCCCGCGCCGAAGTGCCGGCCGGCGCCCTTGGCCAGGCTGTGGAAGCCGGAGGCGACCGCGGCGAGGTGCTCGGCGTCCTCACGGCGGAGGTCGGTGGACGCGCCCACGGCCAGTCCGTCGTTGGACAGCACCACGGCGTGCCTGACTTCGCTCACGCGCTGGACCAAGTCGTCCAGCAGCCAGTCGAGTTCGCCCGACCTCCCCCACTGTCGGCTTCGCTCGAGCGGGGGGACCCCCACGTCGGCCCTCATGCTCGGGTCCTGGATCATGCGGGGTCTCCTTCGCTGCTGTGACTGCCCGCCGGGGTTTCTGGAGCGGCACCGCGTCCCGGCTGCCTGCCGCCGCCGCGCGTCCAGCCGTCGCGGTACGCCGCCATGCGGTCCCGCACGAGTTCGGGTGTGCGCTCGTCCTCGCCCGGCGGAGCGGCCGGTGGTTCCGGATCCTCGGGGCGCCCGTCGCGCAGTTGGGGGGCGAGGTTCGCTTGCCGTACGCGGCGGGGAAGGTCGTCGGAGGCTTCGGAGTCGTCCGGCGGGCGGTGCAGTCGCAAGGTGGTGACTCCGGGGGGTGGTGTGTCTGCCGCGGTGTCCGCAGCGGTGGCGACGGGTGCCACCAGTGCGGGGCGGTCCGCAGGCGCGGTCACGGACTCCTGGTGCCCGGCCGGGCCGGGCACGCGCGCGTACTCGCGATCCGCAGATCGTTCCGCCTCCGCGGTCTTGCGAGGGGAACGTTCCTCCGTGCCGCTGTGCAGCAGGGCGGTGGGCAGCAGCACGACCGCGGTCGTGCCGCCGTAGGGGGAGGTGCGCAGGTGCACCTTGACGCCGTGCCGGGCCGCGAGCCTGCTGACCACGAAGAGGCCGAGCCGGTCGCTGTCGAACAGGTCGAGGGCTTCGGACTGCTCGATACGGCGGTTGGCCTCGGCGAGGGTCTCCTTGCCCATGCCCAGGCCCCGGTCTTCGACCTCGAGGGCGTAGCCGTTGCCGACGGGCTCGCCGGTGATCCGCACGCGCGTGTGCGGCGGCGAGAACTGGGCGGCGTTCTCGACGATCTCCGCGAGAAGGTGGGTGAGGTCGGCCACGGCCGTGCCGATGACGGCGGTCTCGGGGAGTTGTCGTACCTCCACGCGCGCGTAGTCCTCGACTTCGGAGACCGCCGCACGGACGACGTTCGTCAGGGAGACCGGCATGCGCCACGCCCTGCCGGGCGCCGCCCCGGAGAGGATGATCAGGCTCTCGGCGTGGCGTCGCATACGAGTGGTGAGGTGGTCGAGCCGGAACAGGTCGCTCAGTTCGCCCGGGTCCTCGGAGCGGCGTTCCATGCTGTCGAGGAGGCTGAGCTGGCGGTGGACGAGAACCTGGCTGCGACGGGCAAGGTTGACGAAGACACCGGAGATGCCGCTGGCCAGCTCGGCGCGTTCCGCGGCGGCCCGCAGCGCCGCGCGGTGCACGGTGGCGAGGGCCTCGGCGACCTGGCCGGCCTCGTCCTCCGCGGCCGGACCTGGCGGAGCCTCGGCACCGACGTCGATCTCCTCGCCCGCGCGCAGTTTCCGCATGGCCTCCGGGAGCTTGCGCCGGGCGATCTCAAGGGCGCTGTTGCGCAGGCTCACCAGCTCGACCACGAGGGCGCGGCCGATGCGTACGGAGATGACGAGCGACGCGGCGACGGCGACGAGGCCGAGCAGGACCGCGGCACCGGCCGGGGTGAGCAGACCGCGGGTGAACGGGTCGGCCCGGTCGGCCACGCCTCGTCCGGCGTCCTCCTCGATCGTGCGCATCGCGTCCTGCACGCGCGCGTGCGCCTGGTCCCAGGTGGCTTCCGGTGCCGCGTCGATCGCCTGCGCACCCGGGCCGCCGGCGAGGACCTTGTCCTCGGCGGCTCCCAGGGCGGCGTAGGCGCTGCCGTCGGCGAGCTCCCGCCAGGCGGTGCGTTCGGGGCCGCGCAGGTCCGCGACGGCGGACTCGGTGAGGGTGCGGCGGGTGTCGACGGCTCCGGTGAACAGCCGCATCCGCTCCCCGTCGAGGCGACCGGCGAGGCGTGCGCCGGCCAGCACGACGTCTTCTTGGGCCAACGCCTCGCCCGCGCGGGAGAATTCGAGCAGCACGCGCGCGTCCGAGCCGAGTTCGGCGTCCTGGATGCCAGTGAGCGCGCCGCCCACGGTGAAGGCCGTCGCGATGGTCTTCGTGTACTGCCCGTACGTCTCGTCCCAGCCCGCACGCCGGTCCCGTACCGCGGTGCGCACGGGGCGCAGTTCCTCGGCGGCGGTGACGAACGCTTCCAGACGCGCGGCCACTCCGGCGGGCAGTTCCTCGCTGTCGGCGACGGTGTTGTCCTTGCCGAGCCGGAGTTCCTTCACGGCCCGGTCCGTGCGCTCGGCGAGCCGCTCGATGTCACCGCTCTGCCCGGAGGACGGATCGGTGGCGTGACGCACGGCGGCCTCGCGCTCGGCCTGGAGCGCGGCGACGGCGTCCGCGACGGGGGCCCGGATCGCGGAGTCCACCCGCTGCAACTGCCGCAGCCGGGAGACGTCCTGGGCGGTGCTCACGGTGGCGTACGCCCAGAGGGCGAGCAGCGAGACCACCGGCACCATCAGCAGGCAGACGATCTTGGCGCGTACGGTGCGCGGTCGTATGCTCCATCGCCCCGCGCGCGCGGGTGCGTCCTCCACCACCACCGTGTCCACGGGTTCGTCCCGCCCTTCGTCCGCGGGCGGTCCGGCATGGGCGCGGCGCCCGCGCACGGGCGGCGGCGCGGCGCCGGCTTCAGGGGTCCTTCGGGGTGTACGCATGGCCTCCTCGCTCGGAAGTCGTTCGGGGCGTGCCTGCCGGACCTCTCCGGGGTGGACCCGCCGCTCAGCGCTCCACTGGATATGCGGTTCGTTCGCCGCGGGCCGGTGGGGGCTGGTCGCTCCCCCACTCTCGGCTTCGCTCAAGCGGGGGATCCCCATCGCGGCGGTAGCCGCAGATTCAACACAGCCCCGCGCCCGAACTTCCCCAAGACCGCTCAGCGGGCGACGCTCTCGACCGGACGCCGGGCCGAGGCGGATGCCTCGCGCTCGCCTGTCGTGGGAGACAGGGCGACGAAGGCCGAGGTCAGGAACAGATAGGACCCGAGGCCGACGGCGAGGGGAAAGATGAACTGCATCGCCGTGGCCCCGGGCAGGACCTCACCGGACGGCGTGACGTGCACGCTCACCGCGAACATCCCGGTGTAGTGCATGCTGCTCACCGCCGCCCCCATGATGAGCGAGGCGATCGTGACGGCGACCGCGGACTTGATGTTGAGGGCCGCCCACAGGGCCGCCGTGGCGGCGACGACGGCGATCAGCACGGAGAGTCCGACGAGCACCGGGTCGTAGTCGACGTCTCCGTGGAGGCGCACCGCCGCCATTCCGAGGTAGTGCATGCTCGCCACGCCGAGTCCGGTGGTGAGTCCGCCGATCAGCAGCGCCCGGCCGCGGTCACGGCTGTAGCCGACGGCGAAGACGCCGGCACAGACGACCGCCATGGCGACGAGCAGGCTCAGGATGGTGAGCGGCACGTCGTAGTGGATGTCGGTGCCGCTGACGCTGAAGCCGAGCATGGCCACGAAGTGCATGGTCCAGATGCCGGTTCCGATGGCCGAGGCGGCGGTGATGAGCCAGTTGCGGCGCGACCGGCCGGTGGCGCCGAGCGCTCGGACGGTGCAGCGCAGTCCGAGCGCGGCGCCTATACAGGCCATGACGTACGACAGTGCGGGTGTCAGCCAGCCCAGGGCGGCGTGGTCCAGGTGTCCCATGGCCAAGGGACGCTAGGGGGGCAGGGGCGCACAAAGGGAGCGCATTTCGAAAGGTGCTGGAATATGACGCAGAGAGGTATCTGAACGATCGCGTCACGCTCGAACGTGTGCGCCGCGACGTCCTCCCTGCCGGTGAGGGATCATGCGGACCATGAGCGACGACCACACACATGTCCAGGAGTTCTTCACCGCCCGCGCAGCGGACTGGGACAGCCGCTTTCCGGACGACGGCCCGGCCTACGCGGCCGCGGTCGCCGAACTCGCTCTGCCCGAGGGGGCCCGAGTGCTCGACGCGGGCTGCGGCACGGGCCGGGCCCTGACGCCGCTGCGCGCGGCCGTGGGGCCGTCCGGAGTGGTCCTGGGAGCCGACGTGACCCCGGCCATGCTGGAGGCCGCCGTACGGGCCGGACGGGACCGGGACGGGCAGTTGCTGCTCGCCGACGTCGCCGCGCTGCCGCTGCGCTCACAGTCGCTCGACGCGGTGTTCGCGGCGGGACTCATCGCCCATCTCCCCCAACCGGTCAAGAACCTGAGGGAGTTGGCGCGCGTGGTGCGCAGGGGCGGCACCCTGGCGCTGTTCCACCCGATCGGCCGGGCGGCGCTCGCGGCACGCCAGGGGCGGCAGATCACCCCGGACGACCTGCGCGCGGAACCCAACCTGCGGCCCCTGCTGGCGCGTTCGGGGTGGCGTATGACGTCGTACGTCGACGAGGACGCCCGGTTCCTGGCGCTGGCCGTGCGCGAAGGCTGAGCCTCACGCCGATTCGGCGCCAGTCACATCGTCGTCGCCCACAGGTGCCCGCCGTCCTCCAGCACGCGCGCGTGGCCACCGTCGCCGAACGCGTCCTCCTCGTAAGAGGCGATGCCGCCGATGGCCGCGGATCGGCTCATTCGCCGGCGGTGGCTGACGGATCCGTGGAGCGCACCGGGCAGCCACGCAGTCCGGGCACCGGGCGGGTGCCCAGCTCGTCGAGCCGGTAGCCGTTCGGGTAGCCCTTGATCTCCCAGTTCTGGCGCGCGTGGTGCGGTGCCCGGCGTGGTGGCAGGAGACGCACGAGCCGTCCGCGCGTCCGTACGGCGCGGCGTACCAGGGCACGGGTGGCGGCGTTCGGCGCAGGGTAGTGGAAGGCCCGCAGCAGCGAGTCGTCGAGCAGGGCGAGGGTCGTCGTGCGCAGGAGGGGGCGCAGTGGGCGTGGGTACCAGGAGGCCATCAGAGCGAGAGTGGCGTCGGAGACACGGCGCGCGTCCTCGTCCCAGTCGAAGTGGGCCTCCTCGTAGGCGTCGAGGCAGGTCTCGAACTCCTCGTAGGACTCGGGGATGTCCTGGATGCCCATGCGCCGGCCCAGCGTGCGGTAGTGGACCGTGGAGGCGATCGTCTCGTGGCGTGACAGCCTGCGCCATCCGTAGGAGTCGATCCACCGCTTGGGCATGACGACGAACGTGCACAGGACGTAGCGCATGTCGTCGTTGCTGATGTCGTAGCTGCGGTGCATCTGGTTGATTCGACGTATCGCGGTGCGGCCCTCTCCGCTGTCGAACCCGTGCTCGACGACGGCGTCCAGGAGCAGGCTGGTGTCGTCGTAGCGTTTCTGCGTACGGTCGGTGAGCTCGGCCGTCGCGGCCAGGAGCCGGCCGATGCTGGGCACGGCGTACGTGCGGTAGAGGGCCAGTTCCAGGGATCGGGTGAAGTCCCAGGGGAACTCGTACGCCGCGCAGAGACGGTAGATCTCGGACGCGTCCTCGTACGGGTCCATCCGCCGGATTCGTTCGAGTCGCTCGAAACGCTTCACCGCGCCGTCCCCTTCTGCCGCCGGAGCTCCAACTCTACGTTGAGGAGCAGGAGATGAAGGATCAGCCGTGGCAACCACGCAGGGGGAAGGTGGTCAGCATGTTCAGGAGGGTCCGCAAGTCCGGTGTCAGATTCCTCAACGCGTTGCGCGCGGAGCGGGACACCGGCAGGGACAGGCGCACGCACAATCTGTTCGAGGCCGCCGCCGCGTATGTGTCGGCGTGCGCCGAGGACGACCAGGAACAGATCGACGAGGCCGCCGGCTGGGTGTCGCCGGAGGCGCTGTCGTTCGGGGTGAGCGAGCTGGCGTGCCGGGCCGTCATCGCGCTCGCGCGGGAACGCGACGAGTCGCCGCAAACCGTGGCCCGGGCGCTCCTCGGGCTGCCGGCGGCCTGACGCCGAGGGGGCAGCCGTGGTCGATTCGCCCCGTCGAGCCGGAAAACTGCAGCTCCGGGTGGGCCTGGGAGTCGTGACAACGGCCTTCCGGTCGCACTAGGGTGCGCCGTTGTACAGACCGATGGGGAGGCTGGGATGGCCGGGACGGACGAGGACGCCGTCGCCGCCGAGGACGACGCGCTCTATGTGCTCACGGCGGTGCTGCTGACGCCGGCGAAGTTCCCGAGCGTGCTGGGCGACGACTATCCGGAGGCCTGCGCGGCGCTCGGTCTCGCGCCGCTGGCCGACGGGTACGGCTTGGTGTTCGGCCAGGACGGTGACGGCGCCCGCTGGACGGTCGCCATCGACGACGTGTCGCTGGTCGCCGTGGCCATCGCGTCCTGGGACTGCGGCATGGAGTACGACCTGTCCCCCGACGAGCGGACGGTCGTGGCCGCGCTGCCCGGCTGGCCGCTCGAGGTCGCCGTCGCGGCGCCCGGCGTGCCCGCGCCGCACGACCCCGGTCCCGATGTCGCCGACCGCCCTCCACTGGTGCCGCCGGACACCAGCATCTGGGGACCGGCCCAGCGCCGCCTGGGCGCGGACGAGATCGCGCGGCAGTGGGCGACGTGGCGCGAGCAGATCGACGACGGGGACTTTCAGAGCCCCAACGGCTCATCCGCGACGCCCGCGGACACGGACGAGGCCGAGCAGGACGTGAAGGCCCAGAAGCAGGACGGGACCGAGGAAACCGGCAAGCCGGGCCACGGCGGCATCCGGCGTGTTCTCGCGGAGGCCCGCGCCTACGTCGACACGCCGCCGCCACTCGGCCGCGTACGGTCCTCCTTCGCGCCGGGCGACGCACGGACCCTGCGCGCCGACGGCCCCGGCTGGTCCTTGGTGGCCAGGACAGACGACATCGCCTTCGTGCTGCTCGACGAGGAGCCCGGCGAGGTCATGCCGGTGGGCCGGGGACCTGAGCTGCCGGGTCTGCTCGAGGCCCTCGACAAGATGGCCGTACGCCCCAGCTGAGGGGGCCACGACC
Organism: Streptomyces sp. DG2A-72; assembly: GCF_030499575.1. NCBI lineage: Bacteria > Bacillati > Actinomycetota > Actinomycetes > Kitasatosporales > Streptomycetaceae > Streptomyces > Streptomyces sp. DG2A-72. The sequence goes on from NZ_JASTLC010000001.1 coordinate 1,122,890, forward strand.
ACGGGGCTCAGCCTCGTGAGTCCCCGCAAGGCACCGAGCCGCCCGCGGACCGTACCGTCGGCAGGCCCGCGGGCGGCGATGTGGTCGGCTCCTGTGTGCCGGCCGACCGGGATACACCGGTGCGGTCATGCCTCAGCGGCCGAGCTCCTTGCGGGTGACGCGGCGCAGCTTGCGCCGCTGCGAGGGGTCCAGCGTGAGGTACGCGGCAGCCGGGACTCCCAGGATTATCAGGAGCGCCGCCCACCAGGGCAGCCAGATCAGCAGGATGATCCCGGCTGCCACACCTCCTGCGGCGATCTTCGCGTTCTTCGACATGTGTCGCCTCCTTCGCGGCCACGGCCGCTCTCTGTCCTGAAAACGGGTCCGCGCTTCCCACGGTTCCGGATCACGACCCTGAGACACCCCTGAGGCCCGACCCCGAGGCACCCCTGAGATCGAACGCCACTGCGTTCCATGAGGCAACCCGTCCGTGAGGCGGTAGCCACGGGCAGGAGTCGGGATGTCCGTCTCCGCATGGAGTGGATACCCAGCCGGAGCGTGGAGTGACCCGGCTCACTGCGCGATCATGCCGGGCTGACCGCCGCCGTGCTGTACCCTCGGCGGCTCCGACCTCCGGTAGTCAAATTTGAGGAATAAGTCTTCGCTGTGCACGTTGTCAAGAGGAGCCACCTGTTGTCGCAAGTCAACGATCCCGCCGCGTACCAGGTCGAATGGGAACAAGCCCACGTGTCCACTGTGTACGAGGTACTCACCGAGCGGCTCGCCGAGGCACGGACGCGTTTGGCAGATGTACTCAAGACCCGGGCCGAGAGCGCAAGCGAGACGCACGAGCGAGAGGTCGCCGCTCAGCGGCTGGCGAAGGAGATCGGCCGGCTGGAGGGAGCCGAGAACGGCCTGGTCTTCGGTCGGATCGACTCGGCGGACGGTACCACGTTGCATATTGGCCGGCTTGGCCTGCAAACGGACGAAGACGACCTGCCTCTGCTGGTGGACTGGCGCGCGAACGCGGCGCGGCCCTTCTACGAAGCGACACCGGCCCACCCGATGAGCCTGCGGCGCCGCCGACACCTTCGCCTGGAGGAGCGCAAGGTGGTCGCAGTGAGCGACGAGTTGCTGGACGGCTCCACTCCGACCGCTGGGGATGTCGTGGGGGACGGCCCTTTGATGGAGGCCCTTTCGGCGCGGCGTACGGGTCGGATGCAGGCCGCGGTCGCGACGCTGCAGGCCGAGCAGGACGAGATCGTGCGCTCCGCGCACCGCGGAGTGTCAGTGGTCCAAGGCGGCCCCGGAACCGGCAAGACGGTGGTTGCCCTGCACCGGGCGGCCTATGTCCTGTACGCGTTCCCGCGCGCGGCACAGCACGGTGTGCTGATAGTCGGTCCGAACGCGCGGTTCCTGGACTACATCTCCCAGGTTCTGCCCTCACTCGGCGAGAACGACATCGTCCTGGCGACCTGCCAGGAACTGGCGGGAGTCTTCCCGGACACGGCGGAGACGCTCGACGTGGCGCGTCTCAAGGGCAGCTCGATGCTGGCCGGCGCACTGGCCGAGTTGGTGCGGTGTCACCAGGCTCCGGACGGAAGCTTCACCGTGCTGATCGGACACGAATCGGTTCGCCTTCATGACGAGGTTGTCGCCACAGCGCGAGACTCCGCCGTGGCAACCGGGTTGGGACACAACCCCGCGCGACGGGTGTTCAAAAAACTCCTGATCGACGCCATCACCGACGCGCTGGAACGGAGCACGGGCGACATCCTTGAGCAGATCGATGCGGAGGTCGCCGTGCTGACCGGCACAGACCTCGACCGGGTGGCGGCGGCCGACCTGCGCCGGCTCGGATACGATGCCGCAGCTGCCACGGGGCCGGCCGATGAGTTCGACGCGGACGCCGTCCGGGCCGGACTCCTGGACGACGCTCACGTCGATCGCGCGGTGGAAGAGCTGTGGCCGCGGCTGGTGCCCAGCGATCTCGTGCGAGCTCTGCTGACGAACCCTGGCACTCTCGCCGAGCACCTGCCCCAGTTGACCGACGACGAGCGGTCAAGTCTGCTGCGCGATGCGGACGACTCGTGGACCGATGCCGATGTGCCTCTGCTGGACGAAGCAGCGAGCCTGATCGACGGTCCACCGCAGCGGACGTACGGGCACGTGGTCGTCGACGAGGCACAGGAGCTGACCGCCATGCAGTGGCGGATGATCGTACGACGATGCCCGGGCAAGGCGATGACGCTGGTGGGCGACTTCGCCCAGGCGGGACCGGTCGCGACAGCACACGACTGGACGGAGGCGCTGAGCCCTCATGTCGGCCAGCGGTTCAACCTCCACACCCTGACCATCAGTTACCGCACTACACAGGAGATCCTGGAGACCACCCGGGACCTTCTCGTACGGATTGCCCCGGACCAGACTCCGACACGGTCCCTACGCAGTGGTGAGTCTCCTCGCACCGTGTCGACGCAGCCGGATGAGCTTGTCGCCACCCTCGTCCGGGAGCTGCAGATGCAGACCGAGTCGTACCCCGGCGAGCTCATCGGGGTGATCTGCGCGGACACGAGGCTGGATCAGCTGACAGCCGCGGGTATCGCAGAGCATGCGCGCATCGTGCCGGCGTCCGAAGCACGCGGGCTGGAGTTCGACGAGGTCGTCGTCGTGGGTCCCGGGGAAATCAGCACGGCCCGGCCCGGCGGAGAGAAGGACCTGTACGTTGCCCTGACTCGGGCCACCAAGAGACTCTGCACGATCACTGTCCAGCCCGTTTGACGGACGTCAGCTCCGCTCAGGGCCGTGTGCCGGCCCCGAACCCTGTCCAGCGCAGATCGACCGGCAGGTGGCCCATGTCGTTGTACAGCAGCACCGTCGGCGCCGTGCCGTCGCGGTACTCGATCACCGTCAGCGCCGCGTTCCCGCAGTTCAGACCGAGCCAACGCACCGCGGGCGCGTCAAGGGCGTGCCGGACCAGCCAGGCCACCTGGTAGGCGTGGGTGACCAGGATTTCGTGCGTCTCGGTTTCGGCGGGGCGCGCGAACCTGTCGGTCAGGGCGTCGGCCTGGCGTCGCGCCTCCGCGGCTTCCTCGTCGCCGTAGCCGTCGAAGAACGCCGCCCACGCCGGTGGCACGTCGTCCGGAACATGCGGAATGTGATCGACCAGTTCCGGCGCTTCCCGCACGGCGGCGTCCGGCAGACAGGCGCCCACGATCTGCGCGGAGTGCACTGCCCTGGGCAGGGGCGAGTGCCAGACCGTTTCGATCGGAAGTCCGGCCAGGCGTTTGCCGACCAGTTCCGACTGCCGCTGCCCGACGTCGGTCAGCGTGCCGAAGGGGTCGGCTGCTCCGTGTCGTACCAGGTACACATGCCGAGTTGCCATGGTGGATCTCCTGTTCAGGATGCCGCTCGTCGTCGAATCAGGTGAGTCAGGTGGATCAGATGAGTCAGGTGAGTCAGTCGAATCAGCGGTGGCGCAGTGCCGCATGGGCCGCCTCGAGGCGCTGGGTTTCCTCGCGTACGGAGTGGTCGCCCGAGACGTCGTCGGCCCATGCGAGCAGTCGGTGGAGGTGCCCGTCGGCCGCGTCGGCGATGACGTGGGGAGTGCCGAGAGCGACCTCGCCGCTGGTCCCGTCGATGGTGACGAGGGTGCCGCCGCCGATGGTGCGGCCGCCGACCGTCACGGAGCCGTCGTCACGGTCGAGGGTGAGGCCGGCGACGCCCACGACCGCGGGCTTTCCCATGGCCCGCGCGACGACCGCGGCGTGGCTGGCCGGTCCGCCGCGGGCAGTGACGATTCCGGCGGCGGCGGCAAGGCCGTGCATGTCGTTCGGGGAGGTCTCCGGACGTACCAGGATGACCGGATCGGCACGGGCCATGCGTACTGCGCCGTCCGCCGTGGTCGCGATTCTGCCGACGGCGACACCGGGACAGGCGCCGATGCCCCGGGCGAGGACGTCGGTCTTCTCGGATGACGCGATGCGCGGCGTGCGGACGTGCCGGAGGTGCTGTGCGGAGACCCTGAGCAGCGCTTCGTGACGTTCGAGGACACGCTCGTCTACGAGTTCGGTGGCTACGCGGACCGCGGCACCCCCGACGAACCGGCCGGGACGGACCTGCAGGATCCACAGCTCGCCGGACTGGAACGTGAACTCGACGTAGCAGGCGTCGCGGTAGTGCCCTTCGATCCGGCGCAGGGCGTCGAGCAGCCCTGTCCACACTGCCGGTTCCCGCTCGGCGAGTTCACGCAACGGCCGGGTCGTCGCTCGACCGGAGACGACTTCTTCTCCTTGGTGCCCGAAGAGGACTTCGCCGAAGGGGGTGTTCTCGCCGGTGTTGGGATCGCGGCTGAACACGACTCCGGTGCCGCTGCGGTCGTCGCGGTTGCCGAACACCATCCGTTGGACGATCACGGCGGTGCCGAGGTCGTGCGGGATGTCGTTCAACTCGCGATAGGTACGCGCGCGCGGCGCGTCCCAGGACGAGAAGACAGCTTCGACCGCCAGTTCCAACTGGCGGCTCGCGTCCTCGGGAACCTGCTGGTCGCCGTCCCCCTCCGAGTCCGTGACCGCGGAGGCAAAGCTCGACAGGAAGCGCAGGCGCGAGTCCCGTGCGAACGGCCGGTCGTCCGTCTCGGCGGCAAGGCCCTCGGTGGCTTCGGTCGTGAGACCGAGGTTGAGGATCGTGCTCATCATGCCGGGCATTGACACGCCGGCCCCGGAGCGAACCGACACGGCCAGCGGCTTCTGCGGTCCCCCGAAGGAGCGCTCGGTGGAGCGTTCGAGGTCGGCCATGGCAGTCGCGAGCTCGTCGTCGAGTCCTTCGGGAAGGCGCCCTGCCCGAAGGAAGGCGCGACATGCCTCGGTGGTGATGACGAACCCGGCCGGCACCGGCAAGCCGAGACGGTGCAGCAGGACCAGGCCGAGTGCCTTGCCGCCCAGTGTCTCCGCCGTCTCCTCGGCCTGGGCGGAGATCGCGCGAATCCACCTCATCGCTGCATCCCGAGTGTGGCGAGCAGGTCTTCGTGCAGCTCTGCCCAAACGGTGTGGTACGACGCGGTACTGTCGGCCACGTACTCCAACTCGCCGGAGACAGCGCGCTTGAGAGCTTCGGTGAGGCGGTACCGGTAACGACCGAATCGAGGCAATGCCTCGGACAACTCGGCACAGACCACGGCAGCGCGTCGGTCGAGATCGGCGAATCGGGCCAGGACCCGGGAGTCGTAGGCGGGATCGCTGTGGTCGTTGGCGCTCGCGATGCCGTCGACGGCTCGGAGTTGCCATGCCGTACAGAGGTCGAGCAGCTCCGGGTTGAGGACGAGAAACCGCTCGTACGCCGCTGTCACGGCCCCGCGGGCATGGGCCGACTCGAGCTCGTCGATGATCCGCTCGGACGCTGCGGCACGGCCGGCGTCCGTGAGACTCCAACCGGGCAGGTCGCCGGACATACGCGTGACAAGACCGTCGGCCCCGAGATCGATGAGCTCGGACTCGGCATCGGATTCGTCGAGACCCGTTATCGCGTGGAGCCGGGCGAGGCTGACGGTGCCGGCGCAGCGCAGGGCGTGCAGTACCAGCAGGCCGGTGTCCGTCGCGCGAGCTTCAGGCCAGGTCATGTGTTGTCCTCCTGGGGTGCGGTGGGCATTGCGGAAATCAGCGGGCCCGAGGGCGCCGGCGCCGGGAGGGGACGTCGGCCGATCGCCACGTGAGGGAGCCGCATCGTCATTCCTGGCGGCCGTAGGCGCGGACTGCCAGGGGGCAGAAGACGACGAACAGGACGGCGGACCACAGCAGGGTGCGGCCGATGCTTCCCGCGTCCGGCGTCCCGTTCAGCAGAGCGCGGCAGGCATCCATGACATGGGTGACGGGGTTGATGTCCGCCCACGCTTTCAGCCAGCCGGGCAGGGTGTCGGTCGGGGAAGCCAGGCTGCTGCCCAGCTGGAGCGGCAGGAAGGCGATGAAACTGAACGCCAGCACGGCCTCGGCGCTCTTGACGATGACACCGATGAACACCGTGACCCAGCTGAGGCAGAACCCGAACAGGATCGCGAGCCCGGTCGCCCCCAGTGCGGCGGGGATGCTTCCCTGGATGCGGAACCCGAGCGGAATGCCGATGACGAACAGGATCGACACGGCGATCAGGTAACGGAGGACGTCGGCCGTCACGGAGCCGAGCAGCGGCGCCGTACGGCTGATCGGGAGGCTGCGGAACCGGTCGGTGACGCCGTTCTTCAGGTCGAGGTTGATGGCCGATCCGGTGGAGATCATTCCGGCCAGGCCGGCGCCCATGACGAGGATTCCGGGGAACAGGTACTGCAGGTATTCGCCGGTGGAACCGGCGACCGGTCGGCCGAACAGGTAGAGGAACAGGATCATGAACAGCGCGGGGGTGACCACACCGTTCATGATCGGACCCGGGTTCCGGGTGGTCTTGAGCAGGCTGCGCTGGGCGAGAACCGCGCTGTGCCGGACGGTGGCGAAGCGCCGAGGCCGGGCGGTCCCGGCGAGGGTCGTGGTCATGCTGCCTCCTGGGCGTCGGCAGTCGGGGCCCCGGTCAGGGACAGGAAGACCTCGTCGAGGCTGGGAAGGCGGAAGGCGATCTCGCTGACATCGATGCCGCGGTCCCGGAGTTGAGCGGTTATCTCGAAGAACTCGGCGTCCCCGGCAACCGGCACGACGAGTTCGTGGCGGCGTGATCGGTCGGGCTCCCGTCCTGCGACTCGGGCGATGACGGCGGCAGCGGGGTCGAGGTCGCCGGCATCGGCCGGGCGGAGGACGATCGTGTGTCCGCCGATCTCGCGCTTGAGGTCGGTGGGTGTGCCCGACGCGATCACTCGTCCGTGGTCGATGACGGTGATGCCGTCGGCGAGGGCGTCGGCCTCTTCGAGGTACTGCGTCGTGAGCAGGACCGTGACGCCGTCTTGGCTGAGCCCGCGGATCATCTGCCACAACTCGTCGCGCTTGCCGGGGTCCAACCCGACCGAGGGCTCATCGAGGAACACGACCTCGGGCCGGCCCACCAGGCCGGCGGCGAGGTCGAGGCGGCGTCGCATCCCGCCCGAGTAGGTGGCGACGGGCCGGTCGGCCGCATCGTCGAGACCGAAGCGGGACAGCAGTTCGCCGGCCCTCCGGCGGGCGTCATGCCGTCGGAGGTCGAGGAGCCGGCCGATCATGACCAGGTTGGACCGCCCGGACAGCTCGTCGTCGACGCTTGTGTGCTGCCCCGACAGCGCGATGCGCCGACGGACCTGAGCCGGATCTCGCCGAACGTCGAATCCGGCCACGCGCACCTGCCCCGCGTCGGGGCGCAGAAGGGTCGCCAGCACACGGACGACGGTCGTCTTACCGGCGCCGTTGGGCCCCAGCAGTCCCAGCACCTGTCCGCGCTGAGCGGAGAGGCTCACTCCGTCGACCGCCGTCGTCCGGCCGAATTTCTTGATCAGTACGTCGACGTCGAACCCGTTGTCACCCACGACCAATCTCCGATGTTCGCCACTTTCGGATGTCCTCAGCATCTGGATGCTGGTTGTATCATGACACAGCAGGAGCGGAAGGGGACACGATGGCGAGGTTGACCCGCGCGCAGCAGCAGGAGCGGACGCGTGCGGCGGTACTGGTCGCGGCCCGGCAGGAGTTCGCCGAGTACGACTATGCCGAGGCCAAGATCGACCGGATCGCCGAGCGAGCCGAACTGACCCGAGGCGCGGTCTACTCCAACTTCACCGGCAAGCGCGCGCTCTACCTCGCGGTGCTGGCCGACGCCGCCGAACTGGCCCGAGCCTGCGCCGAACCGCCGGCGGAATCCCCCGACTGCGTCGGACGAGCGCTCGGTTCGTTCGCCCGGGTCTGGCTCGAACGGCTGCCCTTCCTCGGCGACACACCGGGCAGCGGCCATCTTCAGCTGCGCTCACTGTCCGGAGTGCTCACCACCGAGCCGGCCCGGACCGCGATGGCCGAACTCGTCCGGTTCGAAGCCCTGCTGCTCGCGCTGGCACTTGAGCCGCGTTCCGCCGTGCGCGCCGGCACCGTGCGGCTGGCCGGGCTGGCCCTGACCCTTCTCCACGGTGCGGCCGGCCTCGCGGAGAACGCCCCCGGCGTCGGTGACCCCTTCGACCTGACCCGAGCCGCCGAGCATCTGGCCGGCATCGCCCTCGGCGACGACACGGAGCCACCGCATCTGCCCTACGTCGCTCCGGCCCGCTCGACCGAGGACCGGTGGGTGCCGCCCCGCGGTCTGCGCGACGAGATCACCGGCCGTCCGGTCGGCTTCGACGACGGGGTGGTCGTCGTACTCGGTGCGGGACGCCTGTCCGCGGCCGAGGACGCGGTGCGCTCAGCGCGGCCGGACGACGAGGTGACCATCGTCGTCGTGACGAGCGACCCCGCCGAGATCGGTCAACTGGCCCGACTCCGGATCGTCGATCTCGTCGGCTGCCTGCTCCGAGTGTTCGCGGCCGACCGACTACCGCAGGCACGCATCGTTTTCGACGACAGCGGCACGGTCCCCGCAGCCCTCGGCCACACGTCGGTCGACGACCTCACCGAGATCGCGGTCCGGGTGCGCGACGGACTGATCGTGGCCCGCGCGACCGGCCGCGGCGCAGGCCACGCCGCGGCCCGCCACCGTTCCCCGGATTCCGGCCGGAGCGGGGCGGTGTGAAACCGGGCCCGCGTCCGGAGCCTTGCCTCGCGACGTGACGCTCCTGGCACACGGCGCAGCCCCTCGAAGTGACGCTCCTGGCGGTGACGCTCCTGGCGCACAGCGCAGTCCAGCCGCCTGCCGGCCCGGCGAGTGACCGTCGTTCGAAGCGGGACCGGCTGTCTGTTGGTCAAGGTGCGTGGCGTGGCGGCGCGTTGGTGGAGTTCCCGACGTCGTCAACTTCGAGGGCCTTCGTCGGCCGCCTGAGAGGGCTGCTGACCAGGACCGGCGGAGGGCGAGCCGCTCGGGCGGTCGCGGCACGGACCGGCTCTGCGCCGCGCCGCGCCGGCCTCCGTGTGCGGGGCCGGGCGGCCGCCCGCCGCGTGACGACGTATTCCTCGGAATGCCGGAATACGGTCAGCCGACATCAGACAACGTCAGTCGATCGCCTGCGCTGCGGCAGGGCCTCTCATGGCTCACCGTCCTTCTCCTCGCGGTCATGTGTGCTGAGGGACACCGAACCCAGGACCCCGAACGAGGCATGTACCTCCTGGTTCGGCAGCAGGTCCACCGCGCCGGACCAGGAGCCGGCCAGCACGAGGTCACCGGCGCTGATGCCGGTGCCGAACCCTGCCAGGATCCGGACCAGGCATGCCACCGACTCCGCTGGATGCCCCATGACCGCCGAGCCGTTCCCGGTGTACTCGGTGTCGCCGCTGCGCAGTACCATCCGCGCCGCCGCCAGGTCGGTGGTGTCCGGTGGGACGCCGGAGCCGACCACGGCCGCGGCGGAGGACGCATTGTCGGCGACGGTGTCCACCAGGCCGATCTTCCATGCCTCGATCCGGCTGTCGAGCACCTCCAGGACCGGGCAGACCACTGTGGTGGCGTCGAGAACGTCCTGAGCCGTGACCTCGTGGCCACTGAGATCCTCCGCCATCCGGAAGGCGATCTCGCCCTCGACCTTCGGTGAGATGAACCTCCGCAGGTCGAGGAGGACGCCGTCGGGCAGGAGCATGCGATCGGTCAGGTATCCGAAGTCGGGATGGTCGATGTCGAACATCTTCTGGATCGCCTCACTGGTGGCTCCGATCTTGAGCCCGGCCAGCGCGGCACCACTCGCCACTTCGAGCGCGCGCATCTCACTTTGGATCGCGTATGCGTCCGCCAGGCCGAGTTGCGGGTGCCGGATCGACACGGGCGGCACCGGCCGGCGGGTTTCGGCGGCCTTCCAGAGCTCGGTGGCGAGTTCGCGGTGGAGTGCCCGCGCGGCGGTTGTCATCTGCTCGCCACGAAGAGCCGGCCCCCGGGCAGGCCGATCGGCACGGTCCTGGTCCGCGAGAAGCCCGCCTTGTCGAACGTGTCCAGCCACTCCTGCTCGGTGGGCAGAAGGACACTCATGAAAGTGGCGTGCAGATAGGTGAAGAGCGCGCTGAACTTGCGCTCCTGAGGCTGCTGCGCGTAGGAGACGGCGTCGGCCACGGCGAGGAATCCGCCGGGGGCGAGCGCGTCGCGCAGGGCACCGAGAACGTTCTGGGCCGTGCGCTCGTCCGCCACGATGTCGTGCATGACGTAGCAGGCCAGGATGGCTTCCGCGCCCGCGACCGGCCCCGGGTCGTCGACCAGCGACTCGATCGGCCGCTCGGCAACTGTCAGGCGATCGTGCACCTCGCAGGCGCGGGCGGCCTCACGCGCCGCGGCGCAGGCGGCGCCGTTGCTGTCGACGGCCGTGCCGGTGCGTGCCGGATTCTCCTGCAGCAGCTTGATGAGCAGTGCGCCGGCCCCGGCGCCGAGGTCGGTCACCCGGAGCGCGCCGGACGCCACGACCTGTTCGATGATCTGCGGGTAGAACGCGCGTTCGCCGATCCACCGTGAGCTGACCGCGACCCGCCGTCCGTTGCGCCGGTGGGTGCGGGCGGCCTGGGCGGGGTCGGTCAAGAATGCACGGGCGTTGTCGATGAAAGGGCCGTTGGCGTGCATCGCCCAGGACACGTACCCGGCCTGGTGGCGCAGGTCGGTGTAATCTGCGGCCGTCTGGAACTCGTCAGGGACCTCGGTCTCGACGATCAGGCCGGCGGCGAGCAGTGCCGCCAGGTAGGCGGTGACGCCGGCGACGGGGACGCCGGCCGTCTTGGCCATGTCCGAGGCGCTGAAGATCTCGCCGGAGTCCAGGACCTGGTCGGCCCCGATCTCGGCACCGATCTGCAGCAGTGCGGCGACCGCGGCCGCGTCGGCCACGGATTCCGGGGTGTGCCGTTGCATGGTTCCTTCCCTCTTGCCCGTCAGATGTGGTCAGCAGAGGTGTGCGGCAGGTCCGTGGGTGCCCGCTCGCCGGCCAGTTGCATGGCGACCTCGATGATGGTGTCCTCCTGGCCGGCCACCACCCGCCGCTTGCCCAGCTCGAGCAGGATCTCGCGGGGATCGACGTCGAAGCGCCGGCTCGCTCGCCGTACCGGCGCCGCGAATCCGGAGAACACCCCGGCTATGCCGCTGGCGATGGTGACGCTGTCGTTGGTCGGCACGTGCTTCACGAACCGTTCCTCGGCCGTCTGCGCCGCGTCCAGGGCGCCGAACAGTCTGATCCCTGTCTCCATCTGCTCGACGTGCAGGTTGGCGGCGACTAGTTCGATCGGCGCGTTACCCGCCCCTGCGCCGAACCCGCGCGCCGTGACGTCCACGATGGAAGCCCCCGCCTGCATCGCGGTCATGCTGTTGATCACCGAGAGGCCGAGGTTGTTGTGGGCGTGGAAACCGATCGCGATGTCGAGCTTGTCGACCAGCTCACCGACCTTCTCCCGCACCTTCTGCGGCGTGTACGCGCCGGCCGAGTCCATCAGCACGACGGCCTCGGCGCCGTAGTCCTGCATGAGCTGCGCCTGTTCGACCAGCTTCTTCGCCGACGCCATGTGGCTCATCAGAAGCATTCCCTTCACGGGTACGCCCATGGCCCGCAGCATCGTGATCTGCTGGCGGGTGACGTCGGCCTCGGTGCAGTGGGCGCCCACCCGGACCTCGTCCACGCCGCTGTCGAGGGCGGGCTTGAGGTCGCGTTCGACGCTGGCGAAGCCGGGGATGGAGAGCACGCCGAGCCGGGAGTTGCGCAGTTCGGCCTTGGCGGCGCGCAGCATCTCCGCGTCGCTGATGGCCGCGATGCCGACCTGGATGGAGGAGGCGCCGAGGCCGTTGCCGTGCCCGACCTCGACGACGTCCACACCGGCCGACTCGGCCGCCCGCGCGTACGCGCTGATGTCCGCGCGGTTCAACTGGTGGGCGACCGCGTGGTTGCCGTCCCGCAGCGTCGTGTCGCAGATCTGGAGTTGCCCGCTCATGACCGCCCCCGCCCGGTGCGAGCCTCCGCCGCGGCGACGGCGGCGCAGGTGATGATGTCCAGGTTTCCGGCATAGCGCGGGAAGTAGTCGCCCCGCCCCTCGACCTCCACCGTGAGCATGTAGCGGTCTCCGGTGGCGACCGGCGGCACCACGACCCGGTAGCCGGGAACGTACGAGCGGATCTGCTTCTCCATCGTGGTGACCGCCTCCCGCAGGGCGTCGAGGTCGATGCCCTCGGTGGTGGACACCGCGATGGAGTTGCGCATCACGATGCCGGGGTCGGCCGGGTTGATGATCAACACAGTCTTGGTCCGCGTGGCGCTGCAGAACTCGGTGGTCGCTTGCTCCGTGGTGTGTACGTATTCATCCAGGTTTGCCCGCGAGGCCGGTCCCACGCTGGCCGAGGCGCTCGCCGAGACGATCTCCAGGTAGTCGACGTGGCCCGCGATCTGCGTGATGCAGCGGGCCATCGGGACCGCTGCCTGTCCGCCGCAGGTCACCATGGAGAGGTACTGCTCTTCGAGGCAGTCCTCGAGGTTGAGGGCCGGCACACAGAACGTGCCCCGGTTGGCCGGCGTGAGGTCGATGAACGGCAGCCCCAGCGGCTCGACGATGCCCCAGTGGCGGGTGGCATCGCCGGCGGAGGTCGCATCGAACACCAAGTCGATTTCGTCCTTCGCGTCGACGACCGCGTCGATGCCGCCGGTGCTCGTGGCCACCCCGCGGCCGCGGGCCAGCTCGATGCCGGGCGATTCGGCCCGCCGACCGGCGAACAGCACGCACGTCAGCAGCGGTGAGGTTTCGACCTTCAGCAGCAGATCGGTTCCGATGTTCCCGGTCCCCACAATGGCGGTTCGCAGTGGAGCCGGATGCACTTGCGTACTCATTCGGTCCTTCCTGTCGCAGTGGGCCGGCCGCCGAGGTGATCCTGTTGGCTCACGCCGAGCGGCGGTGGGTTCACGTCGTGCATCTCCGGCGAGAGGTAGACCTTCACGCGGGGACGGGAGCGGCCCGGCTGCCAGGAGATGTAGTTGTGGATCCCGGTTCCCGCGTCAAGTCCGCGGTGCGCGATGCCGGCGAGCACGCTGTCGTAGCGGCGCAGCGCCTGCGGATGCGCGGCAAGGGCACGGTGGACCCGCTGCCGCACCTCGCCGTCGTGCTCCGCGTACGTCCACAGGGGGATGTAGAGCGTGGCCGCGGGGCGCTCGAGAGTCTGCGCGTCGAACAGTGACACGCAGGTGACGGGCGGCTGGACGCTGAAATGGCGGCGGCCGTCCGTCATAGTCCTGCAGAAGGCGCGTACCTCGCCGGGTTCGAAACCCGGATAGGCCTTGAGAACGGCCGCCACCTCGTCGGCGTCTGCGGCGAAGTGCCGGAAGTAGACCTTCACCCGGGCCGCGGGGTCGTCGGCCAGATCCAGCGAGAGCAGGAACGGCACGTCGTACCCGGCCCGGTGGACATGCGCCTGGACCACCGGCCACAGATGCCTCGCCCCCATCCGGTCCAGGGCGGTGTACAGCAGGTCGAACACCCCGTCCGGGCCGTTCACGTCCAGGTAGAACCAGACCTTGAACCGGATCGGGGCGCCGGAGCGCACCTCGGCGCCGTACATGGACACATGCGGTCCGTACGCGTCGTCGGGCAGGAGGCGGTCCGCCACGGCCGACCACCGGGCCGCGCCGGTGCCGTAGCGTTCGGCGAGCAGCGGCATGAGCGCCCGCGCCGCGCCGGGGTCGCGGGCCGGCACGCCCGCGGTCAGTGGCTCGATGGCGAACTGGAGGGCGGGCGCGTCCCCGTCGAGGTCGACGGCGTACTCCACCGGCGACCCGTCGGGCGACACGTCCGACAGGGGAAGATCGTGGGGGCGGGCGTCGCCCCAGTGGTCGGTCATGGCCCGGAACGTCGCAACGAATTCCGTACCGCTGGCGCCCAGTTGCAGGGTCTGTGCCGTCTTCTCCAATAGCGTGGCGCAGGCATCTCGGACTGTTGCCGGCTCCTCGGTCACCCGGTTCTCCTTGTCAGAATCCACGTCGAGGCGGGGGTGGCTCAACGCCACGCGTCCAGATGAAGGTCTGCGGTACGTCCCGCCCCGACGGCACGTTCGAGCACGGCCGGGAACCACACGGAGAACTCGAGCCGGTCCCGCATGTCCCGCAGTCGCTCAGGCGTGACCAGCGTCCATTCCGAGACCTCCGCGGGATCGGGCCGCGGCTCGTCCCGGAACCGGCCCACGAACACATGGTTGTACTCGCGTTCGATCAGGCCCGACTTCGGGTCCGGCAGCGCGTACCGCACGGTGCCGGCGGCCGCGAGACCGACCGGCGCTATGCCGAGTTCCTCCTTGACACGCCGTGCGGCAGCGCCGGCCGGTGGTTCCCCTGGGAAGGGGTGGCCGCAACAGGTGTTGGACCACACTCCCGGCGAGTGGTATTTGCCCGGCGCCCGCCGCTGTAGCAGCAGGCGCTCCTCGTCGTCGAAGAGGAACACGGAGAACGCCCGGTGCAGATGGCCGGGACTCGTGTGGGCCGCCAGCTTGTCGAGCACCCCGACGGTCTGTCCTGTGGTGTCCACCAGCTCGAGCAGGTCACGCCCCGGCTCGGGGGCGCCTGGCCCGCTCGCGACGTTGTGTGCGGGCACGGTTCAGGACTCCTCGCCCATGGCGCGGACCAGGCTCCGCGGCCGCATGTCGGTCCAGTGCTCCTCGATGTAGTCGAGGCACGCCTGGTGCGCGTCCTCGGGGTGGGCGACGGTCCACCCGGCCGGCACGTCGATGGCCGCGGGCCACATCGAGTACTGACCCTCGTCGTTGACCAGCACCAGGAACGTTCCCTCGGTGTCGTCGAACGGGTTGCCCATCAGTTCTCCTCCTTGGTTGTCGCGTTGGCGGCGATGGCGGCCCGGAGGTGTTCCTCGAGAATCGGGCCGATCAGCTTCAGCGCCTCCGGCGTCATGATCGTGCTGTGGCCGGTCGGGACCGGGTGGTACGTGATGTCGCCGCCGACGAAGTCCCGCCACACCTCGGGGTCGAGCACCCGCTCCCGTTCCTCGGTCGCGCCGAAGATCAGCATGTCGGCGTCGACCCGTTCCGGCCGATGCCTGGTGGCGATGGAGATATTGCGGTGCAGGATCTCCATCAGGAGCCGGAACTCGTCCTCGGCGACGTTGCCCAGGACCGTGTTGGTGGTCCGGGCCAGCTCCGAGAACTGCGCGAAGGAGAGCTTCCCGCTCGGCAGGGTCGCCGGGTCGACGCCCAGCACCTCAAGGATGCCGGTGTAGACCTTGGCGGTGGCCTCGACGACCTGCTGCTGTTCCTCCTCGGTCAGCGGCCTGGCCGGTTCGGAGTCGAGGGCGACGATGAGTCCGACCTGCTCCCCGGCGGCCTGCAGGCGGGCGGCCATGGCGTGCGCCACGACGCCGCCGAACGACTGCCCGAGCAGGTAGTAGGGCCCGGTCTTCTGCACCTGGCGCATTTCCTCGATGCAGTCGTCCGCGACCTGGATCAGGGTTTCCGGCAGCTCGTCGGGGTGGCTCAGCGCGCGGGACTGCAGCCCGTAGACGGGGAAGTCGGGGCTCAGATGCAGCAGCAGATCCGAGTAGGACCAGCAGATCGCCGCTCCCGGGTGGATGCAGAACAGCGGCGCCAGGCTGCCCCCGGTGCGCAGCGGGAGGAGTACGTCGAAGGCCTTGTCCGTGCCGTCGGAGCCGAGGTGCTCGGCGAGCTGGGCGACGGTGGGCCCGGCGAAGAACGTCCGGATCGGAACCTCCGTGCCCATCACCTCGGCGATGCGGGCGATGAGCCTGTTCGCCAGCAGGGAGTGGCCGCCCAGGTCGAAGAAGTTGTCCTCGACGCCGATCTGTCCCAGGTTCAGCACCTCGGCGAACAGCCCGCAGAGGATCTCCTCCTGCGGGGTGCGGGGGCCACGCCCCACCGGTGCCGCGATCTGCGGCACCGGCAACGCCTCCCGGTCCACCTTGCCGTTCGGCGTGAGCGGGAACTCCTCCACCGCCATCACCACCGCCGGCACCAGATGCTCGGGCAACGACCGGCGCAGATCCTCCCGGATGCCGGTGACGTCGGTGTCGGGGCGGGCGGGGACCACGTACCCGAACAGCGCCAGGTCGCCCTGGCGGTCGGCTCGCACGGCCACGGCAGCCTGTGCCGCGGCCGGGTGCTTCGCCAGCGCGGCCTCCACCTCGCCGGGCTCCACCCGCATCCCGCGGATCTTCACCTGGTCGTCGGTGCGGCCCACGTACTCCAGCTCGAACGCGTGGTTCAGGCGGCCGATGTCCCCGGTGCGGTACATCCGCGAGCCTGCCGGGCCGTACGGGTCGGCGACGAACCGGCCGGCGGTCAGTCCGGGCCGGTGCAGGTAACCGCGGCCCACGGCCGGCCCGGCGACGTACACCTCGCCGTCGGTGCCGGGCGGCACGATCCGCAGGGCCGCGTCGAGGACGTAGATGCGCATCCCCGGGTTGGGCCGGCCGACCGTGACGCGCGCGCCGTCCGCGCTGTCAAGGGGATCTGTCATCGTGCAGGCGACGGTGGTCTCGGTCTGGCCGTAGACGTTGACCATGCGTCGCTCCGGCGACCAGCGGGCGGCGAGATCGGGCGTGAGGACCTCCCCGCCGAGGAGCAGTCCGCGCAGCTCGGTGAGCCGGCCCGGCGCGTCGGCCGGCAGGCTCGCCAGCACCGACGGCAGCGTCACCAGGTGCGTGATCCGCTGCTCGGCCAGCACCCGGGCCAGCGCCTCGCCCGCGAGAAGGCCCGGCTCGGGAAGGACGAGCGTGCCGTGCGCGGCGAACGCGACGACGAGGTCCATGACCGAGGCGTCGAAGCTCGGTGAGGAGAGCTGCAGGACGCGGGAGCCCGGCCCGAAGCCCCAGCGGTCCCGCCACGCCTCGGCCGCGCCCGCCAGGCCCGCGTGGGTGATCACTGCGCCCTTGGGCCGGCCGGTCGAACCCGAGGTGTAGATGACGTAGGCGGGGTGGTGCAGGCCGAGGGCGGCCGAGCGATCCCGGTCGGTCGGGTTCGTGTCCGGCAGGCCCTCCCACTGCGCGACGGTGGCCGGTTCGTCGATGTCGATCAACGGCTGCTCCGCGCCGAGGCGGGCGGCCCCCGAGGCATCCGTCACGACCAGTTCCGGCCGGGCGTCCGCGCAGAGGTACGCCACCCGGTCGGCCGGGTAGGCCGGGTCGATCGGCAGGTACGCCGCCCCGCTCTTGGCGATGGCCCAGATGGCGACGACCTGCCGGACACTGCGCGGCAGCAGCACGGCGACGAGGTCCTCCGGGCCCGCGCCCCGCTCGATCAGCGCCCGCGCCATCCGGTTCGCCCGGCTGTTCAGCTCGGCATAGGTGAGGCCGGCCGCGCCGTCGCTCACGGCGATCGCGGACGGGTCGGCCGTCGCCCAGGTTTCGAACAGCCACGGCAGCGTTCCCGGTACGGGATCCGCAAGGTTGACTTCCGCCCCGCTCGTCAATTCAAGTCCTCCGATGGGTTGGTGGGGAGAGTCGACGACTTCACGCAGCAGCCGGCCGAACTCGTCGAGGAAGGCGTCGATGGTCGCGCCGTCGTAGAGATCGGTGGCGTACTCGGCGACGAGGATCAGTCCGCCGGGCGCGCCACGGTCGTCGAACGTCTCGATCGCGTTGACGGTGAGATCCACCCGGGCCACGCCGGTCTCGACCCCGTCCAGCTGCGGCCGCGCGGTCAGGCCGGCCAGCTCGAACTCGGCCTCCGGTGTGTTCTGCAGCACGAGTTGCACCTGGAAGAGCGGGTGGTGCGCGGGCGACCGGTCGGGGTTGAGCTTCTCCACCAGGTGGTCGAAGGGGATGTCCTGATGGGCGTACGCGGCCAGGCTCGTGTCGCGCACCTGCTCCAGCAGCTGGACGAAGCTCGGGCCGCCCGAGGTGTCGATGCGCAGCACCAGCGTGTTGATGAAGAAGCCGATCAGGTCCTCGAGGGCGTCGTCGACCCGTCCCGCGATCGGTGCACCCACCGGGATGTCGGTGCCGGCCCCGCTGCGGCTCAGCTGCGCGCCGAGCGCCGCCTGGAGGGCCATGAACAGTGTGGATCCGTTGCCGCGGGCCAGCGCTCGCAGGGCCTGGTGCAGATCTGCGTCGAGATTGCGGGTCAGCGTCGCACCCTGGTGACCGGCCTCCTCCGGGCGCGGCCGGTCGGTCGGCAACGTCACCAGCCGCGGCAGGCCGGCCAGTTGTTCCCGCCAGTAGGCGAGCTGGCGGCCGATCCGGCTGTCCGGGTCGGCGTCGTCGCCCAGCATCCTGCGCTGCCACAGCGCGTAGTCCGCGTACTGCACCGGCAACGGCGCCCAGGACGGTCCACGCCCGGCTGCGCGTTCCTCGTACGCCGTCGTCAGGTCACGGGTCAGCGGCCGCAGCGACCAGCCGTCCGCGGCGACATGGTGCACGACCAGCAGCAGCACCCATTCGTCGCGGCTCGTAGCGAACAGCCACGCCCGCAGCGGGATCTCCCGCGACAGGTCGAACTCGTGCCGGGAGGCGTCCCGGAGCACCTGCGCCAGGTCGTCCTCGGACACCTCGCGCACCGGCAGGTCGATGTCGCCGACGTCAAGGATCTGCTGGTGCGGCACTCCACGGCGCTCGGCGAAGACGGTGCGCAGTGCCTCGTGCCGGGCCACCACGTCGCCCAGGGCGGACCGCATCGCGGCCACGTCGAGGGCACCGGACAGCCGCACCGCCAAGGGCGAGTTGTACGTCGCCGACGAACCCTCCAGCTTGTGCAGGAACCACAGCCGCTGCTGCGCGAACGACAGGGGCAGCGCCTTGGGCCGGGGCTCCGGCACAAGGGCGGGCGCCATGCGGTCCGCGTCCGACCCGTGTGCCAGCACCACGGCGAGCCGGGCGGGTGACGGCGCGGCGAACACCTGCTGCAGAGGCACCTCGATACCCAGGACGGCGCGGATGCGGCTGGTCAGCCGGGTGGCCAGCAGCGAGTGGCCGCCCAGGTCGAAGAAGCTGTCGTCGACACCGACCCGGGGCAGGCCGAGGAGGTCGGCGAACAGCTCGCACAGGATCTCCTCGTACGGGTTGCGCGGACCGCGGTCCTGGGCGCCGGTGATCATGACCTCGGGTTCCGGCAGGGCCTTGCGGTCGATCTTCCCGTTCGGGGTGAGCGGGATCCGCTCGATCGGCGTGATCGTGGCCGGCACCATATGGTCGGGCAGCAGCGACTTGACCGTGCCGCGCAGCTCGGACACCAGCTCACCGGCGGTCCGGGCGAGGGCGGGCACGTTGGCGACCGCTTCCGGGCTGCTCGGGCGGTACACGTCCGCGAGTGGTACGTCCTCGCCGGTGCCGGTGAGCAGCACCGCGTCGTAGGCGTCCCGGCTCCGCGGCGACCAGGTCAGCACCGCCCGCCGGCCGCGGTCCGCGGCCCATTGGCGTACCCGCTCGGGGTGCAGCCGCGGATCGGTCGTGTCGGCCAGCCGCGGGTTGGGGATCCGGGTCAGCCGCGCCGGTGCCGTCACCTCGTCCAGCTCGGTGACGTCGCGGCCCCAGACCAGCTCGGGCAGTTCCCCGACCGGTTGCGCGGCGCCGGTGTGCAGCACCACCTCGTATCGGTACGCGGTCAGCTCGTTGTCCGCGTCACCCCGTTTGAGCAGCACCTCGACGCCGCTCAACCGGGGATGCCGGAAAGCGGTGAAGAACTCGGGTGCGAGGAGCAGTTCCTTCTCCACGGCCACCGCGTGGTCCACGGCCGACGTGCCCGATCCGGGATCCCGGAACCGCTGCACCGCCGTGTGCAACGCCCGCAGCAGACCGTGGTGCCGTACGTCGCCGACGACCACCCGGCCGCCGTCGGCCAGCAGATCGATCGCCTTGCCCAGCACGTCGCGCAGGTAGTCGGCGCTCGGGAAGTACTGGACGACCGAGTTCAGCACGATGGTGTCGAAGTGGCCACTGGGCAGCCCCGAGACGTCATGAGCCGGTCGGCATCGCAGGTGCACGTGGTCCCAGTTCTGTTCCCGCGCGTACTCCCGCAGTCTCTCCACGGCGGCCGCCGAGAAGTCCGTCGCCCAGTACTCCTCGCTCCGCCGAACCAGCGGGATCATCACCAGGCCGGAGCCCGCTCCGATTTCGAGTACCCGGCGAGGGCCGAACCGCGCCACCTGGTCCACCGCGGACCGCTGCCACTCCCGCATCTCGTCGATCGGGATGGGCGCGCCGGTGAAGGAGCTGTTCCAGCCCGCGAAATCGGCGCCCGGCTCGCGCGACAGCCCGCGGTAGACCTGGTGGTAGATGCTGCGCCATTCGTCGAGCTGCTCGTCGACGTCCGCGGTGGATCCGCCCTCGGCCGGCACGACATAGGCGGCGAGCGAGACGGCACCCGAGCGGTCCTGCCGCGGCACCACGACGGCACGTGCGACCGATGCCTGCGCGGCGAGGACGCGTTCCACCTCGCCGGGTTCCACGCGGAAGCCGCGAATCTTCACCTGTTCGTCGGAGCGGCCGAGATACTCCAGGTCGCCCTCGGCGTTCCACCGGACCAGGTCACCGGTGCGGTACATCCGCGACCCGGCCGGCCCGTACGGATCGGCGAGGAAACGCGACGCCGTCAGGGCCGGACGCCGCCCATAGCCCCGTGCCACCCCGGCACCCGCGATGTACAACTCCCCCGGCACACCCGGTGCCGCCAGCCCGAGGGACTCGTCCAGCACATACAGCCGGGTGCCCAGAGCCGGTTTGCCGATCGGCACCGGGGGTCC
The DNA here is from genome assembly GCF_030499575.1 of Streptomyces sp. DG2A-72. Lineage (NCBI taxonomy): Bacteria > Bacillati > Actinomycetota > Actinomycetes > Kitasatosporales > Streptomycetaceae > Streptomyces > Streptomyces sp. DG2A-72. Next base: position 1,143,585 of record NZ_JASTLC010000001.1, read on the forward strand.
ACTCAGTTGGCCGGTCTGGCTGGCGACGACGGTCGACTCGGTGGGCCCGTAGGCGTTCACCATTCTCCGGCCGGGCGCCCAGGTCCGCAGCAGTTCCGGCGGGCACGCCTCGGCACCGACGATGAGGGTGCTGAAGCCGGTCAGGGCCCGCGGTGCCTCGGCCGGCAGGGTGCTCAGCACCGACGGCGGGATCAGGGCGTGGGTGATGCGGTGTCCGGCGAGCGCCTGCGCCAGCTCCTCACCGGCCAGGCGATCCGCCGAGGCGATCACTAGGGCGGCGCCGGAGTCCAGGGCCCAGACGAGTTCCAGGACCGCGGCGTCGAAGCTCGGCGACGAGAACTGCATGATCCGGCTGTCCTCGTCGGCGGCACAGCGCTGACGCAGGGTGGCGGCGAGGCTCGCGAGTCCGCGGTGGGTCACCACGACGCCCTTGGGCAGGCCGGTCGAACCGGACGTGTAGATCACATACGCCGGGTGATCCACTCCCACCGGACGCACCCGATCCCCGTCACCGGGGTCGTGCTCGGGCAGCCCCTCGAACACATCCGACTCACCGATCACCAACACCGGTTCGGCATCCTGCAGCAGGTACTCCACCCGCGCCTGCGGATAGCCCGGGTCCACCGGCAGATACGCCGCACCCGCCTTCGCCACACCCAACACAGCCGCAACCTGCATCGCACCACGCGGCATCAACACGCCGACGACGTCCTCGGCACCCACACCCCGGCCGATCAGATACCACGCGACCCGGTTCGCATACGCATTCAACCGCGCATACGACCAACTCACCTCACCCTCGACCACCGCCACCGCATCCGGCGCCGCCACAACACGACGCCGGAACAGCTCCGCCAACGTCACCGCATCGACAGCAGTCTCAGCCGCTCCCCACTGGCCCAGCAGCCGAACCCGCTCCTCAGCACCGAGCAGATCCACCTCACTCAGCCGGGCCCCAGGCGCCACCACCATCGCCCTCAACACACGCACCCACCGCGCCGTGAACGCCTCGATCGTCGAACGCTCGTACAAATCCGTGGAGAACTCGACCACGCCGGTGAACCCAGCCGGGCCGCCATCGGCCGAAGTGGTCTCGGTGAGGCTCAGCGACAGGTCGAAGCGGGACGTGCCGGTGCCGCGTCCCTCCTGCCGCACCCGCAGATCGGAGAGCGTGAAGTCGGCCTCGGCGTTGTTCTGCAGGACCATGGCGATCTGGAACAGCGACTGATGCGACGCCGACCGCAGCGGATTGATCTTCTCGACCAGGTACTCGAACGGAATGTCCTGATGCGAGTAGGCGGCGAGACTGCTGTCGCGTACCCGCTGGAGCAACTCGGTGAAGGTCGGGTCGTCGGACGTATCGGTGCGCAACACCACCATGTTGACGAAGAAGCCGACCAGATCGTCGAGTTGCTCGTCGGTGCGGCCGGCCACGCCGGCGCCGACCACCACATCCGTTCCGGCGCCGGACCGGGTCAGCAGCGCGGACAGCGCCGTCTGCAGGACCATGAACAGCGTCGAACCGGTCTGCCGGGCCAGTGCCGTCAGCTCGGCGTGCAGTGCGGCATCGACCTGGAAGGTGCTCACGTCACCCTGGTAGCCGGCCACTTCCGGCCGCGGGCGGTCGGGGGCAGGGTCACCTGCTCCGGCAGGTCGGCGAGCCGATCCCGCCAGAACGCGAGCTGGCGGCCGAACTCGCTGTCCGGATCCGCGTCGTCCCCGAGCAGTTCACGATGCCACAGGCTGTAGTCGGCGTACTGCACCGGCAGCGGGGCCCAGTCCGGGGCCGTGCCGGCGCTGCGCGCGGCGTACGCCGTCGCCAGGTCGCGCGCCAACGGCCGCAGCGACCAGCCGTCGGCGACGATGTGGTGCAGGACCAGCATCAGCACCCACTCGTCGTGGCCGACCGAGAACAGCGACGCCCGCAGCGGGATCTCGTCGGCCAGGTCGAACCGGTGGCGTGCCGCGGCCCGCAACTCCTCGTCCAGGACGGTGGCGTCGGCCTCGCGCACGGCCAGCTGAATCGTGTTCTCGGCCAGGTCCAGGATCCGCTGGTACGGCTCACCGTCGTGCTCGGCGAAGACGGTGCGCAGTGCCTCGTGCCGGGCGACGACGTCGGCGAGCGCCGTCCGCAGCGCCGGCACGTCCAGATTGCCCGTCAGGCGCAGCGTGAGCGGCATGTTGTACGTCGGCGACGGGCCTTCCAGCTTGTGCAGGAACCACAGCCGCTGCTGGGCGAACGACAGCGGCAGCACGGCCGGCCGCGGCAACGGCACGAGGGCGGTCCGGGCCGGGGCGTTCGCTTCGAGGATCGCCCGCGCCAGCGCGGCCGGCGTCGAGGCCTCGAACAGGGTGAGCAGCCGGACCTCGAGGCCGAGCTCGGCACGGATCCGGCTGATCAGCCGGGTGCCCAGCAGCGAGTGGCCGCCCAGGTCGAAGAAGCTGTCCTCCAAGCCGACCCGGTCCAGACCCAGGATCTCGGCGAAGAGCCCGCACAGGATCTCTTCCTCCGGCGTACGAGGGTCTCGTCCCCCCGAGGTCTCGAACTCCGGTTCCGGCAGCGCCTCGCGGTCCAGCTTGCCGTTCGGCGTCAGCGGGATCTCCTGCACCGCCACGACCGCGACCGGTACCAGGTGGTCGGGCAGCAGGCGGCGGAGGTCCTCGCGTACGGCCGTGGGATCGGCACCGGGCCGCGCGGGGACCATGTAGCCGACCACCGCGGGGTCGCCCCGCCGATCGCTGCGGACCACCGCGACGGCGCGGGCCACATCCGGATGCGCCGCCAGCGCGGCCTCGATCTCGCCCGGTTCGACGCGGATGCCCCGGATCTGAAGCTGGTCGTCGGAGCGGCCGAGGTACTCGAGTTCCCCGTCCGCGTTCCAGCGGACCACGTCACCGGTCCGGTACATCCGCGAACCGGCCGGCCCGTACGGATCGGCCACGAACCGTGACGCGGTCAGTGCCGTACGGCCCAGGTATCCCCGTGCGACGCCGGTACCGCTGATGTACAGCTCGCCTGCCGAACCGGGCGGCACCAGGCCCAGGCCGGCGTCCAGTACGTACACCCGTGTGCCGGGCAGTGGGGCGCCGATCGGATGCGCGCTCCCGGACAGCGGACGGCTCACCGACGCCGCTACCGTCGTCTCCGTCGGCCCGTAGAGGTTCGTCATCCGGCGGCCCACCGACCAACGACGCACCAGGTCCGCCGAACACGCCTCGCCCCCGACCACCAGACTCCGCAACCCCGGCAGCCCGTCCGCCGCGTCCTCCGGCAACGTCGCCAACACCGACGGCGGCACGAACGCGTGCGACACCCCCGCACCCGCCAACAACCCGGCCAACTCCTCACCCGCCAGCCGTGTCTCGCGGGCGACGACCAGGGCGGCGCCGGCGCCGATGGCCATCATCATTTCGAGGACGGAGGCGTCGAAGCTCGGCGACGCCAGGAGCAGCACCCGGCTGTCGCCGTCGACGTCGGCGCGCTCACCCGTGCCGGAGGCGAGCGCGGCCAGGCCACGGTGGGTGACGACCGTGCCCTTGGGTCGGCCCGTCGACCCGGACGTGTAGATCACGTATGCCGGGTGGTCCACTCCCACCGGACGCACCCGGTCCACGTCGCCCGGGTCGTGCTCGGGCTGCCCCTGGAACTCGTCCGACTCACCGATCACCAGCGCCGGTTCAGCGTCCTGCAACAGATACTCCACCCGATCCTGCGGGTAGCCCGGGTCCACCGGCAGATACGCCGCACCCGCCTTCGCGATGCCCAGCACTGTGGCGATCTGCGTCGCGCTGCGCGGCATCAGTACGCCGACGACGTCCTCGGCACCCACACCCCGGCCGATCAGATACCACGCGACGCGATTCGCATGCGCGTTGAGCTGCGCATACGACCAGCTGACGGCTCCCTCGACCACCGCGGTCGCGTCCGGTGTCGCCGCGACGCGACGTTGGAACAGCTCTGCCAGGGTCGCCGGTTGTACCGCCGCCGCCGGCTCGGTGTACGACCAGCGGGTCAGTTGGTCGCGCTCGCCGTCGAGCAGCAGGTCCACGGATCCGATCCGCTGCTCCGGGTCGCGTACGACGGCGGCAAGGAACCGCAGCCAGCGCCCGATGAAGGCATCGATCGTCGCGGCGTCGTACAGGTCGGTGGCGTATTCGACGGCCCCGATCACACCGGCGGCGCCGTCGGCGTTCTGCTGCTCCGCGAGGCTGATGAACAGGTCGGTGCGGGACAGCCCAGTGCTGACGCCCTCCATGCGGGTGTGCAGTCCGGGCAGGTCGAAGCTGGTTTCGGGGTTGTTCTGGAAGGCCAGCAGCACCTGGAACAACGGGCTGTGCGCGGTACTGCGATGCGGATTGAGCTTCTCCACCAGAAACTCGAACGGCACATCCTGATGCGCATACGCCGCCAGCGACGTCTCCCGCACCCGTCGCAACAGCTCGTCGAAGCCCGGATTCCCCGACGTGTCCGTCCGCAGGACAAGCGTATTGACGAAGAAACCCACCAGATCATCGAGCGCATCATCCGTCCGGCCGGCGACGGGACTGCCGACCGGCACATCAGTACCCGCACCCGACCGCGTCAGCACCGCGGCAAGCGCCGCCTGCAACACCATGAACAACGTCGCACCACTACGCCGCGCCAACACCAGCAGACCGGCGTGCAGATCGGCGTCCACCCGGAACATGCACACATCGCCGGCATACGACGCCGTCTGCGGCCTCGCCCGATCAGCCGGCAGCGTCACCTGCTCCGGCAGCCCCGCCAACTGCCCACGCCAGTACGCCAGCTGACGCCCGAACACACTCTCCGGATCAGCCTCATCGCCCAGGAGCCGCCGCTGCCACAACGTGTAGTCCGCGTACTGCACCGGCAACGGCGACCACGACGGACCACGCCCCGCCCGACGATCCCCATACGCCCTAGCCAAGTCCCGCGCCAACGGCCCCAGCGACCAACCGTCCGCCGCGACATGGTGCACCACCAACAGCAGCACCCACTCCCCCGAACCAGCCGCGAACAACCACGCCCGCACCGGAACCTCACGCGAGAGATCGAACTCATAACGCGCCGCATCCCGCAACACCCGCGGCAACTCGCCCCCGGACACCTCACGCACCGGCAGATCGACCCCGGCAACGTCGAGGATCTGCTGATACGGCACCCCCTCCGACTCCGCGAACACCGTCCTCAACGCCTCATGCCGACCGACCACATCACCCAGCGCCGCCCGCAACGCCGACACGTCCAGGGCACCGGACAGCCGGATCGCCAACGGCGAGTTGTACGTCGCCGACGGACCCTCCAACTGGTGCAGGAACCACAACCGCTGCTGCGCAGACGACAACGGCAACAACTCAGGCCGCACCACCCGCTCCAACGCCACCTGCACCCGACCCTGCTGCTCCCCCAACACCACCGCCAACTCCGCCGGCGAAGGCGCCGCGAACAGCGCGCGCGGCGCCAGTTCGCAGCGGAACGCCTTGCGGATCAGGATGATCAGCCGGGTGGCGAGCAGCGAGTGCCCGCCCAGATCGAAGAAGCTGTCGTCGGGTCCCACCTGCGGCAGGCCGAGCACCTGGGCGAAGAGGAGGCAGAGCAACTCCTCCTGCGGCGTACGCGGTGCGCGGGTACGGCCGTCGGTCTGCTCGGGATCCGGCAGCGCCCGCTCGTCGATCTTCCCGTGCGAGGTGCGAGGAATCTCGTCCAGCAGGACGACGGCCGACGGAACCAGGTGCTCGGGCAGTTCGTTCTGCAACTGCGCGCGCAGTTCATCACCGTTGATCGCCCGGTCGGCGACCGGAACGGCGTACGCCAAGAGCCGCAGGTCGTCGTGCTGGTCCGGTCGGACGATCACGGCAGCCTGGGCGACAGCGGTGTGCCGGAGCAGCACGGACGCCACCTCGCCGGGTTCCACGCGGAAGCCCCGGATCTTCACCTGTTCGTCGGAGCGGCCGAGATACTCCAGGTCGCCCTCGGCGTTCCACCGGACCAGGTCACCGGTGCGGTACATCCGCGACCCGGCAGGCCCGTACGGATCGGCGAGGAAACGCGACGCCGTCAGGGCCGGACGCCGCCCATAGCCCCGTGCCACCCCGGCACCCGCGATGTACAACTCCCCCGGCACACCCGGTGCCGCAGGTTGCAGCCCGTCGTCCAGGACGTACAACCGGGTGTTGAGCACCGGACGGCCGATCGGCGCGGAGCCGGGCGACAGTTCCCCGCTCATCGACGCGCAGACGGTCGACTCGGTGGGACCGTAGGCGTTGAACATACGGCGGCCTGGCGACCATCGCGCGGTCAGCTCGGGCGTGCACGCCTCGCCCGCCACCACCAGGGTGCCGAGGTCGGGCAGGTGGGCGGCGGTTTCGGCGGGCAGCGTCGCCAGCACGGTGGGCGGCAGGGTGAGGTGGGTGACGCGGTGTTCGCGCAGGACGGCCGCCAGGTCCTCGCCGGCGAGGCGGTCGGTCTCGGGCAGCACCAGGGCGGCGCCCGAGCCGAGGGCCATCACGAGTTCCCAGACCGTGGCGTCGAAGCCGAGCGCGGCGAACTGCAGCACCCGGGAGCCCTCGTTCACCCCGAACCGCTGCTGAGTCGCCGCCATGCTCGCGAGTCCGCGGTGGGTCACCACGACGCCCTTGGGCAGGCCGGTCGAACCGGACGTGTAGATCACATACGCCGGGTGATCCACTCCCACCGGACGCACCCGATCCCCGTCACCGGGGTCGTGCTCGGGCAGCCCCTCGAACACATCCGACTCACCGATCACCAACACCGGTTCGGCATCCTGCAGCAGGTACTCCACCCGCGCCTGCGGATAGCCCGGGTCCACCGGCAGATACGCCGCACCCGCCTTCGCCACACCCAACACAGCCGCAACCTGCATCGCACCACGCGGCATCAACACGCCGACGACGTCCTCGGCACCCACACCCCGGCCGATCAGATACCACGCGACCCGGTTCGCACACGCATTCAACCGCGCATACGACCAACTCACCTCACCCTCGACCACCGCCACCGCATCCGGCGCCGCCACAACACGACGCCGGAACAGCTCCGCCAACGTCACCGCATCGACAGCAGTCTCAGCCGTCCCCCACTGGCCCAGCAGCCGAACCCGCTCCTCAGCACCGAGCAGATCCACCTCACTCAGCCGGGCCCCAGGCGCCACCACCATCGCCCTCAACACACGCACCCACCGCGCCGTGAACGCCTCGATCGTCGAACGCTCGTACAAATCCGTGGAGAACTCGACCACGCCGGTGAACCCAGCCGGGCCGCCATCGCCTGCCGCGGCCTCGACGATGTTGATCGACAGGTCGACCCGGGAGACGCCGGTGTCGACCGACGCGCCGGAGGCGGTGACACCCGGCAGGCTGATGTTCTGCTCGGCGGTGTTCTGCAGTCCGAACAGGATCTGGACAAGGGGGTGATGGGCGGCCGACCGGTGCGGGTTGAGCCGTTCCACCAGGTACTCGAAGGGCATGTGCTGGTGGGCGTACGCGGCCAGGGAGGTCTCGCGCACGCGGGTGAGCAGGTCGCTCAGCGTGGGATCACCACTGGTGTCGGTGCGCAGCACCAGCATGTTGACGAAGAGACCGACCAGGTCCTCCAGGCGGTCATCCGTGCGCCCGGCGATAGGTGAGCCGACCGCGATGTCGGTTCCGGCGCCGAGGCGCGTCAGCAGGCCGGCCAGTCCGGCTTGCAGGATCATGAACAGGGTGGTGCCGGTTTCCCGGGCCAGGCGGACGAGCTCGCTGTGCTGTTCGGCGTCGAGGTCGAAGGTGACCGTCTCGCCGCGGTAGCTCGCGACAGCCGGGCGCGGCCGGTCGGTGGGCAGCGTCATCTGGTCCGGCAGGTCCGCCAGTTCCTGGAGCCAGTGGGCAAGCTGGCGGCTGAAGACGCTGTCGGGGGCGTCGTCGGTGCCGAGGTGCTCGCGCTGCCAGAGGGTGTAGTCGGCGTACTGCACGGCCAGTGGCTGCCATGAGGGTGAGGTGCCGGCCCGGCGGCTCGTGTACGCGTCCGTCAGGTCGGACACGAGGACCTGCAGCGACCAGCCGTCGGCGACGATGTGGTGCAGGACCAGCATCAGCACCCACTCGCCGGAACCGGTTGCGAACAACCACGCCCGCAGCGGGATCTCGCGGGCCAGGTCGAACTCGTGCCGAGCCGCCTCGCCCAACGCCTGCGGCAGTTCCGCCTCCGTGATCGCCCGGACCTCCAGCTCGGGCACGGCCTCGGCCACGTCCAGGATCCGCTGGTACGGGTTTCCGCCCTGCTCGGCGAAGACGGTCCGCAGCACCTCGTGCCGGGCGACGACATCGGCCAGCGCCATCCGCAGCGCCGGCACGTCCAGGTCGCCGGAAAGCCGTATCGCCAGTGGCGAGTTGTAGGTCGCCGACGGGCCTTCCAGCTTGTGCAGGAACCACAGGCGCTGCTGGGCGAACGACAGCGGCAGGACCTGGGGTCGTGGCATCGGCTGCAACCGGGCCGGGACGGGGCTGCCCTCCACCAGCCGGCCGGCGAGCTGCCGGGGGGTCGGGGCGTTGAAGAACGTCCGCATCGACACATCGACGCCGAGCGCGCCGCGCACCCGCGAGATCAGTCGGCCGGCCAGCAGGGAGTGCCCGCCCAGGTCGAAGAAGTTGTCCTCGGCGCCGATCTGCGTGATCCCCAGAACGTCGGCGAACACCGACCGCAGGATCTCCTCCTGCGGCGTGCCCGGCGACCGGTTGTCCGCGCCCGTGGTGACGAAGCGAGGCTCGGGAAGGGCGTTGCGGTCCAGCTTTCCGTTGGCGTTCAACGGGAACTCGTCGAGCACGACGATCGCGGCCGGTATCAGATAATCAGGCAGTTCGCGGCGCAACTCCTCGCGCAGCCGGGTGGCGTCGGCGGGTTCCTCGCCTGCCGTGACGTACGCGCACAGCGCCTGGAAGCCTTGCTGATCAGGGCGGGCGACCACAACGGCCTGCGAGACGCCTGGCTGCCGGAGCAGCGTTGCCTCGATCTCGCCCGGTTCGACGCGGATGCCCCGGATCTTGAGCTGGTCGTCGGAGCGGCCGAGGTACTCGAGTTCCCCGTCCGCGTTCCAGCGGACCACGTCACCGGTCCGGTACATCCGCGAACCGGCCGGCCCGTACGGATCGGCCACGAACCGTGACGCGGTCAGGCCGAAGCGGCCCAGATATCCGCGCGCGACCCCGGCCCCGCCGATGTACAGCTCGCCCCGCGAGCCGCGCGGCACCATCCCCAGACCCGCGTCCAGCACATACACCCGCGTCCCCGCCAGTGGGGCGCCGATCGGATGCGCGCTCCCGGACAGCGGACGGCTCACCGACGCCGCTACCGTCGTCTCCGTCGGCCCGTAGAGGTTCGTCATCCGGCGGCCCACCGACCAACGACGCACCAGGTCCGCCGAACACGCCTCGCCCCCGACCACCAGACTCCGCAACCCCGGCAGCCCGTCCGCCGCGTCCTCCGGCAACGTCGCCAACACCGACGGCGGCACGAACGCGTGCGACACCCCCGCACCCGCCAACAACCCGGCCAACTCCTCACCCGCCAGCCGACCGGGTTCGGGCATCACGAGGACGGCGCCGACGTGGAACGTGGTGAGGAACTCGAAGACGGAGACGTCGAAGCTCGGTGAGGTGAGCTGCAGAACCCGGCTGTCCCGGTCGACGTCCGCCCGCTCGCCACCGCTGACCGCCAGCGCGAACAGGCCCGTGTGGGTGACGACCGTGCCCTTGGGCCGGCCCGTCGACCCGGATGTGTAGATGACGTACGCCGGGTGTTCGACCCGCAGGGCGGTCCGCCGGTCGGCATCGGCCGGGTCGGTCACCGGCAGGTCCCGGAGAGCGGAGGCCATGGCCGGGTCGTCGACCGTGATCGCGCCGGCCCCGGCCGCCGCGTCCGCGTGGGCGGTGTCGGTGAGCAGGAGCTTCGGCCGGGCGTCCTCGATGAGGTAGCCGACCCGTTCCGCCGGGTACGCCGGGTCGATCGGCAGGAACGCGGCGCCGGCCTTGCCGATCCCGAGAAGGGTGGCGATCTGCAGCGCGCTGCGCGGCATCAGTACGCCGACGACGTCCTCGGCACCCACACCCCGGCCGATCAGATACCACGCGACGCGATTCGCATGCGCGTTGAGCTGCGCATACGACCAGGTGAGGTCCTGCTCGATCACCGCGGTCGCGTCCGGCGTCGCGGTGGCCGTGGCTTCGAAGATCGCCGGCCACGCCAGCTGTTCGGGGGCCGGTACATCGCGGCCGGACAGGGCGAGGACCGTGGCGTTCTCCTCGTCGGAGAGCAGGTCGATGGCGTTGATCCGGCGGCCCGGGTCCTCGACGGCCGCCTGCAGCATGCGCACGAAGCGCGACACGAACGACTCGACGGTGCTCGCGTCGTACAGATCGGTCGCGTACTCGACGGCACCGCGGATGCCCTGCGGTTGGCCGTCGTCCCCGAACGACTCGGTGATGTTGAGGGTCAGGTCCACCCGGGACACACCGGTGACGATCTCGTCGGGCTCGGTGTGCAGTCCGGGCAGGTCGAAGCTGGTTTCGGGGTTGTTCTGGAAGGCCAGCAGCACCTGGAACAACGGGCTGTGCGCGGTACTGCGATGCGGATTGAGCTTCTCCACCAGAAACTCGAACGGCACATCCTGATGCGCATACGCCGCCAGCGACGTCTCCCGCACCCGTCGCAACAGTTCATCGAAGCCCGGATTCCCCGACGTGTCCGTCCGCAGGACAAGCGTATTGACGAAGAAACCCACCAGATCATCGAGCGCATCATCCGTGCGACCGGCGACGGGACTGCCGACCGGCACATCAGTACCCGCACCCGACCGCGTCAGCACCGCGGCAAGCGCCGCCTGCAACACCATGAACAACGTCGCACCACTACGCCGCGCCAACACCAGCAGACCGGCGTGCAGATCGGCGTCCACCCGGAACATGCACACATCGCCGGCATACGACGCCGTCTGCGGCCTCGCCCGATCAGCCGGCAGCGTCACCTGCTCCGGCAGCCCCGCCAACTGCCCACGCCAGTACGCCAGCTGACGCCCGAACACACTCTCCGGATCAGCCTCATCGCCCAGGAGCCGCCGCTGCCACAACGTGTAGTCCGCGTACTGCACCGGCAACGGCGACCACGACGGACCACGCCCCGCCCGACGATCCCCATACGCCCTAGCCAAGTCCCGCGCCAACGGCCCCAGCGACCAACCGTCCGCCGCGACATGGTGCACCACCAACAGCAGCACCCACTCCCCCGAACCAGCCGCGAACAACCACGCCCGCACCGGAACCTCACGCGAGAGATCGAACTCATAACGCGCCGCATCCCGCAACACCCGCGGCAACTCGCCCCCGGACACCTCACGCACCGGCAGATCGACTTCGCTGACATCGAGGATCTGCTGATACGGCACCCCCTCCGACTCCGCGAACACCGTCCTCAACGCCTCATGCCGACCGACCACATCACCCAGCGCCGCCCGCAACGCCGACACGTCCAGGGCACCGGACAGCCGGATCGCCAACGGCGAGTTGTACGTCGCCGACGGACCCTCCAACTGGTGCAGGAACCACAACCGCTGCTGCGCAGACGACAACGGCAACAACTCAGGCCGCACCACCCGCTCCAACGCCACCTGCACCCGACCCTGCTGCTCCCCCAACACCACCGCCAACTCCGCCGGCGAAGGCGCCGCGAAGATCTGCTGCAGGAGCGCCTCGACGCCCAGCACCGAGCGGATCCGGCTGGTCAGCCGGGTGGCGAGCAGCGAGTGCCCGCCCAGATCGAAGAAGCTGTCGTCGACACCGACCCGCTCCAGGCCCAGGATGTCGGCGTACAGCTCGCACAGGATCTGCTCCTGCGGCGTCCGCGGCTGCCGGCCGCCTGACACCATCACCTCCGGGTCCGGCAGCGCCCGGCGGTCGATCTTTCCGTTCGGGGTGACCGGGATCCGCTCGATCGGGGTGATCGTCGCCGGGACCATGTAGTCCGGCAGCAACTCCTTCACCGTCGAGCGCAGTTCGGAAACCAGTTCGCCGACCGTACGGGCCACCGCGGGAACGTTGGCCTGCTCGACGGCCTCGGCCGGGCGATAGACATCTGCCAGCGGCTCCGCCTCGGCGGCGTCCGTCAGCACGACGTCGTAGGTGTTCCAGCGATGCGACGACCAGGTCGGCACCGCCCGCATGCCACGCGCCGCCGCCCACTGCCGCAGCGCCTCGGGCTCGAGCTCGGGCCCCGCCGACGTCGGCACCGCGTCCGCGCCGTCCAGCACTCGCATCGCGGCCACGCCATCGGCCAGCCGAGGATTCGGGATGCGCGTCACCCGCGCCGGACCGGTCACCTCGTCCAGATCGGTGATGTCCTGGCCCCACACCAGTACGGGCAGCGTCGCGAGCCGCCGCGCCGGTGCGGTGTGCAGAACGACCTCGTAGCGGTAGCCGGTCAGTTCGTCCGACGCCCGGCCGGCCTTGAGCGACACCTCGACACCGGAGATGGCCGGGTGTTTGAAGGAGGTGAAGAACTCCGGAGCCAGCAGCAGTTCCTTCTCCACCGCCATCGCGCGCTCCACCGCCGCGCGCAGCCCTTGGGTGCCACGGAAGTCGTGCACCGCCGCCTGGAACACGCGGAGCAGGCCGTAGTGCCGGACGTCGCCGATGATCACCCGGCCGCCGTCGGCGAGAAGGTCCATGACCTGCGTCAGCACGTCGCGCAGGTAGTCGGCGCTCGGGAAGTACTGCACCACCGAGTTGATGACGACGGTGTCGAAACGGCGGCGGGGCAAGCCGGAGAGGTCGTGCGCCGGCTGGCAGGACAACCGCACGTGCTCCCAACCGCGTGCGCGGGCGAAATCCCTGAGCCGGTCGATCGAGACCTGCGAGAGGTCGGTTCCCCAGTACTCGTCGACCACGTCGGCCAGCGGGGTCATCAGCAGACCGGAACCCGCGCCGACCTCCAGGACCCGGCCGGGACCGAACCGCAGCACCGCGTCCACCGCGGCCCGCTGCCATTCCCGCATCTCCTCGACCGGGATCGGGCCACCGGTGAACGAGCTGTTCCAGCCCACGAAGTCGTTGCCCGCGTCACCGGAGAAGCCGGTGTAGACCTGGTCGTAGAGGTCGTTCCACTCGGACAGCTGATCGTCGAAGCCCGTGGTCGCCGCCTGCGCCGCCAGCACGGCGTACGCCGCGAGGGAAACGGCTCCCGAACGGTCCCGGCGCGGCACCACCACCGCCCGCTCGACCGACGGCTGGTTCGCGAGGACACGCTCGACCTCGGCGGGTTCGACCCTGAAGCCCCGGATCTTCACCTGCTCGTCGGAGCGCCCCAGGTATTCCAGCTCGCCGTCGGCGTTCCACCGGACGACGTCGCCGGTCCGGTACATCCTCGATCCGGGATCGCCGAACGGGCTCGCGACGAACCGCGACGCCGTCAGGCCGCCCCGGTCGAGGTACCCCCTGGCCAGGCCCGCGCCGCCGATGTACAACTCTCCCGGTACGCCGGGAGCGGCCGGCCGGAGCGTCTCGTCCAGGACGTACAGCTCGGAGTCGAACACCGGCTTGCCGATCGGTGCGCGCGCCTCGGCCAGCGGGAAGGTGTGCGAGGCGGCGATCGTGCACTCGGTCGGGCCGTACGCGTTCACGACATCACGCCCCGGCATCCACAGCCGGACGAGTTCGGACGGGCAGGCCTCCGCGCCGACGCTGAGCATGCGGAACTCGGGCAGCAGGCCGGCCGTTTCCGGCGCCAGGGTGCTCAGTGCGGACGGCGGGATGTGCGCGTGGGTGATGCGGTGCTCGGTCAGTGCCCGGGCGAGTTCCTCGCCGGCCAGGCGGTGCTGGCTGGCGATGACCAGCCGGGCTCCGGAGCTGAACGCCCACACCATCTCCAGCACCGAGGCGTCCACGCTCGGCGACGACAGCTGCAGCACGCGGCTGTCCTCGTCCGCCGCGCACCGCTGCCGCAGGGTCTCGGCGAAGGCGGCGAGGCCGCGGTGGGTCACCACTACGCCCTTGGGCCGGCCGGTCGAACCGGACGTGTAGATGACGTAGGCCGGGTTGTCGACGTTCACCGGCCGGACGCGGTCGTCGTCGGTGGGGTTGTCCTCCCGGCCCGTCTGCCGCAAGACGGAGCCGTCCTCGTCGACCGTGACCAGCTCGCAGGTCAGGTCGGAGGGCAGGTCCTCGGCACCCTCGCGGGTGGTCAGCACCAGCCGGGGGGCCGAGTCGGTGATCACGTGCCGGTTGCGGCGGGCCGGGAAGACGAGGTCCACCGGCACGTACGCCGCACCGGCCTTGAGTACTCCGAGCAGCGCGGCCACCAGGCCGGCGGACCGCGGCATCGCGATGCCGACCAGGTCTTCGGGGCCGATGCCCCGCTCGATGAGGCGGCGGGCGACGTGGTTGGCGTAGCGGTTCAGCTCACGGTAGGTCCAGACGTCGCTGCCGTCGCTCACGGCGATGGCGTCGGGCGTGGCCGCCACCTGACGCTCGAACAGATCGCTGAAGGTCACCGGCACGACGTCTTGCCGGTACCGGCGCCACCCGGCCAGCCGGGAGGCGTCGTCGGGGGTGGTGACGTCCAGGGTGTCGATCCGGCGCCCCGGGTCCGCCACGACCTGGCGGATCAACTGGGTCCAGCGCTCGACGACGGCCTGTGCCGTCTGCGGGTCGTAAAGGTCGGCGGCGTACTCCACGGTGCCGCTGATGCCGGCCGGGGTGCCGTCGGGCGTCGTGCTCTCGGCGACGCTCAGCGACAGGTCGAAGCGGGCGGTGCCGGTCGGCACCGTCTCGGCGCGTACCCGGAGTCCGGGCAGGTCGAACGGGACGGAGGTGTTGTTCTGCAGGACCAGCGCGACCTGGAACAGCGACTGGCGCCCGGCACTCCGGTGCGGGTTGAGGCTCTCGACCAGCTGCTCGAACGGGATGTCCTGATGGCTGTACGCCGCGAGGCTGGTGTCGCGCACCCGGTGCAGCAGATCCGCGAACCGTGGGGTGTCGGCCGTGTCGGTGCGCAGCACCAGCATATTGACGAAGAGCCCGACCAGGTCGTCGAGGGCGGGCTCGGACCGGCCGGCGACACCGGCGCCGATGGCGATGTCGGTGCCCGCGCCGAGCCGGGTCAGCAGCGCCGCCAGGGCCGCCTGCAGAACCATGTAGACGGTGGCGCCGTTGCCGCGGGCGAGCTCCGAGATACCGGCGTGCAGCTCGGCGTCCAGGGTGATCGGGACAACGCCGCCCCGGTAGGTCGGCACGGCCGGCCGGAGCCGGTCGCCGTGCACGGTGACCTCGTCGGGAAGCTCGGCCAGCTGCTCGCGCCAGTACCGCAACTGCCCGTTCAGCGGGCTGGCCGGGTCGTCCTCGTCGCCGAGCATCGCGCGTTGCCAGAGCGTGTAGTCGGCGTACTGGACCGGGAGCGGCAGCCACTGCGGTGCGGCCCCGTCGCGCCGCGCGGAGTAGGCGGTGACCAGGTCCCTGGCCAGCGGCGCCCCGGACCAGCCGTCGCCGGCGATGTGGTGGATGACGAGCATCAGCACGGACTCGTCCGGGCCGAGGACGAGCAGCTCGGCCCGGACCGGGATCTGCCGCGCCAGGTCGAACGCGTGCCGCGCCGACCGGCGCAGTTCCTTGTCCAGGTCCGCCGCGTCGATCCGGCGCACGGGCAGGTCCGGGCGTACGTCGTCGGGGGGCAGGATCTGCTGGTACGGCTGTCCGGCGATCTCGGGGAAGAGGGTGCGCAGCGGTTCGTGGCGGCGGACGACGTCGGCCAGGGCGGCGGCGAGCGCGCCGGTGTCGACAGTTCCGGTCATGTGCAGGGCGAGCGGCATGTTGTACGTCGCCGACGGCCCTTGGAGCCGGTGCAGGAACCACAGCCGCTGCTGTGCGAAGGACAGCGGAATCCGCTCGGGCCGCGGCAGGCGGGTCAGCTCCGGGCGAGCCGGCCCTGCCTCCTGCCGCTGCAGGTGCGCGGCGAGGCCTGCCGGGGTCGGCCTCTCGAAGAAGTCCCTCATGTCGACGTCGAGGCCGAGGGTGCCGCGGATCCGGCCGATCAGCCGGCCGGCCAGCAGGGAGTGCCCGCCCAGGTCGAAGAAATTGTCGTCGAAACCGATCTGCGGCAGCTCGAGGATCTCGGCGAACAGGACCCGCAGCATGTCCTCCAGCGGGCTGCGCGCGGTCCGGTCCAGCCCGGCCGGGGTGTACTCCGGGTCCGGAAGGGCGTCGCGGTCGACCTTGCCGTTCGGGGTCAGCGGCAGGCTGTCGAGCAGCACGACGCTCGCCGGGACCAGGTATGCCGGCAGTGTGGTGCGCAGTTCGTCGCGCAGCTCCGCCGCGCTCGTCGTGGCGGAGGCCGGCACCACGTAGGCGGCGAGCTGCCGTTCCCCGCGGGCGTCGGCGCGTACGGCGACGGCCGCGTGCACCACGTCGGCCCGCCGCTGCAGCACTGCTTCGAGTTCGCCGGGCTCCACCCGGGCGCCACGGATCTTGACCTGGTCGTCGGCGCGGCGCAGGAACTCCAGCCGGCCGTCCGGGCGTTGCAGGCCGATATCGCCAGTGCGGTACATCCGCGAACCGGGCGGCCCGTAAGGGTCGGCGAGGAAGCGGGTGGCGGTCAGGCCCGAACGGCGCAGATAGCCCCGTGCCACGTTGGCGCCCGCGACGTACAGCTCGCCCGGCTGCCCCGGGGCGAGCTGCGCCAGTCCGTCGTCCAGCACGTAGACGCGGGTTTGCTCGATGGGTGTGCCGATCGGGGCGTCGGTGCCGGTCAGCGGCGCCGTAAGGGTGGCGGCCACGGTGGTCTCGGTCGCGCCGTACCCGTTGATCAGCCGGCGGCCCGCCGACCACCGGCGTACCAGCTCGGGCGGGCAGGTCTCGCCGCCGATGTGCACGGTGGTCAGGTCGGGCAGCAGGTTCTCGGCGTCCGGCGGAAGCGATGCCAGCACCGGGACCGGGAGCGTGACGCACGTGATCCGCTCCTCCCGGAGCACCCGGAGCAGGTCGTCACCCAGGAGCCGTTCGGCCCGGGGGACGACCAGGGTGCCACCGGTGGCCACCGCGGTGAGCAGCTCCCAGATCGCGACGTCGAAACCGAGCGACGCCAGTTGCAGCACGCGCGGGGTGTGGCCGGGGGCGTGCTGACCGGTGATGGTGCGGGCGAGGTTGACCGTGCTGCCGTGGCTGACGCCGACGCCCTTCGGCGTCCCGGTGGAGCCGGAGGTGTAGATGACGTACGCGAGGTGGTCCGCGGTGAGCGCGCAGACCCGGTCCGCGTCCCCGGGATTGCTCGCGGGCTGCGCGGCCCATGCCGCGGCGACGGACGGGTCGCCGACCTGAATGGCCCCGGCGAAGCTGTCGTCCGTGCTGCCGGTCAGCACCAGGCTCGGCGCGGCGTCGCCCAGCAGGTATCCGATGTGCTCGGCCGGCAGGACCGGGTCGAGCGGCAGATAGACGGCGCCCGCTTTGAGCGTGCCGAGCAGCGCGGCAACCTGGTCGATGCCGCGGGCGAGGGCGACGCCCACTGTCTGCTCCGGCCCGACGCCCCGCTCGATCAGCCACCACGCGATGCGGTTGGCGGCGGAGTTCAGCTCCCGGTAGGACCACGAGCGGCCACCGTCGGTGATCATCGGCGCGTCGGGGTGCGCCTCGACCATCGACTCGTACAACCGGACGATTGTGGGCCGCGCGCCGGGCAGTTGAGTCGCGGCCACTACATCAGCAGAGCTCATGCTCACTTCCATCGGGTCGTCGGGGCGGCGAGATCGTGATCAGGGGCGTCAGGTGCGGTCGAGCGGACCGCGGTCGACCTCGAGCGGCGTGTGGTCGCGGCCTACGAGGTGCTCCGGGCGTGGGGCGCCGACCGGGCGCGGCGCGGCCGACACCGGGTTGTAGGTGAGGATCAGCAGGCGGCGGGCGAACGGGGAGACGTTGGTCCCGGACCCGTGGACGATCTGCGAGCTGAACAGCAGCACGCCGCCACGCGCACCCTTCGGGCTGACCATCTCGTGCTGCTTGACCAGATCGGCGAGTTCGGCCGGGGTCAGGGAGTACGCGTCCGGGTCGATGTGGCCGGTGCCGTGGTCCTGCGCGGACGCGCCGCGTTCCAGCGTGCCGAGCCGGTGCGAGCCGCGCAGGAAGATCACCGGGCCGTTGAACTCGGTGACGTCGTCGAGGAAGAGCGCGACGTTCACCTGCGAGGCGGCCGGCATGTTGTCGGCGTCGCGCCAGACGATGTAGTCCTGGTGCCACGCCCACCGCTCGCCGCCGAACGCCTGCTTCGAGTTGATCTTCATCTGGTGTACGTAGAGGTCCTCGCCGGTGATCTGCCGGGCCGGGCCGAGCAGCCGCTCGGTGCGTACCAGCCGCTCGAAGACCGGGTGGCGGGTGTGCGAGGCGTAGATCGACCGCGGGGTGACGCCGTCGTTCTCGGTGATCAGACACGGGCCCGGCACGCGCTGGTCCTCGGCCAGCGCGATGCACAGGGCATCGATCTCATCGCCGGAGAACGCGTCCTCCAGCAGCACGAATCCGTCGTTGTGGAAGCTGGCGAGCTGTTCCTCGGTGAGTTTCATGGCTCTCTCCGCGTGGACCTGTCGGCAGGACGTGGTGACCGTCGATCGCGTCATGTGCGGCGACCCGAGGTGTCGGATCAGTGGTGACGGAAGGCGATGCGCAGGGAACGCGGACCGGCGACCCCGGGCGTGTCGTAGTAGTCGACGGGCGTGCCCGTCACCTCGAACCGGCTGAAGCGGTCGAGTATCGCCTCGAGTGCGATCTCCAGCTCGAGGCGGGCCAGCGGCGCACCCAGGCAGTAGTGGATCCCATGGCCGAACCCCAGATGCTTGCGGGCGTCACGGTGGATGTCGAACCGGTCGGCGTCGGTGAAGTGCTGCTCGTCGCGGTTGCCGGAGATGAACGACAACGACACGAACTGGCCCGCCGGCAGCTGTTCGGCACCGACCGTGACCGCGCGGGTGGTGACGCGCATATTGCTGACGATCACCGGCCGGTACCGGAGGGTCTCCTCGATGGCCCCCGGAATCAGCGCCCGGTCGGCGCGTACCTCGGCTGCCGCGGCGGGGTGCTCGTCGAGTGTCAGGACGATGTTCGCCAGCAGCAGCGTGGTCGTCACATGACCGGCGAGCAGGAGGAGGTTGGCGAAGTTCACCACCTCTTCCTCGGTGAGCCGCTCCCCGCCGACCTCGGCCTGGGTCAGGCGGCTGATCAGATCGTCCTGGGGATTCGCCCGGCGCCGCCGGCAGTGGACCTTCAGGTAGTCCAGCAGCTCCTGCTGGGTGTCCGCGACGCGCTTACGGACCGCTTCGTCCGTCAGGTTGCCCTTGTCGAACGAGAGCAGGCGCTGCGCCCAGTCACGGAACAGCTCCCATTCCTCCGTCGGCAGACCGAGCAGATCGCCGATCACCAGGACGGGAAGCGGATCGGAGAGGTCGGCGACGACGTCCATCTCACCGCGGTCGGCGACGGCGTCGACCAGTCGGGTCGCGATGGCGGTGATCCTGGGCCGCAGTCCCGCGACCGCACGGGCCGTGAACGAGCGACTGACCAGATCCCGCACCAGGCGATGCCGGGGCGGATCCATCGCTGTCAGGTTGCCCGCGGTGAGGTTGCCGGTGCCCATCTCCCCGGGCAGATGCCGCCACAGCTCCGACGAGAAGGCGGCCGGGTCGGCGGTGGCCTGTGTGATGTCACGGTGCCGGTAGAGCGTCCACACGCGAGTGAGCGGATCCTGATGCACCGGATGGCGCAGCCGCATGTCCCGCAACCACCGGTGCAGCGAGCCTCCTCCGTCCAGCGAGTACGCCGGTGCCGTTGCGATGCCGGTTTGCCGAAGATCCATACACGCTCACACTGCCCCCGCCGTCGTGCAGTCAGAAGATTCCTGGCAATCCTTGCGACGGCGGGTCGGTCACCGCACCAGGGGTCCACCCCAGAAGGACCCCAGGATGAACGCACGAGGACTCTGCGTAGTCCGGGGTTGTGGCGGCGAGCACGGGCGCGGGTACATTGCGGATCCGATGCCGAACTTCCGGTACGCCTGGGTCAGACGGAGGGCAGCCGTGAGTGGTCAGCCTGTCAGCGATCAGCAGAATTCGAGCGACGTACATGCGCCGCCCAACGTGATTTCCGACCCGCACGCCGTGTACACGCATATGAGGGAGCAGGCAGCAGCCTGTCCCATGCGCTCGCTCGACGGGTCACTGATGTGGGTCGTCGGACGCCATGAGGGCGTACGGTCGATGCTCGCCGATCCCCGGTTCGCGAACGATCCGGCCTCGGTCCCGGGCGGCGCGCCGCTCATGCAGGTCAACGCGATGCGGAACCTCGGCCTCGCCGAGGAGCTCATCCCGTATCTCGCGGACACGCTGCTCGACAACGACGGGGCGAGCCACAGCAGGCTGCGCCGTCTGGTGGCGCCCGCGTTCACCGCGCGGCGCATCCTCAACCTGCGTCCGCGCATCGAGCGGCTCACGGACGATCTCCTGGACGGGCTGGCGGAACACGCCGAGGACGGCGTCGTCGACTTCCTCAGCCTGTTCGCCTACCCGCTGCCCATCACGGTGATCTGTGAACTCGTCGGGGTGCCGATGGCCGACCGCCCCGCCTGGCTGCGCTGGACCCACGCGCTCTCGTTCGAGCAGGAGAAGCTGGGGGAGACGCTCGGCCCGCTCGTGGACTACACGCAGGCGCTGGTCGGGCGTCGCCGGTCCCAGCCGGCGGACGACCTGATCAGCGAACTGATCCGGGCGCAGGACGGCGACCGTCTCACCGACCGGGAACTGGTCACGATGGTGCTCAGTCTGGTCATCGCGGGGCACGACACCACGGCCAACTTCCTCGCCAACAGCGTCTGGGCGCTGCTGACCCACCCCGACCAGCTGGCGCTGGTCCGCGCCGACCCGGAGCTGATGCCGCAGGCGGTGCACGAGTTGCTGCGCTGGTGCGGGCCCGTCCTGGTGTCGCGGATGCGGTACGTCACCGAGGACGCCGACCTCGGGTGGGCGGCGTTTCAGGCGGGGGACGCGGTGATGGCCGCGCTGAGCGGCGCCAACCACGATCCGCGGGAGTTCCCGGAGCCGGAGCGCCTGGACGTCACCCGGCAGAACCGGACCCGCGGGGAGGCACACGTGTCGTTCGGCGCCGGGCCGCACTACTGCCTCGGCGCCGGGCTGGCACGCCACCAGGCAGAGATCGCGCTGGGACGGTTGCTCGCCCGCTGGCCCGCGCTGGCCCTGGCCGTGAGCCCCGAGGAGCTGAACTGGCAGCCGGTGTCCGGCATGCGGAAGCTCGAGCACCTGCCGCTACGGCTGAACGGGCCCAGCGACTCGTCCGCCTGACGGCGGAGCGGCGGACGCGGGCATCGCCCTCCGCCGGTTTCCGCCGGCCGGTCTCACGGGTCGCCGGCGTCGGCGTCGTCCGCGCGGGCCAGTCCTCCGGACACGGGGCGGGTCGCGTCGAGGCCGCGCTCGCGCCACCGCTCGCTCTCGACGGGATCGAGATGCCGGCCCGCCCAGCCGTCGAGGTCGTGCGCGTACGCCTCCGGCGCATAAGCGGCCTGAGGGACCGTCAGCTCCGGTAGGTCCGCGCCGGGCTCGTGCCGCAGCGGGTGGGCCAGACCGGCGCGCCAGCGCTGCTCCTCCGGCAGCCATCGCTCGGCGACGGACTCGGTCCGGATGCCGATCGCGACGGCGATCTCGGTCCAGTCGGAGCCGTTCTCCCGTGCGTTGAGGACGGCGGCCTCCACCAGCTTGTCGACGTGCGAGCGCACCCGGAGTGCCTGGAGCAGCAGTTCCTGCGCGGTGCGCCGGTCGTCGTCGACGGTGGGCACCAGGCGGAGCGCCTCGTCGACGGTGTCGCGGGCCCGGTCGGCGAGGACCAGGCGTGCCAATGCGGCGGTCGTGTACGGGTTCGGTGGCCTATCGGACACGGAGGACTCCGGATACGGCACGCGTGGAACGTGTGCCCGGACGGTGTGGCGGCATCGGGCGATTCTATCCGCGGGCCCAGTCCAGACCGTCCTGCGCGCAGTCCGCGGTCACCGCCTCGCAGACCGCGGCCGGGTCGTCATGCAGGAAGAAGTGGTTGCCGCCGAAGACGCGCACCCGGGCTCCCGGGGCCACCTGCCGCCACCCCTGAAGCGTCTCGACCGGGACGTCGTGGTCCGCCGCGGCGCCGTACACCGAGACCGGCGACTTCAACGGGTACGCAAAATCCGGTGTGTACCGCTCGATCAGGTCCAGGTCGGCGCGCAGCCCGGCCAGGACCTGCGGGCCGAACTCGGGATCGGTCAGGAGGCTTTCGTCCGTACCGCCGAGCCGTCGGACGTAGGCGGTCATGCGCTCGTCGGACGCTCTGAGCACATCGGGCGGAAAGGTCCGCCGGGAGCCGGGAGGCGCAGCAGCGCACAGCACCGCACGCTCCGGGAGCGGCCCGGCCGAGTTCTCCAGCCGGCGCACCGTCTCCGCGGCGATCAACGCACCGAGACTGTGGCCCAGCAGGATCCACGGCTCCGCAAGCTCGCGCACCGTGCTCGCGAGGGCGGCGGCGCGGGACTCGATGCTGGAGCGGCGTTCCGACCCGTCGGGCCGTTCCCAGTGCACGGCCCGGACCGCGATGCCGCGTGGGCCGAACACCCGGTGCCAGGAGTGGAAGGCCACGGCGCTGCCACCGGCGTGGGGCACGCAGACCAGCGTCCACTTCGCCTCCTGCCGCTGCGCTCCGCCCAGCGTGACGAGCCTTGCCCGCTCGGCGCTCATCGGCCCGCCTCCTCGTGGGCGTCGTGCGTCACGACCGGTTCCCGCGAGCGCTCCGCCCGGTAGGCGTAGACCTCGTACAACTCGGTGCCGCGCAGTGCGGGGTCCTGCCGCACCCGCAGCGAGAAGCCCACGTCCCGCAGCAACTCGCTCAGCTGTGTGAGCCGGCCTCCCTCGTCGTGGACCTCCGCCACGACAGCGCCGATGCGCGGCCAGTCGGCGGCATCGACACCGCGCAGGACGTCGAGTTCCGCACGCTCGACGTCCACCTTGAGCAGCGCGACGGATCGGAGATCCTGCTCACTCATGAGGTCGGAGACCGTCGTGACCGGGACCTGGATCGTCCGGCCGTCGTGCAGTCCGTCGATCATCATGTCGACGGCTTCCTCGTCGAGACCGCCGTGGCGCAGGAAGGTCCTGGTGAGGGCGTCGTCGGCCGCTCGGTCGGCGTACAGGCCGGAGTTGCCGGGGGCTGCCGGGTAGTAGGTGAAGTCCTGGACACCGGACGCGGCTCCCACGGCGGTGCGCACCGCGGTCGCTCCCGGGACGTGGCGGGTGATGTTGTCCCGCAGACAGGCGAAGACGTCCGGAACCGGTTCCGCGGCGACGATCCGGAGCGTGCGCTGCGCGTCCGTGAACGCGATCGACACCAGCCCGACGTTGGCGCCGATGTCGAGAACCGAGTCGTGGGGGCGCAACTCCCGTGCGGCGAGCCCGTACAGGCCGCTGCCGGTCGCCTCCCGCCAGATGAGCAACGCCTCCGCGGGGCTGGTGCACGACACCCGTCGGCCGTCCGGGAGGCTCACCTCCTGCCGCGCCGCGCCGGGTACGGCGTGCGCGGTCCGTTCCTCGCTCATGATCGCTTCCTCCGGCTCGCGCGATGGGTCATGCGGCGACGAGTCGCACGGGCAGCGCGTCGTAGCCCCAGATCAGGATCGACCGCGTCCGCCGCGGCGGACCGGTCAGCTCGGCGCCACGCACCCGCCGCAGCAGTTCCTCGAACAGAACGGTGAGCTCCCGCGTGGCGAGTGCCGCGCCGAGGCAGTAGTGGGGCCCGGCGGCGAAGGCCAGATGGGGGTTGGGCCGCCGGGTCACGTCGAATCGGTCGGGGTCCGGGAACACGGCGTCGTCGCGGTTGCCCGCGGCCAGCCACAGCGCCACCTGGTCGCCGGGGGCCAGCGCGTGACCGGCGATCTCCACCGCGGCGGTGGACGTGCGCAGCACGTGCATCGCGGGGCTGGTGAACCGCAGGATCTCCTGCACCGCGGTCGGCAGCAGATCCGGGTCCTCGCGCAACGACTCCCACTGCGATGGACTCCGCACCAGTGCCAGCAGGCCGCCGACGCTCGCGTGCCGTGTGGTCTCGTTGCCTCCCGACACGAGCCCGTCACAGTTGAGGAAGATCTCCTCATCTGTGAGGGGAACACCGTCGACCGCGCCGTGTGCCAGCGCGGTGACGATGTCCTCCTGGGGTTCGCGTCTACGGCGGGCCAGCAGTTCCTCGTAGTACGACAGGATGTCCACGTGTGCCGCGGCCGACGCGAGCGGGTCGGTTCCCGTTCCCGCGCCGAAGGCCACCATGGTGCGCTCCAGCATGAAGTCCCGGTCGCCGGGCGGCACGCCGAGCATGTCGCAGATCACCGTGAGCGGCAGCCTGGCCGCGACCCGGGTGAAGTCGCACTCGCCGGCCTCCAGGGCTTCGTCCAGGACGGCGGTGACCGTGTCGCGCATGGTGCGCTCCAGCCGGGCCACCATGCGCGGGGTGAAGGCGCCGCTGACGATCCGTCGGATCCCGCCGTGCCGCGGCGGATCGGTGATGATCAGCATTTTGCCCGAGGCCGCCGCCGTCGCGGCGGGGTTCTGGTCCAGCCGCATGCCCTGCTGGGAAGTGAAGTTCCGGGTGTCCTTGACGACCCGGGAGATCTCGGCGTGCGACAGCACGGCGTGGAACCGGCGACCGTCGTACTCGCCCTCGTGCACGGGAGCTGCCCGCCGCATCCGCTGCCAGAGCTCCTCGGGGCGTCCCTGAGCGTAGAGGTCCGGGTCGCAGAGCTCCATCGAACAGGGCGCGGTGACCGGCCGACCACGTGGCATACCGATGGCTCCTGGAGTGAGGGGACGAGCCGATTGTGTCCGACGTCGGTCCCCGGCAGAACCCCAGAAATTTTCATGCGGTGTGCGGCCCGATTCCCGGGGTGCCGACCGAAACTCTGGGGTGCGGTGGCGGCCTGGGGCGACCGGCCGCCGCCCGGCCCCTTGTGACCATTTCGCGCCAATTTAAAGACGGGCGAGCAACCTATCGGCTGCCGAGACAGGTGACCGCCGACACCCGCGGGACCAGCAGACTATAGTCCGACCCTCGAAAATTATCCTGGACGCTCGGCCAGGGGTCGTGTAATCTGAGTTCGCTCCTGAGTTCAGAAATAAAGTAGCAGTGAAATGTTCTCGGCCAGGCGATACGGGGAAGCACTGACCGTGGTAACTCACTTATTCAACAGCTCACACACCGCACTTCTCGAACGGCAAGCGGAAATATCCGAGATCGAGAGAAGACTCGACGATCTGCGCGGCGGATTCGGTGGAGTTATCGCAGTCGAAGGTGCACCAGGGACAGGCAAGTCAAGCCTCCTGCACCTCCTGCACGGCAAGGCCGTCGACAATAAATTCCTGGTACTCCATGCGAGAGGGAACGAATTCGAGGGCTCATTCGCCCTGGGAGCGGTCGCGCAACTGATTGAATCCGCGGCCGAGGACCTTCCGGGCGGAGATATGCCCGGCCGACTGCACGGTTCACGCATCGCGCGCCTGCTGCACGGCAAACTGCCGGACGAGACGCACGCAGCGGAATGGCACTCACTGCTCCACGAGTTGCACCGCATCTTTCTCGACCTCGCCAGTGACCAGCGCCTCGTACTCGTGGTCGACGACGCACAACTGGCCGATCTGCCCTCATTACGATTCCTCAGTTACCTCGCCGCCCGTGTCGGGCGCAGCCCCATCGTGCTGACCGTCGCCGTGGAACCCCGCGGCCCCAGTCCGGCCGCCGACCTGCTGGGCACCGTGGTCACCTCTTTCGAATCGACCGTGCTCCGGCCGGCGCCGCTGAGCCTGCGGGCCCTGGAGCAGGTCGTCGCGGAGACCGTCGGCGGACCCGACCCCACGGCGATCGCCGAGTCGATCTTCGAGGCGACCGACGGCAACCCGATGCTGGTGCGAGCCTTGCTCGACGAGGCGGCCACCGGCCCCGGGCGAACGGCCAGGACCGGCCGGGACTGGCTGACCAAACGCGCGCCCCGGAGTCTCATGCGCTGGATCATCCGCAAGCTGCGCAGCCTCCCGGGGCCGTCCCTCGAACTGGCTCAGGCGGTCGCGGTGCTGGGCCGCGCGACGGAACCATGGGTGGTGGAGCGGACCACCGGCCGCACCGACACCGGAGTCGAGAAGGCACTCGCCGCGCTGATCGACGCGGAGATCCTGGTCGACGGCCCGGTGCTGCGGTTCGCGCAACCGCTGGTGCGCACGGCGGTCCAGGACAGCACCCCGCTGCTCACCCGCGGCCAGTTGCACGCCCGCGCGGCGCGAGCACTGGCCACCACCGGGGCCTCACCGGAGCAGATTGCCGGACATCTGCTGGAAGCGCCCACCCAGGGCGACCGGCGGACCGTCAGAAGCCTGCTGGACGCCGCCGCAGCAGCGACAGCGCGGGGCGGCGAGCCGGAGACCATCCCCTACCTGCGCCGTGCCCTGCGCGAGCCACCGGCCGGCCGCGATCTGCCGATGGTCCTGACCCGCCTCGGCACGGCGGAGCTGTCGGTCGACCACGAGGCGGCGGCCGGACACCTCAGGGAAGCACTGGAGCACACGTCCGACCCGGACGCCCGCGGCGCCGTCGCGCGGGACTTGGCCTGGGCGCTCGCGGCCGGCTCCCGGTTCGAGGAGGCCGTCACCGTGCTGGCCGACACCATCGCAGAACTTCCGGTGGGGGATGCCGTCGCGGACCTGGACGACGCGTTGTCCTGGATCGGCAGGCTGTCCCCCGGGGCCCGTGAGCTCCGCCGACAACGCCTGGCCCAGATCCGGGAGCAGTCGGCCGGGACAAGCTCCCACGGGAGCGTTCACCTCCTTCTCGACCAGTTGTGGAACGGAACGGACGCCACGCGGATGGCGGACTCGGCCGACGACGTGCTGCGCCGGGCCGGCCTGCCCACCGAGAACGGCGTCGGCTGGGGTGCGGCCCTCACCGCGACCTGGTCCCTGGCTGTCTGCGACCGGCTCCCGCAGGCACGCCGCGCCGTACGGGCGCTGGCTGACGAGGCCCGGCGCCGGGGAGTCCACCTGTTCCACCTCGACCACTGCCTGCAGGCGTACGTCGAGCTGCGACTCGGGCAGGTGTCCGCCGCCGCCGAGCTCGCCACCACGGCCCTGGAGGCGAGCGAGTCGGCGGGCCGCCCCACGATCGCGCAACCGATGGCGGCGGCGGCCCTGGTCGAGGCGCTGATCGAGCAGGGCGAATTGGAGCGGGCCACCACTGAGCTGTCGACACGTGAGCTGCTCGACGTCGAGGGTGACACATCCGCCCACCTCCCCCTGCTGCGCGCCCGTGGACGGCTGCGGCTCGCGCTCGGGCAGACCGACGCGGGGGTGGCCGACCTGGTGCGGGGACGAAGACTCGACGCGGAACTCGGCCCGGCGGCGGGGTCGGTCGGTACGTGGGCACCGATGATCACGGCCCTCCACCGCAGCGGACGGGTGCGGGACGCGCGCGAGCTGGGCGAGGAGGAGCTCGCCCGTGCGTACGCGTTCGGAGCCGCTCGCCCCCTGGCCGTCGTGTTGCGGGCCCTGGCCTCGACCGCGGCCCCGGACCGCGCCCTGCTCCTGCTGGAGGAGGCCGTCGACCTGCTGGACGGCTCACCGGCACTCCTCGAACGGGCCCACACCCTGTACATCCACGGCAGGGCGCTGGGCAAGGCCGGCAAGACCTCGACGGCACGCGAACAGCTCCGGCTCGCCGTCGAACTGGCCGGTGACTGCGGGGCGTACCCCCTGCACAGCCGGGCCCGGGAGGAGTTGCTGTCGCTCGGCGCCCCCGCCCGCGGCCCGGGACGCCGCAAGCGGTCTCCGTCCACGCTGACGCCCGCTGAAGAGCGGGTGGCGGCCCTGGCCGCCGAGGGCCTGAGCAACCGGGACATCTCGCAGGCGCTCTTCGTGACGGTCAAGACAGTGGAGTGGCACCTCACGCAGGCGTACCGGAAGCTCGGCGTCGACTCGCGGGAGAACCTCCCCTGCGCTCTCGGAACCTCGTTACCAGAGCCTCACTGAGGCGAACAGCCGGCGGCACTGGCGTCGGCAGAGATCCATTCGCCTGAAGGGGCCGCCGAGGACGGTAAGTTGGCGCATCATGAAGCATTTCGGCCAGGACATACTCACCGTCGCCGACCAGCTCTCCGAGGCATATGCGGAGGTCTTCGGGGCGCCGCCGTGGGAGACCCGGGAACCAGAGGCGACCAGGGTGGAGTTCCGGGAGCGACTGGAGAGGGACGCGCTTCGCCCCGGGTTCCGCGCCGTACTGGCGCTCTCCGACGCCGGTGAGGTCGACGGCTTCGCCACGGGGTGGATCACCCAGGCCCCGTTCCGCACCGACCGCGCCTACCCGAAGGTGACCCGACGGCTCGGCGCGGACCGAGTGAACCAACTGCTCGTGGGCGCCCTGGAGATCGACGAACTGGGAGTACGGGCACGCGCGCGTGGCGGCGGTCTCGGGCAACGGCTTCTGTCCGCGCTCACGGCCACCGCACCCGACGGCAGGGCGTGGCTGCTGACCTGGAATCAGGCGCACGACGCCGTGGCCTTCTACCGCCGTATCGGCTGGCAGGAGCTCGAACCGGTGCCGGGGGACGAGACGGACGTCGTGGTGTTCCTCTCGACGAGCGTCCGCCGCCCCACGTTCACCTGAAGGTCGTACGGCGTTCGATGCGAGGCCCAACTCTGGCCGCTGTCGTCGAACTTGCTCCTCAGGAGGCCCTGATGTCCCCGTACGCCACCGGCCGGCGCCGCTTCCACCGTTCCCTCGCCGTGGGTGTGCCGCTGGCGGTGGTGGCCGCCGCGCTGGTGACGGCGGGTCCGGCCTCGGGGTCGACGACCACGGCCCCGCACGTCACCCGTACGGCCACGCTCGGCGACATCCCGCTCGGCACGTTCAGCAACGCGCTGCTGCCGGGCACGGTGGCCGACGACCGGGGCGTGGACCTCGGTGGCATCGGCAGTGACATCTATCCGGCGGGCCGCAAGGGCGAGTTCTGGACGGTCACCGACCGCGGGCCCAACGGCCAGATCAAGGTGGACGGCACCAAGCGCCGCACCTTCCCCGTGCCCGGCTTCGACCCGGCGATCGTGAAGATCCGGGTGTCCGGTGACACCGTGAAGGTGCTGGACGCGATCCCGATCACCACCTCCTCCGGGAAGCCGGTCACCGGCCTGCCGAACCAGAAGGGGCGCGACGAGGCGCCGTACTCCTATGACGCGCAGACGCCTCTGTCGTACAACGCGAACGGGCTGGACACCGAGGGCGTCGTGCGGGCCGGGGACGGGAGTTTCTGGCTCGTCGACGAGTACGGGCCCTCCCTGGTGCATGTCTCCGCGCGCGGGAGGGTGCTGGCGCGCTATGTGCCCGAGGGGCTGAACCTCACGGGCGCGGACTACCCGGTCATGGAGGCGCTGCCGTCCGTCCTGCTGCACCGGAAGATCAACCGGGGCTTCGAGGGACTCGCCCAACTGCCCGGCGGTGACCTGGTGATGGCCGTGCAGAGTCCGTTGTCCCTCCCCGACGGGGATGCGGGGGACGCCTCGCGCACCATCCGGCTGCTGCGCTTCTCGCCGAAGAAGGAGGCGGTCACCGCCGAGTACGCGTACCGCTTCGACCCGGTGAACGTGGTGGACCCGAGCGAGGACGACACCTCCGAGCTGAAGATCTCCTCGGTGGTCGCCGTGGGCCGGGACCGGCTGCTGGTCGAGGAGCGCACGGACAAGGCCGCGCGGCTGCAGATCGTGCACCTGGGACGCAAGGCGAACATCCTCGGCGGCCCCTGGGACGACGACACGACCTCCCCGTCGCTGGAGCAGCTCGACGACCCGGCGGCCTCCGGTGTGCCCGTTCTGGCCAAGCGCCTGCTCGTCGACCTGGGCACGGTCGACGGCGTGCCCGGGAAGATCGAGGGCGTCGCGCGCGTGGATCGCGACACGCTCGCCCTGATCAACGACAACGACTTCGGCATGACGGACGGCACCGGCGCGTTCGACGCGAACGGCCGGCTCGTGGACAGCGGCGTCGAGACGACCGTGACGTACGTGCGGCTGCCGCGCGGGATCTGATCCAGGCCCGTGAGAGTGCGGCACGCGCGCGTGCCGCACGAAACACGTCGTCCTACGGCAGGTCGACCCCCAGCGACGGCAGCAGTGACTCGATGTCGCTCGGCAGGCCGCTCGGCAGCTCGCTCGGGAACCCCGAGGGCAGCGAAGGCACCTCGCTGGGCAGTCTGCTGGGGAACTCGGTCGGGATGCTCAGGGACGGCCGCGGGGTGCCGCTCGTGCTGCTCTCGGCGGGCGTCTTCTCGTCCGGCGAATCGTTGCCTCCCGAGGCGACCAGCACCACGGCGACGACGACGGCGACGCCCAGGAGTGCGGCGATCAGGATGAACAGCGGATTGCGGCGGCGGCCAGTCACCGTACGACGGCGGTCCGAAACCACCGCCCGGAGGCGGCGTCCCACCCGGAGGCCCGGGCGGCTGAGGCGGTGCGGGCGGCATGGCCATACCGTCAAGCGTCGCCGCGGACCGGGGCAGCGCGCGACCCCCGCACGGCGGTTGATACGGACTCATGGCATGGATCGCATGGTTCCGGAGCATTCCGCGCGGGGACCGTCCGACAGCCGGATCTCACCGGCACGCGCGCGTGGTCAGCCGCGCGCCCCCAGCAGATGGTCCATGGCCAGCTGGTCGAGCTGCTCGAAGGCCATCCCGCGCGCGGCGGTCGCCTCCACGTCGAACTCCTCGAAGGCCGAGCGGTCGGCGAGCAGCGCCTGCAGACCGTCCGCAGCCGTGGGCTGCGCCAGCTCGTCCAGTCGCGAGGCGCGCAGAGCCTCCTGGACCTCCGGGTCGGCACGGAAGGCGGCTGCACGCTCCTTCAGGATGAGGTAGTTGCGCATGCAGCCCGCGGCCGACGCCCACACGCCGTCCAGGTCCTCGGTCCGCGGCGGCTTGAAGTCGAAGTGGCGGGGTCCGGCGTAACCGGCGCTCTCCAGGAGGTCGACCAGCCAGAACGCGGAGCGCAGATCGCCGGCGCCGAAGCGCAGGTCCTGGTCGTACTTGATGCCGGACTGGCCGTTGAGGTCGATGTGGAAGAGCTTGCCCGCCCACAGGGCCTGCGCGATGCCGTGCGGGAAGTTCAGCCCGGCCATCTGCTCATGGCCGACCTCGGGGTTCACGCCGTACAGCTCGGGGCGCTCCAGGCGCTCGATGAACGCCAGAGCGTGGCCGACGGTGGGCAGCAGGATGTCGCCGCGCGGCTCGTTCGGCTTGGGCTCGATCGCGAACTTCAGGTCGTAGCCCTGGGAGGTGACGTACTCGCCGAGGAGGTCGAAGGCCTCCTTCATACGGTCCAGAGCGACGCGTACGTCCTTGGCGGCGCCGGACTCGGCACCCTCCCGGCCGCCCCAGGCGACGTAGGTCTTGGCCCCGAGCTCGACCGCCAGGTCGATGTTGCGGATCGTCTTGCGCAGGGCGTAGCGCCGCACGTCACGGTCGTTCGCCGTGAAGGCGCCGTCCTTGAAGACGGGGTGCGTGAAGAGGTTCGTCGTGGCCATCGGCACGGTCATGCCGGTGGTGTCGAGCGCCTGACGGAAGCGCTTGATGTGGGACTCACGCTCGGTGTCCGAGGACCCGAAGGGGATCAGGTCGTCGTCGTGGAAGGTCACGCCGTAGGCGCCGAGCTCGGCCAGGCGCTGCACCGACTCGACCGGGTCGAGGGCGCGCCGCGTGGCGTCGCCGAACGGGTCCCTTCCCTGCCAGCCGACGGTCCACAGGCCGAAGGTGAACCTGTCCTCGGGGGTGGGCTGGTAGTTCATGCCGCGGCTCCCTTGCTCGCTTGCGACTGTCGCTCACGACTATTTCGTCATGGCGCTTTACAAATTAGTATGCGGAGGCATCTCTGGGAAGAGACAAGGTGTCTTTCGTCAGGCATGAGCCAGACATGAGTCACGCATGAGCCACGCATGACCGCAGAAAAGGGAGAGCCCGATGTCAGCAGCCGAGGGTCCGCTCGTCGTCGGCGTGGACACGTCCACCCAGTCCACCAAGGCACTGGTCGTCGACGTGTCCACCGGTGAGGTCGTCGCGAGCGGCCAGGCGCCGCACACCGTGTCCTCCGGGGCGGGCCGGGAGAGCGATCCGCGCCAGTGGTGGGAAGCCCTGTGCGAGGCCCTGCGCCAGTGCGGTGACGCGGCGCACGAGGCCGCGGCGGTGTCGATCGGCGGCCAGCAGCACGGGCTCGTCACGCTGGACGCCCAGGGCGATCCGGTACGCCCCGCCCTGCTGTGGAACGACGTGCGCTCGGCGCCGCAGGCGCGCCGGCTGACCGAGGAGCTGGGCGGCGCGAAAGTCTGGGCCGAGCGCACCGGGCTCGTCCCCGCACCGTCCTTCACGGTCACGAAGTGGGCCTGGCTGGCCGAGCACGAGCCGGACGCGGTCCGCGCCACCAAGGCCGTACGCCTCCCCCACGACTACCTCACCGAACGCCTCACCGGGCAGGGCACGACCGACCGCGGCGACGCGTCCGGGACGGGCTGGTGGGCGTCCGGGACCGAGGCGTACGACGCGGAGATCCTCGCGCACGTCGGGCTGGACCCCGCCCTCCTGCCCCGCGTGGTGCGGCCCGGCGAGGTCGCGGGCACCGTGCGCGACAGCCATGACCTGCCGTTCTCCAAGGGCACCCTGGTCGCCCCGGGCACCGGCGACAACGCCGCCGCCGCGCTGGGCCTCGGGCTGCGTCCCGGCACCCCGGTGCTGAGCCTGGGCACCTCGGGCACGGTGTACGCGGTGTCGAAGCGGCGCCCCACCGACCCGACCGGAACCGTGGCCGGCTTCGCCGACGCGCACGGCGACTGGCTGCCGCTGGCCTGCACCCTGAACTGCACGCTCGCCGTCGACCGCGTCGCCTCCCTGCTGGGCCTCGACCGCGAGGCCGTGGAACCCGCCACCGGCATCACCCTGCTGCCCTACCTGGACGGCGAACGCACGCCCGCCCTCCCCCACGCCTCCGGCCTGCTGCACGGCCTGCGCCATGACACCACCGCGGGCCAGCTCCTCCAGGCCGCCTACGACGGCGCCGTCCACGCGCTGCTGGGCGCGCTCGACCTGGTCCTCGACGAAGACGACGAGGATGCGGACCGGTCGGCCCCGCTGCTGCTGATCGGCGGCGGCGCCCGGGGCACGGCATGGCAGCAGACCGTACGACGGCTGTCGGGGCGCCCCGTGCAGGTGCCCGAGGCCAAGGAACTGGTCGCGCTCGGCGCCGCCGCGCAGGCTGCCGGCCTGCTGACCGGCGAGGATCCGGCCGCGGTGGCCCGGCGCTGGCGTACCGCCGAGGGTCCGGTGCTGGACGCGGTGGAGCGGGACGAGGCGACCCTGGCCAGGATCTCCGGGGTACTCTCCGACGCGGCCCCGCTGCTCGAGCGGAGCGCGGAAAACCACTGAGGACGACGGGGGCATGACCGCACCGCTGCACGAGGCCCGCCCGGGAGGAACCGGGCGCGCACTGCCGGACACACAACAGGGCATGCGCCGGCGCAACCTCGCCCGGGTGATGCACACCGTCAGTGCCGAGGGGCCGCTTTCCCGTGCCGCCGTCGCCTCGCGCATCGGGCTGACCCGTGCCGCGGTGTCGACCCTCGTCGACGAGCTGATCCGCTCGGGACTGCTGGAGGAGCTGGGCCCCGAGCGGCCCGGCCGGGTGGGACGGCCCGGCTCGGCGCTCGCCGTCAGCGCACACGGGCCGGCGGGGATCGGCGCGGAGGTCGGCGTGGATCACCTCGCGGTGTGCGCGGTCGATCTGCGGGGAGAGGTGCGAGCGCGGGCCGTGCGGTACGGCACGAACCGTGGGCGCTCGCCCCGACCGGTGATCGAGGAGCTCACCGAGCTGGTGGGCCGGATCGTCGCCGAGACCGAGCGCGAGGGCCTGTGGCCGGCCGGACTCGCCGTGGCCGTACCGGGCCTGGTGGCGCGCGACGCGCGAACGGTCGTACGCGCCCCGAACCTCGACTGGCACGACACGGACCTCGGCGCCCTGCTGCCCGCGGACCTCCCGCTGACCGTCGGCAACGAGGCCAACTTCGGCGCGCTCGCCGAACTCCGGCTCGGCGAAGGCACCCCGAGCGACTTCCTGCATGTGTCCGCCGAGATCGGCATCGGCGCGGCGGTCGTCGTGGACGGGCAACTGCTACGCGGGACGCGGGGGTTCGCGGGCGAGCTGGGGCATGTGCCGGTCCGTCCGGACGGACCGGCGTGTCCGTGCGGGGGCCGCGGGTGCCTGGAGCAGTACGCCGGGGAGGAGGCGGTGCTGCGAGCGGCCGGTCTGGAGCCGGGCGAGGACCGCGTCGGGCTGCTCGCGGGGCGCGCGGCGGACGGCGACCCGGACGTACGACGTGCGCTGCGCGACGCGGGAGAAGCGCTCGGCATCGCGCTGACCGGGGCCGTCAATCTGCTGGACCCCGAGGGCGTGGTGCTGGGCGGCGCGCTGGCCGGGCTCGCACCGTGGCTGCTGCCTTCGCTGGAAGCCGAGTTGGCACGCCGGACAGCGGGGCCCGCATGTCCGGTGACCGTGTCGCGACTGGGTCCCGAGGGGCCGTTGCTGGGTGCCGCGCACTCCGTCGTACGGGCGGTGCTCGACGATCCGGCGGCCGTGGCCGAACGCGCCTGATCGACGGATGCCCCCAGCCGCGGCCGTCCCAACGTGCCTGATCACAGCGCGACTTCACTCGTCCGAGTGAGCGAGTTGTCCACAATTCCGCAGCCGTCCACGGATATATGGAGCGCACTTCTGCCCACCCCGCCTGGGCCGTAACGTGATCCACGCGGGGCGCAGCCGTCGTGTCGGGGCGGCGTCCGGAGCGCAGAGCCGTAACCGCGTGTCCACCGCGAACCGAACCCTCCCCCACCGACCTTCCGCCAGAACGGAGCTGTGCAGCGATGAGCGACCCCCGGATTCTGACCGTGCGCCCCGAACCGGGCGAGTACGCCTGGACGTTCGGCGGAGTGCCACCCGTGGCCCGGATCGCGCCGGGCACGGTCCTCGATCTCTACACGGAGGACTGCTTCGCCGGACGCGTGCGGTCAGAGAAGGACCTGGTGACGCAGGTGTGCGAGTTCCCGTTCCTCAACCCGCAGACCGGCCCCTTCCACATCGAGGGCGCCGAGCCGGGCGACACCGTCGCCGTGCGCGGAGACGGTCTGGATCTGGCAACTCGACCGGACCCGCCGTACGGCCCTGTTCCGGGCGCACGACAGCGACATCGAGGCCGAACTGACCCTCGACCCGATGCACGGCACCGTGGGCGTGGCTCCCGCCAACCTGGAGGTGCGCTCGGCCCTGGTACCCGACGCGCACGGCGGCAACATATGGACACACCCGAGATGAGGGCCGGCGTCACCTGCTACCTGGGGGTGAACGTCGAGTGCGCTCTGCTCAGCCTCGGAGACGGCCACGCCCGGCAGGGCGAGGGCGAGACCTGCGGAGTCGCCGTCGAGTGCGCGATGAACACGGTGGTGATCGTCGAGCTACTCAAGGGACTCGCCACGCCCTGGCCGCGCATCGAGTCGGACACCCACATCATCTCGACGGGCTCGGCGCGCCCGCTGGAGGACGCGTTCCGGATATCCCAGCTCGACCTGGTGCGGTGGCTGGTGCGCGACTACGGCTTCAGTGAGCTGGACGCGTACCAATTCGCAACCCAGTGCGTCGAGTCGCCGTTGGCCAATGTGTGCGACACCAACTACACCTGCGTGGCCAAGCTCCGCAAGCAGTGGCTGCCCGCGCGCGAGACTCATCGCGGCGTGCATGCACGGCTGCGGGAGACGGCAGCAACCCTGCGGAACTGAGCAAGACTTCCTGACCACCGAAAGGCACCGCCCCCATGGAACGGGCAAGACCACTCCCCACGAGACGCCGGCTGCTGAAGGGCGCCGCCCTGGCCGCCGTACCGTACGCGCTGCTCCCCGACGCGCGGGCCGGAGCGCGCGTCCAGGCCGTCGACCACCCGTCGGCCGAGTGGCAGCCGGCGAACGGCTCCAACTACACGGCGGCAGAACCGGCTACGGACCGAGTGGTCGACCGCGTGATCATCCATGTCACGCAGGCGACCTTCACCACCACCCTGTCCATCTTCCAGAACCCGAAGAAGGAGGTGTCCGCGCACTACGTCGTCCGCTCGGCCGACGGTCATGTGGCGCAGTGCGTCCGGGAGTCCGACATCGCCTGGCACGCGGGAAACTGGGAGTACAACACGAGCAGCATCGGCATCGAGCACGAGGGCTGGGTGGACCGGCCCGCCTACTTCACCGACGTGATGTACGAGGAGTCGGCCGCACTCACCGCGGCGATCTGCACCAGACACGGCATCCCGAGAGACCGCGCGCACATCATCGGGCACCACGAGGTGCCGGGCACGGATCACACCGATCCCGGGCCGAACTGGGACTGGGCGCGCTATCTGAGACTGGTCGATCGAGCCTGACCTGAGACTGTTCGACCGAGCCTGACCTGAGAACGATCGACCGAGCCTGACCAAGAACCACACCCCTCGTTCGGGTGGCCCCGGTCGAAGTGGTTGTCCACGCCCGCACCCGGAGTGACGATGTCCCCAGCCGCATCGCCGTCCGGGAGGCCGAGTTGACCGATCCATGGGTGGCCCTGGAGCCGGGGGCCGACCCTGCCGAGCGTGTGCGGATGCTGCGTCGCGCGCATGAGACGTTCACCGAGGCGGGCACGGTGCCGCGGCCGGTGCGTGCGGTGGTGGCCGACTCATGGCGGCGTTCCGTGCGGGCGGGGGTCGGGCCCGACGGCACGGCAAGGGTGGAGCTCGCGGACGGTGACCTCGGTTCCTATCGGGCCGAGCATCCACTGGCACGGGTGATGCCGCTGTTCCGGGAGCTCATGGGCACGTTCGCGGCCGACGGCGAGCATCTGCTCGCGGTGTGCGACGCCCGCGGCAGGCTGCTGTGGGTCGAGGGCCATCCGACGACCCGGCGACGGGCGGACCGGATGAACTTCGTGCCCGGCGCGCGCTGGGCGGAGACCGCGGTCGGCACGAATGCGCCGGGCACGGCTGTCGCCGTCGACCGTCCGGTGCAGGTCTTCGCCGCCGAACACTTCATCCGGCGGGTGCAGCCCTGGACCTGTGCGGCGGCTCCGGTGCACGATCCGCGCACCGGGCGGGTGCTGGGCGCGGTGGACATCACGGGCGGGGACGGGCTCGCGCATCCGCACAGCCTGGGCTTCGTCCAAGCGGTCGCTCGGGCCGCCGAGTCCCAGCTGGCCCTGCTCCCCGAGGGGCAGCCGGCCGCCGACACACCCGAGTTGACCGCGCTGGGCCGCGATGAGGCACTGCTCGTCTCGGGAGGTCGCCGGCTCCGGCTCAGCCGTCGGCACAGCGAGATCCTGGTGCTGCTGGCCCGCCATCCGGAGGGGCTGACCGGCGACGAGCTGCTGTGCGCGCTGTACGAGGACGAGTCGGTGACACCGGTGACCCTGCGCGCCGAACTGGCCCGGCTGCGCAGACTTCTCGGCCCCGGGCTCCTGGCCTCGCGGCCCTACCGGCTGACCATGCCGGTCGAGTCCGACGTCGCCGTCGTCGAGCGGCGCCTGGAGACCGGTGCGGTCACCGCGGCGGTGACGGCGTATGCCGGCCCGCTGCTGCCCGCCTCGCAGGCACCGGCGGTGGTGCGGCTGAGGCACCGGCTGGCCGACGGCCTCCGGACGGCGCTGATCACCCGCGGCGACCCCGACCTGCTGGCCGACTGGGCACACGCGGCGTGGGGCGAGGACGACCTCGACGTCTGGCGTGCGCTGGCCGCCGTACGCCCGACCGCCGCGGTCCGCTCGCGGCTGGCCGCGCTGGAGTCGGAGCTGTCGGCACCGGCCGACCGGCCACGCGCCGACCGGCCGCGCGGGGCTGCCCGCTGACCGGACGCCATTCGTGGCGCCTCACCTCAGCACAGGCCACGCAACGTACTCGCAACGTCCCCGTCCCTACCCTCGCGCCGAGAGCTGCCCAACGGCGGGCAGCGCAGCTCCGGGAGGCACAGCACCATGACCCGTTACACGGCGCCCGGCACAGAGGGCGCGATCGTCTCCTACCAGGCGCGCTACGACCACTTCATCGGTGGCGAGTGGGTGCCGCCGATCCGCGGGCAGTACTTCGAGAACCCCTCGCCGGTGAACGGGCAGCCGTTCACGGAGGTCGCGCGCGGCACCGCGGAGGACGTGGAGCGGGCGCTCGACGCGGCGCACGCGGCCGCTCCTTCCTGGGGCCGCACGTCGGTGACCGAGCGGTCCGACATCCTGCTCAAGATCGCCGACCGTATGGCGGCGCATCTGGAGCCGCTGGCGGTCGCCGAGAGCTGGGAGAACGGCAAGCCGGTCCGCGAGACCCTCGCCGCCGACATCCCGCTCGCCATCGACCACTTCCGCTACTTCGCGGGCGCGATCCGTTCTCAGGAGGGCTCGCTGGGAGAGCTCGACGACGACACGGTGGCGTACCACTTCCATGAACCGCTGGGCGTCGTAGCGCAGATCATCCCCTGGAACTTCCCCATTCTCATGGCGACTTGGAAGCTCGCCCCAGCGCTCGCCGCGGGCAACGCGGTCGTCATCAAGCCCGCCGAGCAGACCCCGGCCTCCATCCACTACTGGATGAGCCTGATCGCGGACCTGCTGCCGCCGGGCGTGGTGAACATCGTCAACGGCTTCGGCGTGGAGGCGGGCAAGCCGCTCGCGTCGAGCCCGCGGGTGGCGAAGGTGGCGTTCACGGGCGAAACGACGACGGGGCGGCTGATCATGCAGTACGCCTCCGAGAACATCAAGCCGGTCACGCTGGAACTCGGTGGCAAGTCGCCGAACATCTTCTTCGACGACGTATGGGCGCACCACGACGATTTCCGTGACAAGGCCCTCGAAGGCTTCACGATGTTCGCTCTCAACCAGGGCGAGGTGTGCACCTGCCCGTCCCGAGCGCTCGTCCAGCGCGGTCACTACGCCGAGTTCCTGGAGGCGGCCGTCGCCCGCACCGAGCAGATCACGGCGGGCCATCCCCTGGACACCGACACGATGATCGGCGCGCAGGCCTCCAACGACCAGCTGGAGAAGATCCTCTCCTATCTGGACATCGGTCGCCAGGAGGGCGCGAGGATCCTCACGGGCGGCGAACGCGTCGAGTACGACGGCGAGTTGAAGGGCGGCTACTACGTCCAGCCGACCATCTTCGAGGGCGACAACCGGATGCGGATCTTCCAAGAAGAGATCTTCGGACCGGTCGTGTCCGTGACGTCCTTCGACGACTTCGACGACGCGATCAAGATCGCCAACGACACCCTCTACGG
Source organism: Streptomyces sp. DG2A-72 (assembly GCF_030499575.1). Classification (NCBI taxonomy): domain Bacteria; kingdom Bacillati; phylum Actinomycetota; class Actinomycetes; order Kitasatosporales; family Streptomycetaceae; genus Streptomyces; species Streptomyces sp. DG2A-72. Next base: position 1,183,018 of record NZ_JASTLC010000001.1, read on the forward strand.
CCTCGGCGCCGGCGTGTGGACCCGCGACATCAACACCGCCTACCGGGCCGGCCGCGCGATCCAGGCGGGCCGCGTCTGGACGAACTGCTACCACACCTACCCGGCGCACGCGGCGTTCGGTGGGTACAAGCAGTCCGGGATCGGGCGGGAGACGCACAAGATGATGCTGGAGCACTACCAGCAGACGAAGAATCTGCTGGTGTCGTACTCGCCGAAGAAGCTGGGCTTCTTCTAGACGCACGAAAAAAGGCGCCTGACCTGGGTTTTCACCCCTCAGGCGCCTTTCGCTCAGCTGGAGGCCGCTGTCATGTCCGGGTTGCCGTAGTAGGCGTCCGGGCCGTGCTTGCGGGTGTAGTGGCGGTCGAGCAGGTGGCGGGGCGGTGGGGCGGTCGGGGCGAGGCTGAGGGTGTGGAGGGCGATGTCGGCGACGGCCTCGCAGATGATGGCGTGTTCGAGGGATGTGCGGGCTGTGGTGCCCCAGGTGAAGGGGCCGTGGCCCGCGACGAGGGCGCCGGGGACCTCGACGGCTTTCTGGTCGTCCTCCTCGAGCATGTCCACGATGATGCGGCCGGTGTTGTACTCGTAGTCCTTCGCGCACTGCTCGGCGGTGAGGTCGGGGGTGCAGGGGACGGGGCCGTTGAAGGTGTCGGCGTGGGTGGTGCCCAGGACGGGGATCTCGCGGCGGGCCTGGGCGAAGGCGACCGCGTGGGTGGAGTGGGTGTGGGTGACGCCGCCGATGGACGGGAACGCCAGGTACAGGCAGCGGTGGGTCTCGGTGTCGGTGGAGGGGCGGAGGTCGCCGTCGACGACAGCGCCGTCGGCCAGGCGAACCGTCACCAGGTGGTCGAGGGCGAGGTCCTCGTAGGGGACGCCGGACGGCTTGATGACGAACACCCCTGCCTCACGGTCGACTCCGCTCACGTTGCCCCAGGTCAGGGTCGCGAGGCCAACCTGCGGGATGGCGAGGTTCGCATCCAGTATCTCTTGCCGCAGGCCGTCGCGGACTCGCACGGTCATCGCTCGTTCTCCTTGCGTGGGGGATGTGGGCGTCACAGGGCCTGGGCGAGGCGGTGGTACGCGGCGTTCCAGCGGATTTCCTTGGCGAGCTGCTCGATGTCGGTCTCCTCGTCGATGGTGAGCAGTTCGACGCCGGTCATCGCGGCGAAGTCCGTCAGGGTCTCCCTGTCCACGGCCGAGCTGAGCACGGTGTGGTGCGGAGCGCCGGTGAGCAGCCAGCTCTCGGCGGACTCCGCCAGCGACGGGCGCGGCTTCCACACGGCCCTGGCCACCGGCAGCCGGCGCAGTGGTTCGCTGGGGGTGATGACGTCGACGGCGTTGGCGGTGAGCCGGAACCGGTCGCCGAGGTCGGAGAGGCCGACGACGAGGGCGGGACCGGGGGCGGCGTCGAAGACCAGGCGGACCGGGTCTTCACGGCCGCCGATGGACAGGGGGTGGATCTCGCAGCGGGGGCGGGCGCCCGCGACCGAGGGGCAGACCTCCAGCATGTGGGCGCCGAGGATGCGGGGCGTGCCGGGGCCGAGGTGGTAGGTGTAGTCCTCCATGAAGGTGGTGCCGCCAGGCTGTTCGAGGCCCATGACCTTCATGGTGCGCAGCAGTGCGGAGGTCTTCCAGTCGCCTTCGCCGCCGAAGCCGTAGCCGTCGGCCATCAGGCGCTGGACGGCCAGGCCGGGCAGCTGGCGCAGCCCGCCGAGGTCCTCGAAGTTGGTGGTGAAGGCGGTGAAGCCGCCCTCCGTCAGGAAGGCGCGCAGGCCGAGTTCCTGGCGGGCCGCGTAGAGGAGTGAGTCATGGCGGATGCCGCCGGGGCGCAGGGCCGGGACGACGTCGTACGACTCGACGTACTCGGCGGCGAGTTCGGTGGCCGCCTTGTCCTCGACCTGGTCCACGACGGCGACCAGGTCGTTGACGGCGTAGGTGTTGACGGAGAAGCCGAACCGTATCTGGGCTTCGACCTTGTCGCCCTCGGTCACGGCGACATCGCGCATGTTGTCGCCGAAGCGGGCGAGCCGCAGGGTGCGCGAGGCCTGGCGGCCGGCGGCGGCCCGCGCCCAGGCCGCGATGCGCCGGACGACTCTCGGGTCGGTGACGTGGCCGGCGACGATCTTGCGGTCGATGCCGAGCCGGGACTCGATGTGGGCGAACTCGCGGTCGCCGTGGGCGGCCTGGTTGAGGTTCATGAAGTCCATGTCGATGCTCGACCAGGGCAGCGACAGGTTGTACTGGGTGTGCAGATGCAGGAGGGGCCGGTCCAGGGCGCTGAGTCCGGCGATCCACATCTTGGCGGGTGAGAAGGTGTGCATCCACACGATCACGCCCACGCAGGCGTCGGAGGCACTCGCCTCCTGGCACAGCCGCCGGATCGACTCGGCGTCGGTGAGGACCGGCTTCCAGACGATCCTCACCGGGATCTTGCCGGGGCCGCCGAGGATCTCCGAGATGCTCCTGGACTGATGGGCGACCTGTTGCAGGATGTCGTCGCCGTACAGGCCCTGGCTTCCGGTGAGAAACCAGATCTCGTGGTTCGGGTAGGGCGTGGCGCTGGTCTCCATGAGCGTTCCTTTCAAGGGCAGATGTTCAGCGAGCGGAGGGAGCGCCGCTCAGGCGGACGCCTCGGCGCGGAGGCGGCGCAGGCGGTGCATGACCTCGTTGGTGCCGCGGCCGAAGTAGTCGTGCAGGAGCCGGTACTCGGCGTACAGCCGGTCGTAGGCCGCGGCGCGGTCCGGGTCCGGCTGGTACACGCCCCGGTCGGACTTGCCCATGGACCCGGCAGCGGCCTGGATGTCGGAGTACGCCCCGGCCGCCACCGCGGCGTGCATGGCCGCGCCGAGAGCGGGACCCTGTGTGGAGCCGATGACGCCGAGGGGACGGCGGGTGACATCCGCGTAGATCTGCATCAGCAGCGCGTTCTTCGTCAGCCCGCCGGCGATGATCAACTCGCGTACCGGTACGCCCGCCGTCTCGAAGGCCTCGATGATGGTGCGGGTGCCGAAGGCGGTGGCCTCCAGCAGTGCCCGGTAGACGTCCTCCGGGCGGGTGGACAACGTCAGCCCCACCAGGACGCCGCTCAGGTCGTGGTCGACCAGCACGGAGCGGTTGCCGCTGTGCCAGTCAAGGGCGATCAGGCCGTGCTCGCCGACCTTCTGCTCGGCGGCGAGGGCGGTGAGGTGTTCGTGCGCATCGCGCCCGAGTGCGGCGGCCTCTTCGGCGTACGACGCGGGGAAGCCGTTGCGTACGAACCAGCCGAAGATGTCGCCGACGCCGCTCTGACCGGCCTCGTACCCCCACAGGCCCGGCAGGATGCCGCCGTCGACGACACCGCACATGCCCGGCACCGCGCCCTGCTGGTCGGAGCTCATGACATGACAGGTCGACGTGCCCATGATGGCCACCATCTGCCCCGGTTCCACCGCCCCCGCCGCGGGCGCCGTCACATGGGCGTCGACGTTGCCCACGCACACCGCGATGCCCTCGGGCAGGCCTGTCCACGCCGCCGCCTCGGCCGTCAAGCGCCCCGCCTTCGCGCCCAACTCGCCGATCGGGTGCTCCAGTTTCTCCGTCACGAAGTCGGCGAAGCCGGGGTTGAGTGATTCCAGGTAGGCACGGGAGGGATAGACGCCGTCCTGGAGCTGGCCTTTGTAACCGGCGGTGCAGGCATTGCGCAGGTACGTGCCGCACAGCCGCCAGACGATCCAGTCCGCCGCCTCCACCCACCGCTCCATGCGGTGGTAGATCTCGGCGTCCTCCTCCAGCATCTGCAGGGCCTTGGCGAACTCCCACTCCGAGGAGATCTTCCCGCCGTACCGCTCCAGCCACGCCTCCTTCCGCTCCGCGGCCAGTGCGGTGATCCGGTCGGCCTGCGCCTGGGCCGCGTGGTGGCGCCACAGCTTGACATAGGCGTGCGGGCGGCCGGAGAGGCCGGGAAGCTCGCACAGCGGCGTGCCGTCCGCGAGCACCGGCAGCATCGTGCACGCGGTGAAGTCCGTGCCGATGCCGATGACCTGCTCCGGCCGCACACCGGCGGTTGCGAGCGCCGCCGGCACCGCGTGGCGCAGCACGTCGACGTAGTCCGACGGCACCTGGAGGGCCCAGTCCGGGGGCAGCCGGGTACCGTCCGGCAGCTCTCGGTTCAGGACCGCGTGCCGGTATCCGTGCTCGGCGGTCCCCAACTCCGCGCCGTCCCGTACGCGGACCACCACGGCCCGGCCGGACAGCGTCCCGAAGTCGACTCCTACGACGCAGGGTTCCGGGTTCCCGGCTGTCTCGTCTCCGGCGTTCACCATCAGCCTCCTCACATTGACGTATTCGATATATCGATCACTGTTCGATCTCCTGAGGGCGCCGAGGCGGCATCCGCGTCCGGATCGGCGGAGTCGACGGAGGTGCTAGCTGCGGCTCCTGCCGAAGTAGCGGGCGCGCACCCGGTCGAGCAGGATGGCGACGCCGAGAACCGCTCCCTGCACCACCTGCTGGTCGTACGGGCTGACCTTGAGCGCGAGCAGGCCGTTGGTGATGAACTCCAGCAGGATCGCGCCGGCCGCGATGCCGGCGATACGCCCCTCGCCGCCGGAGAGCGACATGCCGCCGACCACCGCGGCGGCGATCGCGGTCAGTTCCCAGCCGGCGCCGACCGACGGGTCGGCCACGTTCATCCGGCCGATCACCATGATGCCGACCACACCGGCCAGCGCGGCGCTGGCGACGTAGGTGGACGTGATCCGACGGGCGGTCGGGATGCCGGCCAGCCGGGCGGCCTCCTTGTTGCCACCGACCGCGTAGATCTGACGGCCCACGTAGGTGCGCTCCAGCACGAACCAGGCGATGGCGGCCGCTCCCACGAAGAACAGTGCGGGAACCGGCACTTGGCCGATGTAGTACTGGCTCAGGTTGCTGAACATCGGGTCCAGGTTGTTGATCGGCGAGCCACTGGTGATCGCGAGTGCCAGGCCCTGGGCGACGGTGTAGGTGACCAGGGTGATCACGAAGGGCGGCACGTTCAGGCGCGTGACCATGACGCCGTGCCAGAGGCCGACCCCGCCGCAGATCACGAGCGTGAGCAGCATGGCGAGGGGCGCGGGCAGGCCCTCGTTCACGTTCATCCAGGCGGCCAGGATGCCGGCCAGACCGGCCAGCGCGCCCACCGAGAGGTCGATGCCACCGGTCAGGATGACCAGCGACTCGCCGATCGCCAGGATGCCGACCTGCGACAGGTCACGGCCCATCACCTGGAGGTTGCCCACCGCGGTGTACGTGTCCGCGTTGGCCGCGATCCCGGCGAACACCAGCACGCAGGCGATGATCACGCCGGCCTCCGGGGAGGCCGCGAGCTTGCGGGCGAGGCTGGATACGGCCGGGCGGGAACGTGGCACGACCTCGTCGGGTGCGAGCGTGCTCTGCGCGCTCATGCTGTGGCTCCGTTCGTCAGCTGTTCTTGGTCGGGCGTCGGCTGGTCGGGCGTCGGCTGGGTGAGGGGGGACGTTCCGGCCGCGGCCGTCATGATCCGTTCCTTGGTGGCATCGGCCCGGTCGAGGACCGTGACGACCCGCCCGTGGTTCATCACGGCGATGCGATGGCAGATCCACAGCAGCTCCTCCAGTTCGGAGGAGGCGACCACCAGCGCCATGCCCTGATCGGCCGCACGGTCGATCAGCTTGTAGATCTCCGCCTTGGCGCCCACGTCCACGCCGCGGGTCGGCTCGTCGAGCAGCAGCAGACGCGGTTCGGCGGCGAAGGCGCGGCCGAAGATGGCGCGCTGCTGGTTGCCGCCGGACAGCGAGCCGATCGGCTGCTCCACCGACTGCATCCGCACGTTGACGTTCTCGGTGATCTTCCGTGCCTCGGCGCGTTCCCGCCCCGGGCCGAGCAGGCCCCGGGTGCTGATCCGCTTGAGCACCGAGACGACGACGTTCGACCGGATGGACGCGAACAGCACCAGCGACTGCTCCTTGCGGTCCTCGGGAATCAGCGCGATCCCGGCCGCCACGCCGTCACCCGCGCCCCGCGGCTGGTAGGGCTCGCCGCCCAGCCGCATCCGGCCGCCCGTCGAGGGCTGCGCGCCGGCGATCGTGTGGACGAGGCGACTGCGGCCCGAGCCCATCAGTCCGGCCACGCCCAGGATCTCGCCCTCGCGCACCTCCAGGTCGACGGGGCCGAGACCGTCCGCGGTCAGGCCCTCGACCTGCAGCAGGACCGGGCTCGCCGCCGGCGCCTTCGGCTCGCCCTGCGTGACCTCGCCGCCGACCATCTCCCGGATCAGCCGTTCCTCGGTGGCCTGAGCCGGTTCGAGGTCGGCGACCAGCCTGCCGTTGCGCAGCACCAGGACGCGGTCGCTGATGTCCCGCACCTCGTCGAGACGGTGCCCGATGAACAGCACCGTGCCGCCGCGTTCGGCCAGTTGCCGGGCCAGGCCCAGCACCATCTCGGCCTCGACCGGGCCCAGGGAGGAGGTCGGCTCGTCAAGGATCAGCAGCTTGGGCTCGCGGCCCCAGGCCTTGGCGATCTCGATCATCTGCCGCGTCGGCACCGGAAGGGTGCGCACCTCCCGGCTCACCGCGATCGTCTCCGCGGACAGACCGATCTCCGTCAGCATCGCCTCGGCCTCGGCCCGCTGTGCGGCACTGTCCACCAGGAACCGCCGCTTCGACTTCCGCGGACGGCGGCCCAGCAGCAGGTTCTCCGCCACCGAGAGCTGTCCGACCAGAGGGAACTCCTGGGAGACCATGGCGATACCGAGTTGCCCCGCGGCCTCGGTGGACCCCGCGACGAGGGGCTCGCCGTCGATCAGGATCTCGCCGCCGTCCCGGTGGACCGATCCGGCCAGTGTGCCCATCAGCGTGGACTTCCCGGCGCCGTTCTCGCCGACCACGCCGATCACCTGGCCGGCGTAGAGGTCGAGTTCCGGCAGGTCGAGGACCCGCACCGGTCCGTAGGACTTGTGCACTCCCCGCAGCCGCGCCGTGATCGCGCGGCCCGGGGCGTTCTTCGTGGCCGTCATGCTCAGCCGATCCCGAGCTTCGACTGGAGGGACTGGTACGCGCTCAGGTCGGACTTGGTGACCAGGCCCACGCCGGAGCTCAGGGTCGAGCCGTCCTTCTCCAGGTAGGGCTTGACGATCTCCATCGTCTTGGCTTTGCCCAGCACCTTCTCCGCGGCCAGGAGGTACGCCCCGGTGTAGCCCTGCTGGTACGGCATCTGCACCACGGTGCCGGAGATGACGCCGGACTGAATGAACTTCAGGGTCTGGGCGTCGGAGTCGTCCGACACGATGTGCACCGAAGACGTCCTGCCCGCCGAGGTCACCGCCTGCGCCAGCGCGGGACCGTCGTAGGAGAAGACGCCGTAAAGGCCGTTGACGTCGGGGTTGTTGGCCAGGATGGTCTCGGCGTCGGAGGTCGCGGTGCTGGCCTGGAGGTTGTCGTTGACCTTCTGGGCGACCGTGATCTTGGTGCCCTTGAGCGCGGCCTCGAAGCCCGCGATGCGCTGGGTGGCGTTCGACGCGGTGAGCGAGCCGACCAGGATCGCCACCTTGCCCTTGCCGCCGAGCACCTGCTTCATCGCGGTGCCCGCCTGGAATCCGGCGGTGTAGTTCGGGGTGCCGAGGTAGAGCGAGGCGGCGTCGGTGCCGGGCAGCGGCGAGTCGATCGCCAGGACGTTGATGCCCTTCTGCACGTCGGAGTGGATGGTTCCCGCGGCCGACGTCGGGTCGATCGCCGAGATCGAGTAGCCGGTGACACCCTGCGAGCGCAGGGTCTCCAGCTCCGAGTTCTGCTCGGTCAACTTGCCGTTGGGCGGGGCGAAGTACGTGCACTTGCTCTTCGCGATGCCGAGGTCGGAGCAACCCTTGAGGAACCCGACCTGACCGGCCTTCCAGTAGTCGGCGGCCACGTTCACGACCATCGCGATGTCGACCTTGGACAGATCCTTGCCGGCCAGCGCCGACTTCAGCGCCGCGTCGAGCTTGGCGAGGTTCGTCTGGTTGAAGGTGACCGAACCGGCCAGCGCGACGGGGGCCGCGCTGGAGCCCGCGCTCGAGCCGGCCGAGTTGGAGGAGTCGGAGCCGCCCGCGTTCTTGGAGCAGCCGGCAGCGGTGAGCGAGATGAGCACAGCGGTCGCGGCGGCCACGGTGCGGGCTCGTCTGGTGCGAATCATTGGTGATCAGCGCCCTTCTAGGCATGTCGGGGGCGAGAGCCCACGGCCGGGAACGGATGTGGGTGACTCGGGATGACTGGATCGCGGTCCCGTCCGCCGGGCCCGGCCGATGGGCATGCCGGTGCCTGGGAGGGGGCCGGGGGTGGTTGGGTGGTGGTTCCGCTCGGGAGCGGTAGGTGGCGCAGCGGGCAGTTGCCGGCGAGTGGGAGCCGACCGTGGGGCCGCGTGCGCGACAGCGAGGTACGGGTGCCTGACGGCGAGTCAGAGCAGCTTGAAGGCCATCGGGTGGGCACCTTGGCCGGGGTGGAGCCGTCGCGACCGGCGGGCATCGCGGAGCATCTCGTGCGGCTGGCGCGTCACTTGGTCAGGGTCTGGGGCGGGTCGCCGAGGTTCGCACCACCAAACTGGGCGGGATGACGATGTGGGGTGTCTCGCTTGCCGCCGGAATCCCGGCGTCGGGATCACCGACGATCTCGATCAGCGCACGCAGGGCACGTCGGCCGAGTTCGTCGAAGTCCTGGCGGACGGTGGTCAGTGACGGGCCGAAGTACTCTGCCTCCGGCGTGTCGTCGAAACCGATGACGCTGATGTCCTCGGGCACCCGGTGCCCGGCCTGTTGCAGCGCCCGCAGCAGGCCGAGCGCCATGTGGTCGTTCGCGCAGAACACCGCGGTGACATCGGTGTCGGCGACGATCCGTTGACCGTGCTCATATCCGGTGCGGGCCGTCCAGTCACCGCCGAACAGCGGCTCGGCCACCGCGGCGCCCCGCTTTTCCAGGGCGTTGCGCCATCCCGCCTCGCGCTCCTGCGCGTCGAGCCAGGAACGCGGCCCGACCAGGTGGTGCACCGTGCGATGGCCGAGGTCGAGCAGGTAGTTGGTGGCGAGTTCGGCACCGGCCTCGTTGTCCACGGCGACCGAGGCCAGCGCGGTGTGGGTGCCGCAGCCGACCGCGACCAGGGGCACGTCCGGCGGTACGTTCGCCAGTGCGCCGACCGCGGAGGTCTGCGGGGCGATGACGATGACTCCCTCGACACCCTGGTCCCGAAGCCGGTCGACGGCGTCCAGCAGCGAACGCCGATCGAGCGTACCGACGGCGGCCACGGTGACGAAGTACTCGTGCTGCCGGGCCGCCTGTTCGATGCCGTAGAGCATGCAGGCCGGGCCATACAGCGTGGTGTTGAAGCTGATCACACCCAGGGTGCGGGTGCGTCGGGTCGCCAGCGTCCGGGCGGCGGCGTTGGGGCGGTAGCCGAGTTCGCGGACCGCCGCGAGCACACGGTCCCGGGTGGCGGGCCGCACGTTCGGATGGTCGTTGAGGACCCGTGAGACGGTTTGGTGCGAGACGCCCGCGATCCGGGCCACGTCCGCCATCACCGGTGCACGAGTCCCGTCCATGCTCTCCACCTCCTGACGCGTCATCACGTTCTGGATCGGGTGCGTTCTCCGGTGGGAGCTGACGCGCCGTGGGGAATTGTTAACGCACACATTCTGAAGGGGTCAATTACTCCAGCCGCTCTCTTTCGGAATTCTTAACAGCACCGCCATCCCTCCCGGGACCGTCTGACCTGCTCATACGTCACCAGAAACACGCTGCTACGCCACGGCCGAGCATCGGAATCAAAGGAGTACATGACCTTTGTTTCCACACTCTTGACTGTTCAACATGTGTTGCCTGCTGTTCACACCAGCGTAAAAAGATGGGGTCGCGAGACCGGTCGATCACCGTCGGCTGTCCGAGAACGGCGCAGCTCGGCAGCAGTGCTCCCAAAAGAACAGCACGCAGTCCGGTCGTACCCGTCCCCACGGAGCTCGGATGAGTGTGGGCATCCGAGGGTCTTGATTGTTAGCGCGCACATTCCCCTGTCGGGCTGTTGGCGAGTCGCGTTCAGCGCCAGCTCCGCGGCCCGGCGTCAGTTCCCCCACGACGGAAGAGGTTCACAGTGAAAGCCAGACACCTGAGAGGACTCCGGCTGAGGGTGGTGGGCGCGGTCCTCGCGCTGCTCGCCGGCATCCTGGCCGGAGTCATCGGCACCGCGGGGACGGCTCAGGCCGCTTCGTCCCTGCCGTGCGACATCTACGCCTCCGCGGGGACACCCTGCGCCGCGGCGCACAGCACCACGCGGGCGCTCTACACCTCCTACAACGGGGCTCTCTACCAGGTCAAGCGCGCCTCGGACTCCGCCACCGCCGACATCGGCGTACTCACCGCCGGCGGCTACGCCAACGCCGCGGCGCAGGACTCCTTCTGCGCCGGCACGACCTGTGTCATCACCAAGATCTACGACCAGAGCCCGCACCACAACGACCTGACCATCGAGGGACCGGGCGGCAACGGCGGACAGGACGTCGGCGCGATCGCCAACGCCCTGCCGGTCACGGTCGGCGGCCATGCGGCGTACGGCGTCTTCGTGTCGGCCGGCGTCGGCTACCGCGACAACAGCACCACGGGCATCGCCACCGGCGGCTCCCCGGAGGGCGCGTACATGGTGACCAGCGGCCACCACGTGAACCACCGGTGCTGCTTCGACTACGGCAACGCCGAGACGTCCACCAACGACACCGGCAACGGCCACATGGACGCGATCAACTTCGGCACGGAGTGCTGGTTCTCTCCCTGCTCGGGATCGGGGCCGTGGGTCCAGGCAGACCTGGAGAACGGTCTGTTCGCCGGCGGCAACGGCTCGAACACGAACAACAAGGGCAACTCCAGCGAGTACGTCACCGCCATGGAGAAGAACAACGGCACGACGACCTACGCCATCAAGGGCGGCAACGCACAGTCGGGCTCTCTGACCACCTGGTACAACGGTGCCCTACCCAACCTCGGCGGATACACCCCGATGCACATGGAGGGCGCCATCGTCCTCGGCACCGGCGGTGACGACAGCAACGGCTCCAACGGCTCCTTCTTCGAAGGCGTGATGACCTCCGGCTACCCGACCGACGCCGCCGACAACGCCGTACAGGCCAATGTCACCTCCGTCGGCTACACCACCCCGGCCGCCACCTTCCCCGTCACCGGCACCGCCTACCGCCTGACCAACACCAACTCCGGCAAGGTCCTGGACGCGGTGAACTGCGGTACCGCCAACGGGACTTCCATCGACATCTGGTCCTCGCTCGGCACCACCTGCCAGCAGTGGAAGTTCGCGAGCGCGGGCAACGGCCACTACACCATCACCAACCTCAACAGCGGCACGGTCCTGGACGACAAGAACTGCGGGGACAGCAACGGCACCGCCGCCCAGTTGTGGGCCTCGCTCGGCAACACCTGCCAGCAGTGGGACGTCACCAGGGCCGGCAGCCACTACACCATCACCAACGTCAACACCGGAATGGCGCTGGACGTCGCGAACTGCGGAACGGCCAACGGCACCGCGGTCCGCCAGTGGCAGCAGCTCGACAACGCCTGCCAGCAGTGGAACATCGCCCCCTGACCGAACCGACCGGGTCACCGCCGGCGGCGGCGAGCAGTGCGGCACCGAGGGCAGTACGCCCGCCGTTCGCCGACGGTGGAGGCCCACACCGGACTCCGGATCCGGCCGCGCGCCAACACCGGCATCCACGCCCGCACGGGCCACCCAGGCCGTTTCTCCCGCGGCAGCGTCGGCGTCGGCGTCAGGGCTGCCGCTGCGGTTTCACCCGGGACAACAGATGGATGTTCTTCCCGGGATGCCCGTTCGCCATGGTCCTCCCCCGCCACACCCCACCCCGCCAGTTGCCTGACCGACTCGTCTCTCGTTAAGGAACGTCGCACATGTCTTCAGAAGCCGGGCTGCCCCGCAGGACCGTCCTCACAGCCGCCCTTGGCGCCGCGTCCCTTGCCGGGACCTTCGCCGCCTCCGCTCCCGCCCGGGCCGCCGAGCGCTCCGGCGCGGCAGCGGACGCCCCCGCCGCGGACCTCCCCGCCGCAGCCGCTCACTGGACCTTCGACGAGGGCTCCGGGACCTCCGCCGCCGACTCTTCGGGCAACGCTCGCACCGCGGTCCTCCAGGGCGCGGCCACCTGGGACACCGGCAAGGTCGGCGCCCACTGCCTGAGCCTCACGGCAGGCGGCAACGCCGCGGCGTCCGGGCCGGCCCTCGACACCTCCAAGGCATTCTCGGTGGCCGCGTGGGTCAACCTCGCTCAGGCGGGCGGCTACCAGACCGCCGTCAGCATCGACGGCCAGGTCGTCAGCTCCTTCTACCTGGGGCTGCGCGACGACACCGGCACCTTCGCCTTCGCCCGGCTGAACGGGGACGCCACCGGAAACGCCGCCGTGGCGGCCGCCGCCTCTGCCCCCGCCATCGGCGTCTGGACCCATCTGGTCGGCGTCAGCGACCCCTCAGCCGGCGTCAACCGCCTCTACGTCAACGGCGTGCTGGAAGGGGAAACCGCCTACACGGCAGGCTGGGCCGGCAGCGGCGACACCGCCATCGGCCGCGCCCTCTACGGCGGCGGGCACGTCGACCAGTGGCACGGCCTGATCGACGACGTGTGGATGTTCCCGTCCGTCCTCACCTCCGACCAGGTCGCGGCGCTGGCCGGGGTGCCGGTGGAGACCACGACACCGCTGCTGAGCGTGGACGTCGCCAACCCCGCGCACGCCGTGTCCCCCATCCTTCCCGGCCTGATGTTCGAGGACATCAACCACTCGGGCGAGGGAGGTATCTACGCCGAACTGGTGCAGAACCGCTCGATGATGGCCAGCGACACCGCGCCGGTCCACTGGTCCGCCGTCGGTGGGACGTCTCTCGCGCTCGACACCGCCACTCCACTCAACGACGCGCTCAAGCGTTCCCTCAAGGTCGTGCTGCCGGGCAGCACCGGGGCCGGAAACCGGGCCGGGGTGGCCAATGACGGCTTCTGGGGAATACCGGTGCGGCCCCGAACCACGTACACCGCCCGGCTGTTCGCCAAGGCATCACGCCGGATCGGGCCCCTCACGGTGACCATCGAGTCGGCGGACGGCGCGACGGTGTACGCGTCCGCACAGGTGCCCCACGTCGGCACCGCGTTCCCCGGCCGTCCTTTCGAGCTCACCCTGCGCACCGGTCCGGGCACCCCCGTGGTCGGTGACGCGAAACTGACCGTCACCACCGCCGACGCCGCCGCCGCGGGCGAGACCCTCTGGCTCCAGCACGTCTCCCTCTTCCCGCCCACCTACAACAGCCGTCCCAACGGACTGCGCATCGACCTGATGGAGAAACTGGTCGCTCTGAAGCCGAAGTTCCTGCGCTTCCCCGGCGGGAACTTCGTCGAGGGCAACACGATTGCCACTCGGTTCGACTGGAAGAAGACCATCGGTCCAGTTTGGGAGCGCCCTGGCCACATGGACGACGCCTGGGGCTACTGGTCGACGGACGGGCTCGGAGTGCTGGAATACCTGGAATGGGTCGAGGACATGGACGCCCAGCCGGTCCTCGCCGTCTTCGCCGGCTACTCGCTGAAGGGCGAACACGTGACCGGCGACGCACTCAAGCCATACGTCCAGGACGCACTCGACGAGATCGAATACGTCACCGGCCCGGTGACCAGCACCTGGGGCGCGAAGCGGGCCGCCGACGGACATCCGCAGCCGTTCCCACTCGAGTTCGTGGAGATCGGCAACGAGGACTTCTTCGACCGCTCCGGATCGTACGAGGAGCGGTATGCGGCCTTCCACGACGCGATCAGGGCGAAGTACCCGAAACTGAAGCTGATCGCCACGACGCCGGTGACGAGTCGCGAGCCGGACCTGATCGACGAGCACTACTACCTCGCGCCGTCCGCCGCTCAGGCCGCCACCCACAAGTACGACAGCCGAGACCGCAACTCGACGAAGGTCTTCGTCGGGGAATGGGCCGCGCAGGAGGGCCGTCCCACACCCGACCTCAACGCCGCGCTGGGCGACGCCGCATGGCTGGCCGGGCTGATCCGCAACTCCGACCAGGTCCTCATGGAGTGTTACGCGCCGCTCTTCTCCCACGTCAAGAACAACGTCTGGGCGACCAACCTGATCGCCTATGACAACCTCACGAGCTACGCCTCTCCCAGCTACTGGGCGCAGCACATGCTGACGAGCAGGCTGGGCAGCACGGTGCTGCCGGCCACCGCCCGTGCGCTGCCGGCCGTCGCCACCGTCGCCACCCGCTCCGGGAGCCGCCTCTACCTCGCGGTCGTCAACTACGGGACGGAGAAGGTGAATGTGCCGGTCGAACTGAAGGGGCTGGCCAGGGGGGTCGAGAGGAACGCCACCGCCACCGTCCTGACCGGAGCCTCACGTACCACCACCAACACGCTGACCGAACCCACCACTGTGGTGCCCAGGACCAGCACCGTCATCAGCGCCGCGGCTTCCTTCACCAGCACACTGCCGCCGCTCTCCGTCACCGTCCTGGAACTCACCCTGACCTGATACGCCACTGGCGGCAACGCGAACGCGGCCCATTGGACCGGGTATCCGGCACGGCAGCCCGAGTAGGTGGTGGTGATGTGCGTTCGGCTGCCCGGCGCGGGCTCGCGCGGGCTCTGGGAGGTGCAGCCGTTGTTGCTGACGAATTTGTCGCGCAGGGACCGTCCTTGCGCGATGTTGAGGACGGAGTCGCTGATGCCGTGGATTCCGAAGTAGGCGATGGGCTGGGTGCCGCCGCTGCACCCGCTGATCTGAGCGCCGGAGATGACCGCGACGGCCCTGAAGGCGTTCGCCCGGCTGCATGCGAGTGCGTAGCTCATTCCGCCGCCCCAGCTGAATCCCGTGGCGAAGCGCTGTGCCGGGTTGACACAGAGGCCGCCCTCGATGCGCCGGATCATGTCGTCGACGAAGGTGATGTCCTCACCGCCCGAATCGGCCCAGCCGTTGCCGAGGCCCTGGGGGGCGACGAGGATCGCGCCGTTGTTCGACTGTTCCTGTTGGCCGTAGTAGGACCAGGCGTTTTCGCTCGTGCCACCCGAGGCGACGTCGCCGGCGGTTCCGCCCCGCCAGTGGAACGCGAAGATCAGCCGGTAGGGGTGGCTGTTGTCGTAGTTGGCGGGAACCCTGAGGATGAAGCTGCGGCTCTTGCCGCCGCTCTGAATCGTGTGCGTACCGCTCGCCAGAGTCGGGGCGCTGCCGCATCCCCGCCGCCACCGGACGACAGCTTGACCATCTGCCATTGCTGGTTGGCGCCGCCCCAGCCGGAGTACTGGACGACGTTGCCGCCGTCGGCGGTGGAGGCGCCCTGCACCTCCACCGCCTTGCTGCTGGTGCGGTTGATCAGCCGGACGTGGCCCGCGTCGGAGTCGGCCAGACGGAACCTTGCCCGAATGCCGGGCCTTGAGGCGGTAGAAACCCCCGCCGGAGTCCACGAACTGCCACTGCTGGTTGGCTCCGTCATGGCGCGCCCACTGGCTGACCCGCGCGCCGTCGGCGGTGGACGTGCCAGAGACGTCCAGCGCCTTGCCGCTGTTGCGATTGACCAGGACGTACCAGGCATTGGTGTCCACCGTCGCCGCCTCAGCGGGCGCCGGATTCACCGCGGCGAGCATGCCGATCGCGAGGGTCGCCGCCACCACGGCGGCGACCCGGGACCATCAGCGACGTCTGCGTGGAGGGGCGGGGGAAGCCGCACCGTAGGTCTTCATCGACTCACCCTTTCGTTTGTGGCAGGTCCCATCAGGTGCGGGTCCAGCGTTGGTTGCTGCCGTTCGAGCAGGAGTAGAGCTGGATCAGGGTGCCGTTGGCGGTGCCGCTTGCGACGGCGTCGAGGCAGAGGCCGGACTGGACGCCGACGATGGATCCGTCGGAGTTGAGGCGCCATTTCTGGTTGTCGCCGCCCCAGCAGCTGTAGATCTGGACTTTGGTGCCGTTGCCGGTGCCGGCGGCGTCCAGGCACTTGTTGCCGTAGACCCTGAGCTCGCCCGCGGCGGTGTGCGTCCACTGCTGATTGGTGCCGCTGTGGCAGTCCCACAACTGGACCTGGGTGCCGTCGGCGGTGCTGGCGTTCGGCACGTCCAGGCAGCGGCCTGAACCGACGCCCTTGGTCTGTCCGGAATCCCCAGGGGGCGTGGACGAGCCGCCGTTGAGTGCGTTGAGGACGGCGGTGTAGGCGGGCTTCTTGCTGCCGTCGGAGTTGAACAGCAGCGGCGTGTGCTGCGGTCGCCAGGAGTCGCTGTCGCGCACACCCCAGACGGTGATGCCGAGGCAGCGCGGGACGGCCAGGCAGTCGTTGGTCACGTTGGCGTAGGTCGAGGGCGAGGCGCCCTGGATGTCGAGTTCGGTGATGGCCACGTCGACGCCGAGGGCGGCGAAGCTCTGCAGGGTGGTGCGGAAGTTGCTGTTGTACGGGCTGTCGTTGTTGAAGTGGGCTTGGAAGCCGACGCAGTCGATCGGGACGCCGCGCTGTTTGAAGTCGCGGACCATGTTGTACATGGCCTGGGTCTTGGCCCAGGTCCAGTTCTCGACGTTGTAGTCGTTGTAGCAGAGCTTGGCGGCCGGGTCGGCGGCGCGCGCGGTGCGGAAGGCGACTTCGATCCAGTCATTGCCGGTGCGCTGCAGGTTGGAGTCGCGCCGGGCTCCCGAACTGCCGTCGGCGAAGGCCTCGTTCACGACGTCCCACTGGGCGATCTTGCCCTTGTAGTGGGCCATCACGCCGTTGATGTGGTTGATCATCGCCTGGCGCAGCGTGCTGCCGCTGAGGCTCTGCATCCAGCCGGGCTGCTGGGAGTGCCAGGCCAGAGTGTGGCCGCGCACCTGCTTGCCGTTCTGTACCGCCCAGTTGTAGACGCGGTCACCGGCGGTGAAGTTGAACTGGCCCCGCTGTGGTTCGGTGGCGTCGATCTTCATCTCGTTCTCGGCCGTCACCGAGTTGAACTCACGGCCCGCGATCGTCGTGTACGCCGAGTCGCCCAGCCTGCCCGAGGCGATGGCGGTGCCGAAGTAGCGGCCGCTCTGCGCCGCCGCGGCGCCGAGCGTGCTCTCGGCGGCGTGTGCGGTCGGCGGCGCGACCAGTGCGGCGACCGTACCGAGGACGCCGACGACCAGCGCCAGCAGCAGGCCGCGGATCTTCCGGCGGATAACGGGTCTGGGAAGGGCATACAAGCCCATGGCTGTGCCTCCAAGGTAGAAATCACGGAAGGACTGAAGCGCAGGGGAATGCGTCGTCCGCTCCCACTCGGCAACGGACGGGGCGGGCCGGAACCCGGGCAGCACGCAATCACCGGACACCGCGGTGATGGGACCGGGCCGATCTCAACCGGCACGGACGGCACCCCGGCCGGCCGCCGGGTGACCTACGGCGGGTGGCGGCGGTGTTTCGACACAGGCATGGGGGTACCTCCATCGCGGCTCAGCCGGGGGACCGCCACGCGGCGTCGCGCACCTCTCCAACTGCGCGAAGAGCCAGGATGCGCTGGTGCGAGCCTCACCGGAACGAAACGGGGGTGGCGCAGGTGCTTTGGTGCGCGGATCTGCCGTGCAGCTGTGCGCGAATCTGCCGTGCAGCTGTGCGCGAATCTGCCGTGCGGCACAGATTGCTCATGGCGACGTGGTTCGATATCTCGAACTGCGGCCGCTTTCTCAGACAGGGATGATTGAGGTATTGACGATGGATCGTCAATACTCCCGCACAAGAAGTTTCGGTTCCTCGCCCGAAACTTTCCGGAGTCCCGGCGAGCCGGAAGGCGAACCCCCGGCGCCGCCGTCGGCGGATGCCGTAGGGCCGGGGCCGGGGCGGTTCCGGTCGACGCGACAGCTTGCCAAGCCCAAAGGGGAGCCGCTGTTTGTGGACAGATCGGCGACAGGCCTTGACCGGAGAGCCCCACATTCCTAGCTTGTGGCGTCACAGCATCCGGGAATTCTTCGAAACATTCGAGATTTTCCCTGCCTCCGGCACGTCCGCTCCACGGTTCATCGGGCTCACCTCACCCCGCCCCTCAAAGGAGTGCCCTCTGATGCGGTTTCGCCACCCGTCCCCGGTCCGCCCAAGACGCTTACTCGCCGTCCTCGCGCCCTTACTGCCCGTGGCCACCTTCCTCGGTGCCCAGCCCGCCAGCGCGGCGGCCGTCGACCCCAACGCCTCATATGTGCTGGTCAACCGCAACAGCGGGAAGGCCCTGGACGTCTACAACCTGGCGACCAACGACGGCGCCCGCATCACCCAATGGACCAGGAACGATCAGACCCAGCAGCAGTGGCAGTTCGTCGACTCCGGCGGCGGCTACTACCGCATCAAGTCCCGCCACTCCGGCAAGGTGCTGGACGTCCACAACTTCTCCACGGCCAACGGCGGCTCGATCGTCCAGTGGGCCGACCTGAATGGCACCAACCAGCAGTTCCGGCTGGCCGACAGCTCGGATGGCTACGTGAGGCTCATCGCGCGCCACAGCAACAAGGCCCTCGAAGTACAAGGCGGCTCCACCGCCGACAACGCGAACATCGTCCAGTACGACGACTGGGGCGGCACCAACCAGCAGTGGCAGCTCGTCAAGGTCGGCAGCGGCAATCCCGGCCAGTGCGATCTTCCGTCGACATACCGCTGGACATCGACGGGCGCGCTGGCGCAGCCCAGGGCTGGGTGGGCCTCGCTCAAGGACTTCACCGTCGCCCCCTACAACGGCAAGCACCTCGTCTATGCGACGACACACGGCGCGGGACAGGGAACGGGCTGGGGTTCGATGAACTTCGGCCTGTTCACCAACTGGCCGGAGATGGCCTCGGCCAGCCAGAACACGATGCCGAATTCCACCGTCGCGCCCACGCTCTTCTACTTCGCGCCGAAGAACATCTGGGTGCTCGCCTACCAGTGGGGTCGGACCGCGTTCGCCTACCGGACGTCGAGCGACCCCACCAACCCGAATGGCTGGTCATCGGAGCAGGCGCTCTTCTCCGGAAGCCTCCCCGACTCCGGAACAGGGCCCATCGACCAGACGCTCATCGCTGACGGCACGAACATGTACCTGTTCTTCGCCGGTGACAACGGCAAGATCTACCGGGCCAGCATGCCGATCGGGAACTTCCCGGGAAGTTTCGGCTCGACCTACACAACGATCATGAGCGATACGAGGGACAACCTGTTCGAAGCCCCGCAGGTCTACAAGCTCCAGGGCCAGAACCGCTACCTCATGATCGTCGAAGCGATCGGCAGGCAGGGCCGCTACTTCCGCTCGTTCACGGCCACCACTCTGAACGGCTCATGGACGCCCCAGGCCGCGACCGAGGCCAACCCCTTCGCCGGCAAGGCCAACAGCGGCGCCACCTGGACCAACGACATCAGCCACGGCGAACTGATCCGCACCAGTGCCGATCAGACCTTCACCGTCGATCCCTGCAACCTGCAGTTCCTCTACCAGGGACGCGACCCCAACTCCGGCGGCGACTACGGCCAATGGCCCTACCGTCCGGGTCTGCTGACACTGCGGCGCTGACGGCGTGACACGGGTCCGGCTCCGGTATGGAGCCGGCGCGGCTGGCTCGGCGCAAGGCCGAGCCCGCCCGGGTCACGCGAGAACGTCAGCGCTCATACGGCGCCGGAGCGCGGGGTCGGGCAACGCTCACCAGCCCGAGGCCATCCCGCAACGCGATGCCGCCGCCGGTGGCGGACCGGCCAGGCTCCGGTGATGTGGGTGAACATCGCCTCGGCCGCACCGCTCGGGTCGTGGGCGGCGATGCGCTCGTACACGCGGCGATGGCCGCGATTGGACGCGACGCACATGGCTGAGAACCTCGACCCGGGCGAGAAGCAACAACCCGTCGCCTTCAGCCGGCAGCCTGCGGACGCACAACTCACTCCCCGTCTCGCCAAGGCACAGCGGTACTGACGTCGCGGGTGGGATCGAGCCATGGAGGAGTGATGGGCAACTGGTGGTTGTGGGAGCGGACGGCTCGTCGTCGAGTCTCGCCGCGGTGGAGACGGCCGCCAGGAAGGCCCGGCGACATCGTGCGGAACTGCGCTTGGTGTACGCCCTCCAGCGGAAAGGGCCTCCTGGTCAGGGACATCCGCAACGCACGACAGGCGTGTGATTCAAGTGACGCTATTTGACTAGAGGTTGAGGAAAAAGAAGGAGCTTGACTCTCCCGCGGGGCCTGACATCGACTGGGGTCATTGGCTGACCACTCGTCAGTTGAAGACGTTTCGGTTTGTCTCCGCCCTCTCACCTCCACCGATGTGCGAGCGCGTCGCTGAGAACCGAACGCGTCCCACGCGCGTGATAGCGGAGAACGCATTGGCATGCACACAAAGGCGGGGGAACGCGAGTGGGATCCACAGTACGCGCGAGAACGGCGGCACTTGCCGCCTTGACGGCCGGGGCGCTGCTCACGGCGGCGGTGTCGGCCGACGGCCTGCCGGCGCAAGGCGTTGGTGCCGCCGCGCATGAGGGGCCGAAGCCACCGGCGGCCGTCACGCTGGTCACCGGTGACCGCGTGGACGTCGGCTCCGACGGCCAGGTCGTTCGGCTTGTGCGCGGCAAGGGCCGCGAGGAGATCGGCTTCTCGGTGCGGCGCGAGGCCGGCCACACGTACGTCGTCCCGCAGGACGCCCTGCGCCTGGTCGCCGACGGCGTGCTCGACCGGCAGCTCTTCGACGTCGCGCAGCTGGTCCGGGACGGGTACGGCGACGCGCACCGCACCACGCTGCCGCTGATCGTCGGCTACCGGCAAGACGGCGCCGGAACAAGGGACTTCACCGGCGGCGGCGACCCGTTCGCGGGCGTGGTCGTCCGGGAGCGCCGTGCGCTGCCCGCGGTCGACGGCGAGGCCTTCGAGGCACCCAAGGCCGGTGCCCCTGCCCTGTGGGCGGCAGTCACAGGCCGCTCTTCGGCCCGTACGTCAGGAGGTAGGGCCGCCCCCGCGCGGCCCGTCGCCCATGTCTGGCTGGACGCGAAGGTCCGGGGCACCCTGGCCGAGAGCGTGCCGCAGATCGGTGCGCCCGCCATGTGGGAGTCGGGCTACACCGGCAAGGGCATCAAGGTGGCGGTCCTGGACTCCGGCGTGGACGAGACCCACCCGGACCTCGCGGGCGTCGAGATGGCGCAGAAGAACTTCAGCGACTCCCCCGACGTCAAGGACCGCTTCGGGCACGGAACGCACGTGGCCTCCATCCTCGCCGGAAGCGGTGCGAGGTCCGGTGGCCGCTACACGGGCGTGGCGCCCGGTGTGAAGCTGCTCGACGGCAAGGTTCTGGACGACAACAACCTGGGATCCACCTCGGACATCGTCGCCGGCATGCAATGGGCCGTCGACCAGGGCGCGAAGATCGTCAACATGAGTCTGGGCTCCCCCGACACCCCGGGCGTCGACCCGAAGGAGGCGGCCGTCGCCCGGCTCTCCGACAAGGCCCTGTTCGTGGTGGCGGCGGGCAACTCGGGCGACGGGCCCCGCACGGTCTGGTCGCCCGGCAGCGCCCCCGCGGCGATCACCGTCGGCGCCGTGGACAAGCAGGGACAGATCGCTGGCTTCTCCAGCCGCGGCCCGAACCTCGACGGCACGCCGAAGCCGGACCTCACCGGCCCCGGCATGGACATCACCGCCGCTCTGACCACGCAGAGCGAGCTGCCCCCGAGTGAGGATTACGTGCCGCTCTCCGGCACGTCGATGGCCACCCCGCACGTCGCGGGCGCCGCCGCCCTGGTGCTCCAGCAGCACCCGGACTGGAGCGGAGCCCGGCTGAAGGCGCTGCTGACCGGTTCGGCCAAGCCCAACCCGCTGCTGAACGCCCATCAGCAGGGCGCGGGGGGGGTGGACCTGGCGCGCGCCGCCACGGCCTCGGTCGTCTCCGAGCCCGGCTCCCTCGGCTTCGGCACGCACGCCTGGCCGCACGCCGACGACAAGCCGGCCTCCAAGACCCTCACTTACCGCAACTACGGCAGCCGGGCCGTCACCCTGCGGCTGAGCGTCTCCGGGACGGACCCGGCGGGCCGCCCGGCCCCGGACGGCATGTTCACCGTCAAGGACGCCCAGCTCACCGTTCCGGCCGGAGGCACCGCGAAAACCACCGTCACCGCCGACCCCCGCAAGGGCACCGTCGACGGCGTCTTCGGCGGCAGCGTGCTGGCGTCGGGAGACGGCCAGGAGGTGCGCACCGGTCTGGTGGTCGACCGGGAGGTGGAGTCGTACGACGTCAGGGTGCGGCACATCGACGCCGACGGGGCGGCCCCGGGCACCTACGCGACGACGATCACCCCCATCGGCGGGCTCGGCGACCGCGTGGAGCTCGCGTACAGCGCGAACGGCACGGTGGTCCAACGGCTGCCCAAGGGCTCGTACCAGCTGGAGAGCCTGGTCTTCGCCAGGGACAACGAGCTGGGCTTCTTCGTCCAGCCGGTTTTGAACGTGACCGGGAACGTCACGGTCACCCTCGACTCCCGCAAGGCGAAGCCTTTCGCTGTGAAGGCTCCGGATCCGGCCGCGAAGCTCGTCACCTCCACCGTCGGGTATGACGACGAGGCCGCGGACGTGTCCAACACCTGGTCCAGCAGCGGCGTGCCGCCGATGCGCACCGCTGCCCTCGGCCCGGCGTCCGACACGATGCGTGCCCAGTTCATCGGGGTGTGGAAGAACCCCGGCGCGGCCGGCAAGAACGTCGACTACCGGTTCGCTTTCAACCGCGAGGGCAGCTTCTTCACCGGCCTGACCCGCACCGTCACCCGGGCCGAGGTCGCCGAGGTGAAGCTCGGCTTCGGCGCCTCCGCCACCGGAGCCAAGGGCCAGGTCCACATCACGCCGATGGACGAGCGCGGGAGGACCGTCGGCACACAGGAACCGTTGGAGCAGAAGCTGCCGCAGGCCACCACGCATTACCTCAGCGCGGCCGGCGTGCGATGGTCCTGGACCGCCACGCAGCTCAACGCCCGCGGCGAGGAGCGCATGCAGTACACGAAGGAGTGGGTGGCCTACCGACCGGGCTCCAGCCACACACTGAGGTTCAACACCGGCGTGGTCGGACCCGATCTGGCGGCGGGGAGCCCGGAGCAGCAGGGCGCCGAGCGGACCGGCGACCACATCAGCGCCAAGGTCCCGCTGTTCAACGACGGTAGCGGCAACCCGGGGTCCTCGATCGTCACCGGCGGCTTCGCCCGGCTGGAATCCGGCGGCCGGGTCCTCGCCGAGGGCTCGCCCACGGACTGGGTGGACGCCGAGGTTCCCGCCGCCTCCGCCGCGTACCGCCTGACGGTCGAGGCGAGCCGCTCCGCCGAGGACACGTCCACCAGCACGAAGGTGGCAGGGGTGTGGACGTTCACCTCGGCCCGCCCGGCGTCGGACCGCACGACCAGGCTGCCGCTGTCGACGGTGCGGCTCGCGCCGAAGCTGAGCCTGCGCGGTACGGCTCCGGCGGGCAGCACACTCACGGTGCCGCTGAAGCTGAGCGGCGCGGCAGCCGCGGCCGGGCAGGTCGCCGCGCTGACCGTGAATGTCTCCTACGACGGCGGCCGGACCTGGAAGCCCCTCACCGTGACGACCGACGCGAGGGGCGCGCGCTCGGTGAGCGTGAAGCACCCGGCGACCGCCAAGGCCGTGTCCTTCCGGGTGGACCTGAAGGACACGGGGGGCAACACCGTACGCGAGACGATCACGAACGCTTACCGGCTCACTCCGTGAGGTGACCCCGAGACGGTGACCGTCACCCGGCGCCGGTGAACCCTCCGGCCTGGTCCCCGCACCTGCGGGGACCAGGCCGGATCACACAGCACGGCGGGAAACAGCGAAAGTGTTTCAGCGCCGGGCACCTCGCGGATCACCGCCCGGACAGCGGAACGGAACCGCGCCCACTTCGGCGGACACGCTGCGGCTGCTGTCGAGCGGAGCGCAAGGGCCCCAGCGCCAGTCGCTCCGACACCTGGCACCTGGCACCTGGCACCTGGCACCTGGCACCCCGAACGCACCGGCCGGAGCGCGAGCCGCCGATCAGGCTGCGGCTGATTCGCGATACGTCCCTGATCTGCGAGGTCTCCGACGCCAGCAACCCCGCTCCGCACCAACGCCGGGCCCCGCCTTCGACGACGGCGGCCGGGGCCTGTTGCTCGTCGCCCAGCTCGCCCAGGGATGGGGCACCCGGCACACCACCAACGGCAAGACGCTCTGGTGCGCGCAGACCCTCCCCTAGTTCCTCACGATGCGCCACCGGTTGTCGGCAGTGCCATTGTCCGAGTCCTGGACAGCGAACGCGCCGACAGCGGTGGAGTTGTTCGCGATGGCGAGCAACTTGCCGCTGTGCACGTTGCGGATCTTGTGGGTCCCGTCTCCCTGGTCGAGCAGCGTCCATCTGTGGTCGGCGGTGCCGGTGTCCGACCACTGCAGGACGGTCGCGTTGTCAGCCGTGGACATGTCCTGGACGCCGAGCACCTTGCCGCTGTGGGCATTGCGGAAGCGGACCGCGTTTCCGTCGGTGATCATTTGCCAGTTGTGGTCGGCGGTCCCTGAGTCGTTCCACTGCAGAGCGCGGCCACCGTCGGCCGTGGACATGTCCTGGATGCCCAGCACGAGACCGCTGCCCACGTTGGCGAGACGGACGGTGCCGCCGGTGTTCCAGTAGACGGTGTAGTTGTGGCCATGCGCGTCGTGGAACGGGCCGAGGTTGACGGTGGCGCCGTTGGCGGTGGCGGTGAAGGCGAGCGAACTGGTGCTGGTCCGTCTGATCGAGGACGTGTTCAGCGTCGGGAGGGAACTGAGCGAGGAGTTGCCGTAGTTGCCGGACAGGACCACCGGGCCGTAGGTGATCGCGGCGACGTTCGCGTTGTCGTTGGCCGCTCGCATGACGATCCGCATGGGCAGGCGGACGGTGACCGTGTCGCCGGAGGTCCAGGAGCGGGTCAAGGTGGCGTAGCTACCGGGCGTGGTGGTGATGGTTTGCGCCGCGCCGTTGACGCTGACAGTGGCCCCGGTGGTCCAGCCCGGGATGCGGATGCGCATCGCCCAGGTTCCGCTGACGTTGCCGGTGACGTGCAGGGTCGTGGTGTCGCTGTTCGGGTACGACGTGGTCTGGGTGACCGTGATGCCGCGCTCCGACCAGTTGAGCACCGAGGGCACGAACAGGTTCACGATCAGCGTGTTGTCACTGCGGAAGTAGATGGAGTCCATCAGCCTGGTGTGCATCTCCAGGCCCGTGCCCTGACAGCACCAGAAGGTGCCGTAGTCGGTGCTCCAGGTGCCGCCGCCCCATGCCGGGCCCACACCGCGTCGGCCTCCCGGGTTGAGCGGGGTGAAGTAGGTGACGTGGCCGTGGTCGTCGGCCGGGTTCTGCTGGCCGATCATCTGGTTCAGCCATGCCCGCTCGTAGTAGTCGAACAGCGCGACCCGGTTCGGGTCCAGCGCGAACAACTCCCGGGTGAGGGTGAGCATGTTGAAGGTGTTGCAGCTTTCGCAGGTGTCCTGGTTCAGGTAGCCGGCGATGGCGTTCGGGGCGCGGAAATGCTCCGCCTGGCTGTTGCCGCCGATGGCATAGGTGTGCGTGTTGACGCAGATGTTCCAGGCGTTGGTGGCGATGTCCCGGTAGCGGGTGGTGCCGGTGGCCTTGTACTCCCGGGCGGCCCCTATCCACTTGGGTACCTGGGTGTTGGCGTGCAGTCCGTTGAGCCGGTCCTGGTTGGACGCCAGCGGGTCGAACACCGCGGCGTGGTCGAACCGCCGGGCGACGGTGAGCCACCGCGCGTCGCCTGTCTGCTGGTAGAGATCGGTCAGCACGGTGTTCATGCCGCCGAACTCGGTTTGCAGCATGGCCTGCATCTGCTGGCCGCTCAGCCGGCCGGTGCGCCGGTCGACCCATCCCGCCAGGGCGAGCAGCACATCACGGGCTTGTGTGCTGCCGATGTGGCGCCATACGTCCAGCAGGCCGACGAGGGTCTTGTGGATGGTGTAGTACGGCACGTTGCCGTTGCTCAGGGTCCGCTGCTCGAGAGCCGTGAAGTCGGACTCGGGGTAGCCGGAGAGGTACCCGGCGCTGAAACCGGCGGCGCTGTTGTTGGCCTGGCATTTGGCCAGCTCGGCGACCATGTGGGTTGCCTTGTCCCGGCAGGTGGTGTCCCCGGTCACGGCGTACAGCTGCGCCCATGCCGTGAGGAAGTGCCCTTGGACGTGGGTGCGGAAGGGGAAGTTCGGCGCGTCCCAACCGCCGCCCGCAGCCGCGCCGTTGGTGGACAGCCGGTGGTTGGCGCGGAAGTTGTACAGCAGCCGGTCCACATCGACGAACCGCAGGTAGTTCCTCGTACGGTTCTGGTTGTCCAGCCACCGGCTTGCGGTGAGCCGGACCTGGTCGAGAGCGAAGGGGTGCGCGGAGACCCCGATGTCGGCCCTTGCGGGCGGGATGGAAGCCGCTCGGGCGGGAGAACTGCCGATGACGGAACCGGTGGCAGAGGCGACGGCGGTGGCCCCGGCTGCTTGCAGGAGGCGCCGTCTGCTGACGGAGGAAGACATCTTGCACCCCTTTCCGTTGGGGGGAAGAGCGGTGAACGGTGGTCGGTGCCGTCACCAACTTGTCGGCAGACCGGCGATGAACGAGGTGAGCCGGTCGGCGATGATCCGGTCGTCATGGGCCGAGTAGTGCCAGTCGCAGCCGAGGAAATCCAGGCCCGAGTCGTCGAGGAACCAGTAGCGGACCCCGCTGTCGCCGGCGTCGTTGCGTGCCTTGACCACCTGCTGGACATGGCCGGCGTACTGGCCGGCACCGACTGCCACGATGGTCGTCCCGGCTCCGTAGCGCGTCCGCAGCTTCTGGAGGAACTCGCCGTAGGCACTTCGGTAGCCGGCCGCGAGGCTGTCCGGCGTCCACGGCTCACCGGGGTTGACGGCGGTCGAGAAGTCGTTGGTACCGAGGTTGACCACCACGACCTGGGGACGCCAGGTGCCCGGGTTCTGCCAGACGTCGCCGGACACGTTCAGCAGGGCACGGTCGTAGAAGGTCCGGTACGTGACGTCCGGCCGGCCTCCGTTGTAGTTGCGCACCATGCCGAGGCCCGAGTAGCCGTTGATCTGGTAGTCGGCGTTCAGTTGCCGCGCGGTGAGGGCGCCGTAGCTCACATCGGAGTTGGTGGTCCGTTTGACCTGGTCCGCAGTGCAAGTGCGGGAGGTCGAGAGGTTGCCGTAGCCCACCGTGAGGGAGTCACCGATGAACTCGATCTGGCGGTTGCGGGCGGCCGGTTTGCTCAGTACGGCACCGCCGGGCGCCGCGACGAAGCCGCCGAACGTGCTGGTGTCCCCCGGGGTGTCGTTGCGCTTGACGAGCCGGACGGTGTGCGTGCGGTCCTGCAAGCCGTTGATCCAGTGCGTGGTGTTGCCGGGCGTCACGAGCGTGGCGACAGTGGCTCCGTCGATCTGGACGTCGTAGTCGGCGGCCGAGTCGTTGAGCACGATCCCCACGCCGGTGCCCCTGACGGTGCCCTCGAAGTACACGCCGGGCCAGCTGTACTGCACCGTGTTTCCAGCGTCCTTGACCCGCCCCGCGGTGTGCACCTGCGCCAGCACTCCCGACGCGCGCACCAGTCGCCACTGCTGGTTGGCCCCGCCCCAGTCGGTGAACTGCACGACCTTGGCACCGTCCGCGGTGGAGGCGTTCTGGACCTCGACGGCCTTGCCGCTGTTGCGGCTGATCAGCCGGACGTAACCGTCCGAGGAGTCCGCCAGCCGGAACTGCTGGTTGGCGCCGCCCCCATCGCTCCACTGCACGATGTCCGCATGGTCGGCGGTGGACTTGTTGAGGACGTCCAGCACCTTGCCGGAGTGCTGCGCCTTCAGCCGGTAGTAGCCGCCGCCCGAGTCGACGAACTGGAACCGCTGATTGGCGCCGCCATGGCGGGTCCACTGCGACAGGCCGGCCCCGTCGGCGATGCTCCCTCGCGACACATCGAGCGCCTTGCCGCTGCCACGGTTGACCAGCGCGTACCACGCGCTCGTATCCACAGTGGCCGCCTGCGCCGTCCCAGCAGCGCCAAGTCCGGCCAACAGCGCCGCCATCAAGGCGGTCACCGCGGCGAGCACCCCCGTACGCCTCCCGCATCCGCGCCACGGAAACCTGAATGTCATATACATGCCCTTCATCCGGGTCTCCTTCTCCGGACGCGATACTTCCGGCGCACACCATATTGTCGAAGCGCTTCGAAGAGAACCGTGCGGACCACACGGCATCTCAGCGCGGTCCGCTGGAAGTTGGGGCGGACGAACGGCAGGAGCCTCCATCGAAGCGCTTGATCAGAACAAGGAGCAGCAGTTCCGGCGCCGGGTCAAGGGCGAGCGCCGTCCCCCACCTTCTCGAAGAAGAACTCGTGCTTGAGGAAGGAGACGTTGTACTCGTGACCGGGCTGCGGCGGCAGCAGTTGGGAGGCCTGGAACAGGCGCCGGCCGTCGTGCAGCGCGGCAAGCCCCGTGGGGTAGGGCGGCTCGTCGCTGTCGCCGGTCGTCGGACGGGTCCGGCCGGTCCCGTCGTATCGGGACCAGCCCACGACGTCGGAGTCCAGCGCCGAAGTCGCGAGACAGAGGACCAGGACCTGCTGATCTCCAGTCGGGCCACAGCCCACTCGTACCAGGGGAAGTACGTGTTGAGTTCCGCGGTCACCGCAGGGTCGTGCAGGTCGGAGGTGTCCCACAGACGCACCTGCGGCACGGTCGGGTTGAGGCGGAGTCTGTACATGTAGCGACGGCCCGCTGTGTCATTGCGGCGGCCACCGCGCCAGATGCCGTGGTGAGGTTCTGGACGCGGCCGATGTCCGTCTCGTTGATCCTGCGCGGATGACTACCGGGCACACTGGTGCCGCCCATCTCGGCGGTCACCTCGTGCGGGTAGTACATGAGCTGGATGTCGAACGCATCCGGCCGTACGTCGATGATCGCGTCGCCGTGGAGCGGCTGCGCGTGTCCCTCGTGCGGCTCGCGCACATGAACCGCAGGGTTCGGTACGGGAGCCCCTGCCACCGAGGAGAGCTTCCTCGACGACTCCTCCACATCGTTCAGGGGGCGCGCCCCGGCAATTGTCCGAGCCACTGGGGAACCGGGGTGGATCAGGGTCACAACCCAAGCGCACGGACTCCCGGACACCTCCGCCGACATCGGCCGGCTCGCCCACCATCGAGGTCGGCCCGAAGTGGCAGCGGCCTGACAGGGAGTTGCTGGAGGAGTTCCAGCGGCACTCGGTCGCGAACATCGGTGACGCGCTCGGGCGCCTGGGCATGCCAGACGGTGGCCTCACGCCTGTCTGGGAAGGCTGCTGCCGTGCCGTGGGCAGCGCCCTGACGGTCCTCACGGGCGCCGGGGACGATCTGGCCGTGATCGACGCCGTGGCGCACATCGAACCCGGCGACTTCCTCGTCATCAACGGGTTCGGCTACGCGGGCCGGGCGGTGATGGGCGACATCCTCGCCCAGTACTTCTCCTCGCGGGGTGCCGTAGGAGCGATCGTCGACGGAGCGGTCAGGGACCGCGACGAGATCCGGCGGCAGGGATTCCCCGTGTGGTCGCGTTCGGTCACGCCCGCAGGGCCGTGGAAGGCGTCGTCGCAGTGCCCCTGAAGAAGCCGCATGGCATCGCCGCCGAACTGGCGCGGATCGCGGGGGCCGAGCAGAGCATGCGCGCCCAGGCCAAGCAGGCACCCGAGAACTGAGCCGCGTAGATGAAAAGGACGCGCACACGCAGGGACCAGCGGTTGAACAACGCCAAGCTGGTCCAGGCCGCTGCGGAGCTCTTCGAGCGGTCCGAGCAGCCCATCAGCCTCGCCGACATCGCTCGCCGGGCGGATGTGTCCGTTGCGACGGCCTACCACGCTCTCAGTGCCTACCGGCGGGACATCACGGGCAAGTTCCGCGACTACGGCCTCGGGCAGTCGAGTAACGGTCTTGCCCTGCTCGAAAAGCGGCTGCGGCTACTGGGTGGATCTCGTCCTGGCCGAAGGTGCCGCGCTGGTGCATCGGCGGTCGCCCGAGGGATTTCTCGCTCGGTACAAGGCCGATGAGTCCTATCTGGAAGGCCAGGCAGAGGCCCTGGCCCGGCCCATTCGCGAACTCGTGCTGATCATCGGAGTCAGCGAACTCGCAGGGATCGAAGACGAGGCCGCCTTCCTGTGGAGCGTCCTCTTCGACCCCCGGGAGATCTTCGACCTGCGTGACACACTCTCACTGCCGCCCGCTCACATCACGCGCCGACTGGTATCGGCGTTCCGCGACGCACTGCTCGGCTGGGCGACTGCCCGGCTGAGCGAACCAGCCTGACGGTGCGGAAGCCATCGCTCCGCACGAGCAGGCGGGCGGGACCCTCAGCAGCCCCGGATTGTTGTGAGGAAGAGGACGATGACTGCATCCATCACCGAGACCGAGCAGCCAGGCGGCCGACGCTTCCGTCTGGACGACCGCTATCGCCGTGAGGAAGGCGTCGTGCACCTCTCCGGGATACAGGCTCTCGTCCGCGTTCTCCTGGACCGGTCCAGGCACGACCGTCTGAACGGACTGCACACAGCGACCTTCGTCTCGGGGTACGAGGGATCCCCCCTCGCCGGCTACGACATCGAGTTGGGCCGACGCGGGGCGTTGTTGCACGAGCACGACATCGTCCACAAACCGGGGCTGAACGAGGAGCTCGCGGCGACCGCCGTCATGGGCAGCCAGTTGGCCGGCCAGGTCGGCACCTCGCGGTGCGACGGCGTCGTGGGCATCTGGTACGGCAAGGCCCCCGGCCTCGACCGCGCCTCCGACGCCCTCCGCCACGCGAACCTGGTGGGAACCGGCCCCTCCGGCGGCGCCGTCGCGCTGGTCGGCGACGACCCGGGAGCCAAGTCATCCAGCGTGCCGTGTGCCAGCGAGGCGACGCTCGCGGACCTGGCGATTCCGACGCTCTACCCGGCCGATGCGCAGGATGTCCTCGACTTCGGGCTGCACGCGCAGTTCCTCTCCCGGTTCAGCGGCCTGTGGTCGGGCCTGAAGATCACTACCGCGGTGGCGGACGCGGCGTCCACGGCCGTCGTGGCGCGCGATCGGATCACGGTCACCGAGGGCGGCGCCGGCCCCAGCCCGCACAAGCCGAGCTCGATGCTCCTGGGCGCCAACCTCATGGCCCTCGAACGCAGCCTGCACGACATCCGCCTCCCTCGCGCCGCGGAGTACGCCCGGCTCAACGGCCTCAACCGCGTAGTCCAGCGCGGGCCGTCGGACAAAATCGGCATCCTGACATCCGGCAAGACCTATCTCGACGTCCGCGAGGCCCTCCGCATCATCGGCCTCACCGACAAAGACCTCGCACGGTACGGCATCAGGATCCTCAAGCTCGGCATGATCTTCCCCCTCGAACGCGACGCCATCATCGACTTCGCGACCGGTCTCGACCAGCTGGTCGTCGTCGAGGAGAAGCGGCCGTTCCTCGAAACCGCCGTCAAGGAGATCCTCTACCGCCGCCCCAACGCCCCGGTCGTCCACGGCAAACAGGACCAGGACGGGCGATCGCTGTTCAGTCGCTCAGGAGAGCTCGACGCGGACAGCATCGCGACCGGACTGTCCAGGGTGCTCGCTCCGCTCGGCATCGAAGCCGCCCGCGCATGGCGTCAGCGGCCCAAAACCCGTGCGGCGTTGGCGCTGCCGCTCCTGGCCCGCAGCCCGTACTACTGCTCGGGATGTCCGCACAACACCTCGACCACCGTCGGCGGGGACTCACTGGTAGGCGCCGGCATCGGCTGCCACTCCATGGTCGTGTTCATGGATCCCGTACAGGTCGGCTCGGTCGTCGGCATGACCCAGATGGGCGGGGAAGGGGCTCAGTGGATCGGAATGGAGCCGTTCGTCGACGCGGACCACTTCGTGCAGAACATCGGTGACGGCACCTTCATGCATTCGGGCAGCCTGGCCGTGCGGGCGGCGATCGCCGCGGGGGTGAACGTCACGTTCAAGCTGCTCTACAACGGAACGGTCGCCATGACCGGCGGGCAGGACGCCGTCGGCGCCCTCCCGGTCGACCGGCTCGCCGCCACGCTGCTGCACGAAGGCGTCGCCAAAGTGATCATCACGACGGAGGACAAGGCACGGGTACCCCGGGCCCGGCTGCCGAAGTCGGTGAAGGTTCTGGACCGGGCCGAGATCGAGGGAGCGCTGGCGGAGCTGAAGGCCACTGCCGGTGTCACGGTCCTCATCCATGACCAGGAATGCGCCGCCGAGAAACGGCGTGCGCGTCGGCGCGGCAAGGCCGAGGCGCCGACGACGCGAGTGTGGGTCAACGAGCGTATCTGCGAGGGCTGCGGTGACTGCGGCCGCAAGTCGAACTGTCTGTCGGTTCACCCGGTCTCGACCGAGTTCGGCCGCAAGACCATGATCGACCAGTCCTCGTGCAACCTGGACTACTCGTGCCTGGACGGCGACTGCCCGGCGTTCATGACCATCACGCCCGCAGGCAAGCCGAAGCGCGCCGGGCTTCCCGCCCTGGGGGCCACTGACATCGCCGAGCCGGCCCGCACGGCCGCAGCCGACTCCTTCGACATGCGGATCACCGGGATCGGGGGAACCGGCATCGTCACCATCTCGCAGGTGCTGGCGACCGCGGCCGTCATCGACGGCCGCCACGCCCGCAGCCTCGACCAGACCGGACTGGCCCAGAAGGGCGGCGCGGTCGTCTCCGACATCAAGATCACTGCGGATGCCGTCGAACAGGGCGCCAAGATCGCCGAGGGGCAGTGCGACCTCTATCTCGCGTGCGATCCGCTCGTCGCGACCGACCCGAAGTACCTCTCCGTAGCCTCCGCGGACCGCACCGTCGCCGTCATGACCACGACCGAGATACCCACCGGGCAGATGGTGGTCGACACCGCCGTCAGTTTCCCGGCTCCCGATGTCGTACGTCGTGCCGTCCACGATGCAGTGCGCCAGCTCATCGCTCTGGACTCCGGCGCGCTGGCCGAGCGGCTGTTCGACGACGAGCAGTACGCCAACATGCTGCTGGTGGGAGCCGCGTACCAGACCGGGCTGCTGCCGATGTCGGCTTCGGCCATCGAAGAGGCCATCGCCCTGAACGCAGTCGCCGTCGACCGCAATGTGCAGGCCTTCCGACGAGGCCGCCAGGCGGTCGCCCACCCCGAAGCGCTGAGTGCCGCGCTGGACGACCCGACGCTCCCAGACGTGGAACTGCGGCTGCCCGCCGGAACCACCGAACTCGTGGCGATGGTCTCCGACGACGAGGAATCGGAGCTGCATCGCCTCCTCACCGTGCGCGTGGCCGACCTCATCGACTACCAAGACAGGCGCTACGCCCGCGCCTACGTCGACTTCGTCCGGACGGCGGCGGCCACGGAGCGCGCTGCCGCCGTCGGCTCGACCGAGCTGACCGAGGCTGTCGCCCGCTATCTCCACAAGCTAATGGCGTACAAGGACGAATACGAGGTGGCGCGGCTCGCCCTCGATCCGGTCGTGGACGACCACATCACCGCAACATTTGGAAGCGCGAGCCGACGCGCCTACCGGCTCCATCCACCTGTTCTGCGAGCCGCGGGCTTGAAGAGGAAAGTCGCTC
This sequence comes from Streptomyces sp. DG2A-72, assembly GCF_030499575.1. Classification (NCBI taxonomy): domain Bacteria; kingdom Bacillati; phylum Actinomycetota; class Actinomycetes; order Kitasatosporales; family Streptomycetaceae; genus Streptomyces; species Streptomyces sp. DG2A-72. The sequence continues at coordinate 1,216,581 of NZ_JASTLC010000001.1, forward strand.
TGGGGAGCTGGTTCCTTCCGATCCTCCGCATGTTGCGTGCGCTGCGGCGCGTTCGAGGGACCCGCCTTGATCTGTTCGGACTTCAGCACATGCGACGCATTGAGCGTGAGCTCGTCGATGAGTACCGCGAGTCGATCAACGCCGCGCTCGCGCTCTTGACCGAGGAGAACCTGGCCGAGGTCCGCCGGCTCGCGGAGCTACCGGATGTCGTTCGCGGATACGAAGGCGTCAAACTCGCGACCGTCGAGCGCTACCGTGCCGAGAAGGCACGCACACTTCATGAGCTGCAGGAGAGCGCGGATCCCGTCTCGACAGGTACCGGGCAGGACTGTTGAACTCGGTGGCACAGCGAGTGCCGGTGCCAGGCGCGCCTCCGACGCATGGTCTTGGGCACACGCCCCTGCGCCGGACGTCGGTTTTGAGGGAGCGGTGACCTCTACCTGCGCAGGGCCATCGCGGCAGGCTCTCCTTGAGAACGCGGGAGTACGGTCGTGAGCCGTGTGGCTGTCAGATGGGCCGAGGCAGAGAGAGGGGTTCGCCGGAGCGCAGGTGTTCCCTCAGCCACTGCTCGGTGTTGCTCACGTGGAGCAGTGCGGCGGCCTGGCTGAGGGCGGCGTCACGGGTGGACAGTGCGTTGAAGATCGCCTCGTGCTCGGCGAGAGTGCGGCCCGCGGCCTTGTCGTCGACGAGACCGCGCCAGATGCGGGCGCGCAGGGTGCGGCCGGAGATCCCTTCCAGGAGGGTGAGGAGGGTCTCGTTGCCCGTGGCCGCGACGACGGCGCGGTGGAAGGCGGCGTCGTGCGCGTTGAGCTGTTCGACGTCGTCGCAGGCCTCGCGCATGGCGTCCAAGTGCCGCTTCACCTCGGCCAGTTGGGCGTCGGAGATTCGGTTGGCGGCAAGTGCCGTGGCCATCGGTTCGAGGAGCCGCCGTACCTCCATGAGGTCCTGCAGGGCGACCGAGTCGCCCTGCAGCAGTTCCACCGCGCCGCCGAGCCCCTCCAGCAGCAGGCTCGGCTGGAGGCTGGTCACATATGTGCCGTCGCCCCGCCGGACCTCCAGGACCCGCGCGACGGCCAGCGCCTTGACCGCTTCCCGGGCGAGGTTGCGGGAGAGCCCCAGCTGAGCGGCCAGGTCCGGCTCCGGTGGAAGCTTCGAGCCCGGCGGCAGGGCACCGGTCCGGATCAGCTCACGCAACTGCTCGATGGCCTTGTCCGTCAGTGACACCGCTCATCCCTCCCTCCCCCCACTGTGCCCCGCGAGCACGTCCGACCTGATCAGCCCCCGAGTGACGTTGATGATACTGGGATGCCGGCATTCCGACTTTGGTCGACGATGCCGCTACCTCAGGACGACTGCGCACCATCTCGTGCTGCCCCCAGGGTGGAACTCCGTACATCGAGGAGGCAGCATGGCGATCTTCCGTACACGGACAAGAGCAGGCGTCGTGACGCAGGCGGCGGTGGCGATCGGGCTCTCGATGGCGGCCGTGCCGTCTCCGGCGGCGGCCTTACCGGCCCAAACGGCGACTCCCACGCAGCTGTACGTCGCTCCCTGGGGCAAGGACTCCTGGCCCGGCACCCTGGACCGGCCCTTCGCCACACCGGCACGCGCGCAACAGGCCGTACGCGCCCGGGCTCCGCGAATGACGTCGGACCTGGTGGTGAACCTGCGCGGCGGGACGTACCACCTGAAGGCGCCGCTGCGCCTGTCGGAGGCCGCGGGGGACTCCGGCCGGGGCGGCCACCGGGTGATCTACCAGGCGTACGGCCACGGGACACCGCGACAGGAGCAGGTGACGATCAGTGGCGGCCGTCAGATCTCCGAGTGGCGGCCGGACCGACGGCTCAGGGGATTCTGGCGCGCGGACGTGGGCGGGCTCGAGACCCGCCAGCTCTACGTCGAGGACCGGCGCGCCACGCGGCTCACGCGCGACGGTACGGGCTTCCCGGGCACGCTGAAGACAACCAGGACCGGTTACGTCACCACCAGTACCGTCCCCCGAACCTGGCGGAACCCCGGTGACATCGAGTTCGTCTACCGATCCGGCTATGTCGAGGGCCGCTGCGGAGTCGCGGGGGTCTCCGGCAGCGCCCGCCGGACCACCATCACCATGGACCAGCCGTGCTGGGATCTGGCCCAGGAGCTGTACGGGGGCCCGGAGTTGCTCGAAGCGCCGAACAGTGTGGAGAACTCCCCCAGCTTCGCAGCCAAGCCCGGCAGCTGGTATCTCGACCGTTCCCGGCCCGGACACCACGAGCTGCTCTACTTCCCCCGGCCCGGACAGGACATGCGCCGGGCCAGGGTGGTCGCCCCGGTCCTGGAGAACCTGGTCACCGGCACCGGCCGTCCCGGCCGTCCCCTCCACGACATCGGCTTCCGCGGCCTGACGTTCGCCTACGCCACCTGGCTGGCGCCCAGCGAACCCGCCGGGTTTCCCGCCGCGTGGAGCATGTACCTGCGGCCCGGGGAGGGCGACGACGCGAGGCTGCTCACGGTTCCCGGCGCAGTCGCCTTCCGCACCGCCGAGCGGATCACCTTCGAGGGCAACCGTTTCACCCACCTGGGCGCCCAGGCGCTGGAGTTGTCCGAGAACAGCTCGTACAACGTCGTCGACGGCAACGTCATCAGCGACGTCTCCGACGGCGGCATCCTGATGGGGGTGGTCCCGCCCGACCAGAAGGGGACCAACCGCGGCAACCGGATCACCAACAACTGGATCCACCACATCGGCGCGGAGTACCACGCGGCCTCCGGCATCTGGGACACCGCGACCCAGGAGACCACCATCGCGCACAACCAGGTCAACGACGTGCCCTACACCGGCATCCTCTCCGGGCCCAGCGACGACCTGCGGGGCATCATGCGCCGCAACCGCATCCTCGACAACCGCATTTTCGCGACGAACCGGCTCCTCGAGGACGGAGGCGGTATCTACCTGCGCGGCGAACAGGGCAGCTCCTTCGCCGACGGGGCCGTCATCAGCGGCAACGCGGTGACCGACAGCAAGTACGGCGTCTGGAACGTCGGGATCTACACCGACGACAGCACCAACTGGGTCACCGTGGAGGGCAACACGGTCTACGACTACGTCGCCTCCATCGGCGGCTGCAGCGAGGAATGGGGTAACCGCCCCGTCCAGAACGTGCGCTACCGCGGCAACTTCTGGGACGACGCCGTGCCCGAATGGCTCGAACGACGGGAGTTCCCCGGAGCCTGGCCACCGGCCGACGAGCAGAACCCGCAGGAGGGGTGCGGAGACCCCCACCGCCTCGCCTTCACCGACAACACCCTGCTGCCTCCCCGCAACCCCGGCCCGGCCTGCGCCACCAACACCGCCTGCGCCGCCGTCCTGGCGAACGCCGGACCTCTCCCGTCCCACCGCCAGCGCTTGGGCATGCCATGACGGAAGGGTCGCCCGACAGCAGCAAGACCCTCGGCTCGGACCGGATCAACCTCTCGTCACTGACCTCGGTGAAGCTGCTCGGCACCACCGCCGGCACTTACATCGACCTGCCCACGCCGGCCCAGAACACGTCCGGCCTCACGGTCACCCTGCCCAACAACCAGATCACCTCGCTGAGGGTCCGGTTCAACCCGGCGACGTGCTTCCGGATCACCAACGCCACCAACGGACTCGCCCTGGACAGCGGCGGCAACGTGGCCTCCGGGTCGAACCTCAAGCAGTGGACCTGGGACGGCAGTTCCAACCTGCAATGGCAGGCGGAGGCGGTCTCAGGCGGCTACTACAGGCTGGTCAACCGCACGAACGGCCTGGTCGCCGACGGCTGGGGCGCCACCGCCGACGGCTCAGCCGCCAGACAGGCCCCCTGGAACGGTGGCACCAACCAGCAGTGGACGATCACCCACCGGGGCGGCGACCGCTATTCGATCGCCAACCGCACAACCGGTCTGGTCCTCGACGGCGGCGGCAAGGTCGACTCGGGCTCCGTCACGAAGCAGTGGACGTACGGCAGCAGCACCAACCTGCTGTGGACCTACACTGCCCTCTGATCCTCGGGACGTACGGTCACCAAGCCGCAGGACCACAGGCCGTACGGCAGACCGTGGAACTGACGGTGCAGGCGTTGTGGAGCAGAAGGGTGATCTTCACGGGTCTCGTCACTCGCTCATGGCGCCGATGAATATGGCGGCAGTCCTCCACCCGGTGCCGGAAGCACGGGGGCGGAGCGACCAGGACACGGAAGTCCGGTCCTGGCTGAGGGAGTTCCAGCGAGCGGCGTAGACCTGGTCCCGTTCATTCACGTACTCCTCGTGGGCTTGACCTGCACCTCCATCCCATCGCCGGCCACTCTCGTTTTCACCCCGCCGACCAGCGGGGGCCACCCCCGCCGACAGGCCGGACTCGGCCATCCCGGAGAACGACCCGCACCACCCCGGCGGTTGACGCGCGCGACCGTGCCCGGGCCGGCTGCGCCTCACCGTTCCTTGCGAAATCGTCGGCAACCCTTTCGGCTTCGGTGGTCACTGAGCAGTGCACCATCGGCTCGATCTTCCGAACGGACGGGTAATGAAGACATCGAGACAGGCCGCACGGCAGCGCAGGCAAAGGCGCAGGCTCGTGTTGGGCGCCACCTTGGCGGTGACCGCCGTGAGCGTTCTCGCCTACCTGGTCATGGCGTTGCCGCCCGACCGCAAGACCGATGCGGGGCCTACCGCGGCAACGCCCATCACCACCACCCAAGAGGCAGCCACCGCGACCGGGACGGCCACTCCGACCGCGACAGCGAAACCGACTGCGACCGACACCCCGTCCCCCACGCGCAGTGCGACCACCGCGGCAGCCCGACCGTCACCGAAAGCCACCCCTCGGCCTCCGCGAACGGAAGCCGGCACGGCATCGTCGACAGGACGCATTCAGCCGAAGACCACCTACCAAGGGGTCGCCACCGCCTACGAGGCCGCCGACGGAGACGGCGCCTGTCTGTTCGGCCCGAGTCCCGACCTCATGATCGCGGCGATGAACACCACGGACTACGAGACGTCCAGGGCGTGCGGTGCGTACGTGCTCGTCCGCGCGGCCAACGGCAAGTCGATCACGGTACGGATCACCAACGAATGCCCCCTGCCCTGCGCACCCGGGCAAATCGACCTCAGCCAACAGGCCTTCGCCAAACTCGCCGACCTCAAGGTCGGCCGGATCCCCATCACCTGGCAGCTGCTGAGCCCCAGCACGTCCGACACGATCTCCATCAGGTACAAGACCGGGTCCAGCCCCTATTGGTGCGGCATCCAGGCGATCGGCCACCGGAATCCGGTAGCGGGCCTGGAGGTCCGGACGAGCGACGGCTGGCGGCAGTTGCCGCGCACCGAATACAACTACTTCATCTCCGCCAACGGCAGCGGCTGCGGCAGCTCGATCAGAATCACGGACATCTACGGAGAACGGCTCACCATCACCGGAATCGCGGTGCGGCCGAACGTCGTGCAACCGACCGGGGTGCAGTTCGCCCGGCGCTGATCCCGCCGTCCTCGTGTGCACGTGAATTGTCGAAGCGCATCGACGCCCACCCGCTGCCCCTGTTTAACGGTCAATTGACCGCTGGCAAAGAAACTTTCCTTGCGTTCAAGCTCTTGTTTCGCAAAAAACAAGTCCGTTACCTTCCCCATCAAGTGAAGCGCTTCGACAACTCCGAGGGAAGGGCCGTAACCGTCATGACGGAACGCAGCATCACCGACGGCCTGGGCGGCCTCGCCTCCGGCGGTGATTACTCATGCGCCGGGCCAGGGTCAACCTGGCCACTCTCGGCGTCTTTTCCTGGGCCATGCTCGAACCGGAGCAGGGGCGCTACGACTTCGCCTGGTTCGGCGCCCACATCGAACGCCTGCACGCGAACGGCGTGGCCGTCGACCTCGCCACGCCGACGGCCTCCCCGCCGCCCTGGTACGGCAGCCGCGACACCTACTGCCTCGCCTCGCCCGCCTACCGCAGCGCGGCCCGCCGGATCGCCTCCGCGCTGGCCGAACGGTACGGCGACCATCCCGCGCTCGCGCTGTGGCACGTGCACAACGACCTGCCCGACGAGGCGTTCTTCCGCCGCGACGGCGTCCGCGTCACGGAGGCCGGCCGACACCACCTGGACCTGCGCCACCCGGCCGCCCGCGCCCACCCCGGCGAGACCCCGGACGCCGGCCTGCTCGGCCACAACCGGGCGCACCTCGACTGGCTCGACGGCATCCTCGACCGGTACCCGCACCTGGTGGCGGAGAACTGCGCCTCCGGCGGCATGCGCTGGGACCACGCCATGCTGTCCCGGCTGCAACTGCAGTCGCGCTCCTCGGCCGCATCCATCTCTCCGGCGGCCTGCCGGAGCTGGGACCCGAGGCCCGCAAACTGGTCCACGAAGCGGTCGCCACGTACAAGACCATCCGCGCCGACCTGCCCCGGGCCGTGCCGTCCCGGCCACTGGGGCTGCCCGGCTGGGACGACCTCTGGATCGCTCTCGCCCTGCACACCCCCGCCACCACCTACCTCACCGTCTGGCGCCGCCGGGGCGGTGAGGCCACCACCACCCTCCGGCTGTCCGAGCGGGCGGGCAGCGCAGCGCGTTTCGAGGTGCTGTACCCCGCCGCATGTCAGGCCGTTGCCGTCTGGAACGCGGACACGGCCGACCTCACCGTGACCCTGCCCACCGCGCCGTCCGCGGCGCTGCTCCGCATCACCCGCACGGAGCCGGACGCTCTCTGAGCGCCGCCCTGCCGCGCACCGACGAAAGGACGACCAAGGGTGCCCGCTCAGAACCGGCCCGCCCGCGCCGCCAACCCCGTACTCCCCGGCTTCCACCCCGACCCGAGCGTCTGCCGGGTCGGCGACGACTACTACCTCGCCTGCTCCAGCTTCGAGTACTTCCCCGGCGTACCCCTCTTCCACAGCCGTGACCTGGTGCACTGGCGGCAGATCGGCAACGTACTGGACCGGCCGGAGCAGTTGCGTCTGCCGGCCTCCATGCCGTCCTCGGGCGGCATCTACGCCCCCACCCTGCGCCATCACGACGGCCGTTTCTGGCTGATCGTCACCAACACCCGGGAGGGCGGCGGCAACCTGATCGTCACGGCGACCGACCCGGCCGGACCATGGTCGGATCCGGTCCCGGCACCAGGCGTGCCCGGTATCGATCCCGACCTGGCCTGGGACGAGGACGGCACCTGCTGGTGCACGGTCGCCGGGGTGTCGCAGGTTCGCATCGACCCGTCCACCGGACAGACGTACGGCACACCGCACAAGCTCTGGTCCGGCGGCCCCGGCGCCAAGGCCCCGGAGGCGCCGCACCTGTACCGGATCGGCGACCACTGGTACCTGCTCATCGCCGAGGGCGGCACCGAACGCGGCCACGGCGTGTCGATCGCCCGCGGCCGTACGCCGACCGGCCCGTTCGAGCCGTGCCCGGCCAACCCGATCCTCACCCACCGCGGCACCGACCACCCCGTGCAGAACACCGGCCACGCGGACCTGGTCCAAGGCCCCGACGGCTCCTGGTGGATGGTCTTCCTCGGCGTACGACCGCGCGGCGGCACCCCCGGCTGGCACGTGCTCGGCCGAGAGACGTTCCTGGCCCCCGTGACCTGGGAGGACGGCTGGCCGGTCGTCGGCGAGGTCACCTCGGACCTGTCCGCGCTCCCCTGGCCGCTCTCCCCCGCGCCCGCCGAGGAACGGCGCGACGACTTCGAGCTCAGCGAACTCGGGCCGACCTGGATCTCCGTGCGGGACCGCCCCGCCGAGCTCTGCACCACCAAGGAGCGCCCCGGCTGGCTGACGCTCCGCGCGCGGGGCGGCTCCCTGGACGAGCCCGACGTGGTGTTCGTCGGACGGCGTCAGCAGCACCTCACCTGCCGGGCACGCGCCCTGGTCGACCCGGAGCAGGGGCGCGGCGGCCTCGCCGTCCGGCTGGACGAGCGGCACCACTACGCGATCGAGGCGTCCGGGACGGACGTACGGGTGATCGCGCGCGTCGGCTCCCTGCGCACGGTGGTGGCCGAACGCTCCGTACCCGCCGGGCCACTGGTCCTCGCCCTCACCGTCACGGACCCATCGCCGCCGCACGGACCGTGCACCGGACCCGACGTCGTCTCCCTCGGCATCGAACAACCCGACGGCACGTTCACCGAGTTCGCGGCCCTCGACGGCCGCTACCTGTCGACCGAGGTCGCCGGCGGCTTCACCGGCCGGGTCATCGGCATGTACGCCAGCGCAGGCACCGTCCACTTCGACTGGTTCGACTACGAGCCCCTCGAAGGCTGAACCGACCGAACGGCACGACCGAAACCGAAGGGCACGACCGACCGAAAGGGACGACATATGAAGGACATACGGCACCCCGCACACCACCGCAGCCGCGCCCCCGGCCGCCTGGCCTCTCTGCTCCTGGTGCTCGCCGTCATGCTGGGACTGGCAGGCGGCACCTCGACCGCCGCCACCGACGCCGCGGCGGAGCCGACACGGTCCACCGTCAGAGTTCCGGCCCGCGCCATGGACGCCGTCGCCGCGATGCAGCCCAGCTGGAACCTGGGCAACACGCTGGACGCCATTCCCAACGAGGACTCCTGGGGCAACGGGCAGACCAGCAAAGCGACGTTCGAGAAGATCGCCAAGGACGGGTTCCGCAGCGTCCGCATCCCGGTGACCTGGACCGACCACCAGTCCGCTACCGCGCCGTACACCATCGACGCCACCTACATGGCCCGCGTCAAGCAGCTCGTCGGCTGGGCGCTGGACAGCGGCCTGTACGTCGTGCTCAACGTCCACCACGACTCGTGGCAGTGGGTCGAGAAGATCACGAGCGACCACGACAACGTGATGGCCCGGTTCAACTCCACCTGGTCCCAGATCTCCACGACCTTCCGTGACGCGCCGCGCACTCTGGTCTTCGAGGGCATCAACGAGCCGAGCTTCGCCGGCGCCACGGATGCGCAGAAGTTCCAGTACCTGAGGGAGCTGCAGACCTCGTTCCACTCCCTGGTCCGCGCCTCGGGCGGCGCGAACGCGAACCGCCTGCTGAGCTTGACCACGCCGGCCGGCAGCCCCGACCAGGCCTTCATGGACGACCTGTACAAGACGATCACCTCGCTGAACGACGATCAGCTCGTGGCGCAGGTGCACTTCTACAGCTGGTACCCGTTCAGCGTGAACGTCGCGGGCGGCACCCACTACGACGCCACCGCGCAGAAGTTCCTGGACGACACCTTCGCCAACATGCACAACACCTTCGTCGCCAAGGGCATCCCGCTCTACATCGGCGAGTACGGCCTGCTCGACTGGCCCAACCACTTCCACCCCTCCCGCGTCGAGCGGGGCGAGGCGCTGAAGTACTTCGAGCATGTGGGGTACACGGCGCGCAAGTACGGCCTCACCACCGCCCTGTGGGACCCGTTCGCCTACCTGAACCGCGACACCCTCCAGTGGCGTGACCCGGCCCTGATGAACTGGATCAAGTCGAGCTGGACCACCCGCTCGGGCACGGCCTCCTTCGACAAGGTCTTCGTGCCGAAGTCCAGCCCGGTCACCGCCAAGTCGCTCACCCTGAACCTCAACGGCACCAAGTTCCGAGGGGTGTGGCAGGGCGACACGAAGCTGACCGCGGGACGGGACTACACCGTCTCCGGCAACCGGCTGACCTTCACCGCCACAGCGCTGACCCGCCTGGTCGGCAACCGCGAGTACGGCGTCAATTCGACGCTCCAGGCTCGGTTCACCAGTGGGCTGCCCTGGAACATCGGCATCGTCACCAACGATGTTCCGGTGCTGTCGGACGCCACCGGCACCACCGACTCGTTCATCATTCCCACCCAGTACCGGGGCAACGACCTGGCGACGATGCACGCCACGTACGCCGACGGCACCAACGCCGGCCCGACCGACTGGACGCCGTTCCAGGAGTTCAACAAGGCCTTCTCGCCTGACTATCCGAACGGCACGATCATCCTGACCCCCGAGTTCCTCAAGACGCTCCGCGAGGGGGAACCGGCGACACTGGCCTTCCACTTCTACAGCGGCAGCACCGTCACGTACCACGTCACGAAGTCCGGCAGCTCGGTCACCGGCACAGTCTCCTGACCGACTGACCGCCCCTTGCCCTGGTTGCCCTCCCCGGCAACCAGGGCACACGTGTCCACAGGCTCCCTCACTCCTCCTTCGGCGGAGCCGTGCTTTCCCGGACGGTGAGGGTGGTCGCGATCTCCAGTCCCACCTGCGGCACTTCCTCACCGCGGCCGAGCGCCAGAGCCAGCTCGGTGGCGGCCACCGCCATCTCGGCCAGCGGCTGATGGACCGTGGTCAGGGGCGGATCCATCCAGGCCACGGCCGGTACGTCGTCGAAACCCACCACGCTGAGATCGTGCGGGATGCGCAGGCCCAGCTCGCGCGCGGCCTGGTAGACACCGAGCGCCTGCATGTCGTTGGCGGTGAACACGGCGGTGGGGCGGCCGGGGCGGGTGAGCAACCCCCGTGCCGCGGCGTACCCGTGCTCGCGCGTGAGCTGCGTCTTCACCACCAGGCCGGCTTCCGTCGGCAGTCCGGCTTCCGCGAGAGCGGAACAGTAGCCGGACAGCCGTGCGAGGCAGAAGGAGTGGTCAGGTCCGCTGATCATGGCGATGCGCCGGTGCCCCAGGTCGACCAGATGCCGGGTCGCCGCCTGACCGCCCCTCCAGTTCGTGGCACCCACGAACGGAACGTCGTCGGGCAGCTCGTCGATCGGGTCGAAGACGACGAACGGGATGCCCTTCGCCGCCAGTTGGTCCCGCTCGGCTTCGGAGAGCTGCGCGACCGAGAGGACACATCGAGGGCGCCTGCCGACCGTGTCGTCCATGGTCATGCCCACGGTGTCGTGGAGACCGAACTCCGACACCAGCACACCGATCCGGTTCCTGCGGGCCACGCGCTCGACACCGCGGATGATCTCCACGGCCCACATGCTCTCCAGCTCGCGGAACACGAGCTCCACCAGGTTGCTCCGGCTCTTCGGAGGCTTGCGGTAACCGTGCTGATGGATCAGTTCCTCGACGCGGGCCCGGGTCTCGTCCGACACCCCCGACCGGCCGTTGAGCACCTTCGACACGGTGGGCACGGAGACGCCCGCGGACTCGGCGATGTAAGCGATCGTCACCGATGCGGGTCCCCCGCCGCGCTCTGAGTGGTCCTCCGTCGAAGGTCTTCCCGCTCGGTTGTCCGGCACAGTCGCCTTTCCCATCCCCTCGCCTGCTGCCGCCACCATTCTCACAGCCTGCGGAGGAACCGGCACAGTGCGTTGGACACAGCCCCGACGAGGAGGGTTGTCATGGGCATGCACGCGCCCTACAGTCCGCCGGAGACAGCTCATGGGAGCGCTCCCAGTCGCCTCCGAAAGAGGGTTCACCATGCGACCGTTACCGCACCTTCCCCGCACCGTGCGCGGCACATGGGGCGCGCTCGCCACCGCGCTCGTCACCGCGCTCGCCACCGTCGCCGCGCTCTTCGCCGCCACACCCCCGGCCCAGGCCGACACCACCGTCTGCGAACAGTTCGGCTCGACCGTCATCCAGGGGCGATACGTCGTCCAGAACAACCGCTGGGGCACCAACGACCCCCAGTGCGTCACCGCCACCGACACCGGCTTCCGGCTCACCCGGGCCGACGGTTCCGTGCCCACCAACGGCGCGCCGAAGTCGTACCCGTCCCTCTTCAACGGCTGCCACTACACCAACTGCTCGCCGGGGACCAACCTCCCCGCGCAGCTCTCCGGCATCTCCAGCGCACCGAGCAGCATTTCGTACGGCTATGTCGGCGACGCCGTGTACAACGCCTCGTACGACATCTGGCTGGACCCGACGCCCCGCACCGACGGCGTGAACCGGACCGAGATCATGATCTGGTTCAACAAGGTGGGCCCGATCCAGCCCATCGGCTCCCAGGTCGGCACGGCCACCGTCGGCGGACGCACCTGGCAGGTGTGGTCGGGCAGCAACGGCTCCAACGACGTGCTGTCCTTCGTCGCCCCGTCGGCGATCGACAGTTGGAGCTTCGACGTGATGGACTTCGTCCGGCAGGCCGTGGCCCGCGGACTGGCGCAGAGCAACTGGTACTTGACCAGCGTTCAGGCCGGTTTCGAACCCTGGCAGAACGGCACCGGGCTGACCGTGAACTCGTTCTCGTCGACCGTCGACACGGGTGGTGGACCGGGCGGCCCGGGTGGCGCCACGACCTGCGCGGTGTCGTACGCCACGAACGTGTGGCAAGGGGGCTTCACCGCGGACGTCACCGTCGCCAACACCGGTTCGGCACCCGTCGACGGCTGGCGCCTCGCCTTCGCTCTGCCCTCCGGCCAGCAGATCACCAGCGCCTGGAACGCCTCCGTCTCCCCGTCCTCGGGATCCGTCACGGCGAGCGGCCTGGCGCACAACGCGAGCATCGCCCCCGGCGGCAGCCGGACGTTCGGGTTCCAGGGCACCTACAGCGGCGCCTTCGCCGCGCCGGGCGGGTTCAGCCTGAACGGGACCGCCTGCACCAGGACGTGACGTGACGGGCGCCGGATGCCCGCGTGCCGTCCGGCGCCATGACAGCCATCCGCGGCGACGGCCCTCGCCGCGGATGGCGTCAAGAAGGCAGACCGTCTGCTCAACTCCCCGTGCCAGCACAGGCAGTGCCGTTGAGGGTGTAGGAGGTGGGCGGGGCGGTGTTCCCGGTGTGGGCTGCCTGGAAGCCGATGTCGACCGAAGCGCCTGGAGCGATGGTGGCGTTGTGGGAGACGTTCCTGGCCGTCACCCGGCCCGAGGCGGCCGAGTAGTCCGCGTTCCAGCCGGAGGTGATGGTCTGGCCGTCGGGCAGGGCGAAGACCAGGGACCAGCCGTCGATCGCGATGGTGCCTGTGTTGGTGATGGTGATGCTCGACGTCAGGCCGGTGTTCCAGGCGCTGACCGTGCCGGTGACCCGGCAGGTCGGCGTCCCCGGTGACGGGTTGGAGTTCTGGAACTGCGTGAAGAACTTCCAGACCTCCTGCGGCACCCAGGTCCTGGAGCCGCTGTCACCGCGGGCCCCGTCCTGCGGAGCGGCGATGTGCCCTTCGTCGAACGCGGCCCAGGCGACCGGATGCCCGGCCGAGCAGCCCGAGTAGGTGGTGACCCGGTGCGTCAGGCTGCCCTGCGCCGGCTCCGGCGGGTTCTGCGGAGTGCAGCCGTTGTTCCTGACGAACCTGTCCCGCAACGCCCGTCCGCCGGAGATGCCGAGGACGCTGTCTCTGAGGCCGTGCACTCCGAGGTAGGCGATCGGCTGGGTGCCGCCGCTGCATCCGCTGAGCTGTCCGCCGCCCAGGACCGCGACCGCGCGGAAGACCGTCGCGCGGGAACACGCGAGGGCGTACGACATGGCGCCGCCGTAGCTGAATCCCAGAGCGAAGCGCTGTGCCGTGTCGACGCACAGGTCCGCCTCGATCCGCCTGATCATGTCGTCGACGAAGGTGACGTCTTCCCCGCCGGCATTGGCCCAGCCGTTGTTGAGGCCTTGGGGCGCGACGAAGATGGTGCTGTTGTTCGCAAGTCGCTGGAGCCCGTAGTAGGCCCAGGTGCCCGTTTCCACGGTGCGGCCCGTGGCGACGTCGGTGGAGGTGCCGCCCAGCCAGTGGAACCCGAAGACCAGCCGGTGGGGACGGTTGCGGTCGTAGCCGTCCGGAATCCGCAGGATGAAGCTCCGGTTCTTGCCGCCGCTCTGGATCGTGTGCGTACCGCTCGTCAGGGTGGGGGCCTTGCCGCATCCGGGGGTGTCGGCAGCGGTGCCGACGGTTGCGGCAGCCGTGCCGGAGGCCGCGACCGGCGTGTTCTCGCGGTGGCCACTGCCCAGCGCCGTGCCTCCCATGGTCAGGACGAGCAGCACCGCGAGCACGGGGGGCCATAAATGGAATCTTGAGCTTTTCGTCATGCAACTCTCCTTTTCCTGTTGGAACATCGCCTTGACCGGCCGGAGCGGGGTGTCACACGCGGGTCCACTTCTGGTTGGCCTGGCCGTTGCAGGTCCACAGGACCAGCGGGGTTCCGTTGGCGGTGCCGGCGCCGTTGACGTCGAGGCACAGCCCGGCGTGAACATTGCGGATCGACCCGTCGGAGCCGGCGGTCCACTTCTGGTTGTTCTGGCCGTTGCAGGGCCAGGTGATGACCCGGGTGCCGTTGGTGGTGCCCTGGTTGTAGGCGTCCAGGCACTTGTCGCCGAAGACGCGGATCTCGCCGCCGGCCCACGTGGTCCACAGCTGGTTGGCAGCCGTGTGGCAGTCCCACAGCAGAACCGTGGCCCCGGCGGCGGTGGATGCGTTGTCCACGTCCAGGCAGCGGCCGGCGCCGTTGCCCCGCAGACGCGAGGTGGTGGCGGCCAGCGGGCTGCCCCCGGTCACCCGGAACACGGCCACGCCGTGCGGGGGGACGCTCGCCGAGATCTGCCCGGACGTGCTGGACGTGCCGCCGGTCCACAGGTCCGTGAGCGTGAACGGCCCTCCGGACAGGCCGACTTGCGCGGCCGTGGTGGTGACCGTCGTGGTGCCCTCTCCCCGGTTGAACAGGCCCACCGCCACCGAGCCGTCGGACAAGGGCTTGGCGAACACCTCGGTGCCGCCGTCGTCGCGCACCCTGCGCCCGCCCGCGCCCAGCGGGTCCTGGTTCACCGCCAGCAGACGAGGGTTGCGCAGGATCGCACTCACGTCGGCGGACATGGTGCGGATGTCGTTGCCGGCCATGAGCGGGGCGCCCATCAGCGCCCACAGGGCGAAGTGCGAGCGGGACTCGGTCAGCGACAGGCCGGGACGGCCGACGACCAGCATGTCGGGGTCGTTCCAGTGTCCCGGGCCCGACTGCGCGGCGAGCGGCGCGGTGACGTCCAGGACGTTGCCGACGCCCATCGGATAGCTGTTGGTGTTGCCGTTCTGCCAGATGTCGAGCAGGTCCTCGGTCGTCCGCCACAGGTCGGCGACCTCGCCCCAGTTGTACGTGGCGCCGGTGATGGCGTGGAAGCTGTTGGGGTTGATGCTGTAGACGATCGGCCGCCCGGTGGCGCGCAGGGCGTCGCGCATGAGCGAGAACCGCGCGACCTGCTCGTCACGAGTACCGCTGGAGGAACACCAGTCGTACTTGAGGTAGTCGACGCCCCACGAGGCGAACGTGTTGGCGTCCTGGACCTCGTGCCCCCTGCTGCCCGTCGCCCCGGGATAGGCGCCGGTCGTCTGCGCGCAGGTGCGCTCGCCCGGCACCTGGTAGATGCCGAACTTCAGGCCCTTGCTGTGGATGTAGTCCCCGAGGGCCTTCATCCCGCTCGGGAACTTGGCCGGATTGGCCCGCAGGTTGCCTGCCGCGTCGCGCTGCGGGTCGAACCAGCAGTCGTCGACCACGACGTACCGGTAGCCGGCGTCGCGCATGCCGGAGGACACCATCGCGTCGGCGGCCTGGCGGACCTGCGCCTCGGTGATCCCGCACCCGAAGCTGTTCCAGCTGTTCCACCCGAGAGGCGGGGTGAGCGCCGGGCTGCCCGGCGCGGCCGAGGCCGTGGGTTGAGAGGATGCCGTCACGGACGCGGTGATCGTCAGCACAGCGGTCGCGAGGAGACGGAGCAATCGTCCGCCTGATCGTCTGGACACCTGGGGCTCCTTTTCCGGTGGCTCACGCAGGGGGTCCGAAATTTCGGATGTCATTCGGAAACCGAGAGCCTCACGGATACTAGAGAGGCGAGCGGTCATGTCAACACGTCCGGCAAACCTGCCACGCCTTGCACGTCAAGGACTGGGGAAGCGGCACACCCGGGCTCATCCGACTAACCGACCTGCGTCGCTTCGCACCTAAAAGGTTCGAATGTTTCGAGACATCCTACGAATCATGCGGGAGCCCATGAACCCGCTGAAACGACTCGGCCGTCGCCGAACCTCGGTGTTGGCCCTCCTGGCGGCGGTCACCCTGGTGACGCCCGGGACCGCGACCGGCGCACCCGACGACGTCAAGGCCTCCACTCTGGGCGCCCAAGCCGCCCAGTCCGGACGCTACTTCGGAACCGCCGTGGCCGCCGGACGGCTCGGCGACGGCACGTACACCTCGATCCTGGACCGCGAGTTCAACTCGGTCATGCCCGAGAACGCGATGAAGTGGGACGCGAACACCCTGCGCAGCGTGATGAACAACCACATCACCACAGTGATGAACCGCTACAAGGGCCGGATCCACTCCTGGGACGTGGTCAACGAGGCCTTCGCGGACGGCGGCAGCGGTCAGCTGCGCGGCTCCGTCTTCCGGGACGTGCTGGGCAACGGCTTCCTCGATGAGGCGTTCCGCACCGCGCGGTCGGCCGACCCGACGACCATGACCAACGGGTTCTACGTGGACCCTGACTCCAGCGCGAAGCGGTGGGTCGCCGCCGACTCCGGCGACGGCCGGGCACCCGCGATCAACGCCTCGATCGCGAACACACCGACGGCCCGCTGGTTCGGCTCCTGGAGCGGCGCCATCGGCACGGCGACCGGTGCGTACGTGGGCGCCGCGGACGCCCGGGACAAGCTGCCCGTCCTCGTCGCCTACAAGATGATCTACGGCTACTGATCCGGGTGCGGGCCGAGGTCGACCGTGCCTGTGGAAGGACGCGGACCGGCCTCGGCCCTGATGTAGCGTCAGCCGCCGTTGATCGTCAGGTTGTTGGTGTTGAAGTTGAGTCCGCCGGACGACGAGGTCACCTCGTAGCCGAACTGGACGTCGCCGATCGTCTCGTTGCCGGGCATCCAGCCCTTGGTGTGGGCGATCCACTGGAGGACCGGCTTGACGTCCACGGTGCCGGAGGTGGAGTCGGACGTCCGCAGGAACGAGAACACCTGGTTCGACCCGTTGGTGCCCTTGTAGACGTTCCAGTTGTGGCCGCCGAGCGTGACGTTGCCCTCGTAGCCGCCGATCGGGCCGACGGCTCCGTTGTAGTTGACCCAGAGCATGATCTCGTACTGGTGGTCGCTGTCCCAGATGTCGTACGACGTGTTGTACGCGCCGGACGACGGGACGCTGACGTTGTAGTTGCTGGTGAGCCGGCCGAGTGAGTCGATCGTCTTGTTGATCGCTTTGGTCGAGTTGGCGTAGGACTTGATGCCGCCGGTGTTGGGGTGGTCGGCCCAGACACCCCAGTTGGTCCCGGAGTTGGCCCAGGCGCACTGGCTGCCGGCGCCGGAGCCCCAGACGTTGTTGTAGAGCTTGTAGCCGTCCAGGCTGGTGCTGCCCCACTGGTCGCAGGAGTTCCAGACTGCTGCCGAAGCGGGGGCGGAGGCCAGGCCGACGGTGGCACCGAGAGCCATCGCCGGCGCCAGCACCGCCATGCTGACCTTGCGTATCGCGCTTTTTACCATGGTGTCCCTTCCACGGGTGGGGGGAATTGTGGGGGGGTGCTACCACGCCCTCTGGCTGAGGACGTGGTCCTCTCCGGCAACGAGATCGATCGGCTGCGCGTCACCGGAAGAAGTCCTGCCTTCGATACGGCGGTCGGGCATCAGACGGGCTCCCCGTACTGCACGCCGCGCCCGTTGGTGGCGAGGTAGACCCGGCCGTACACACGCGGATCGCCGGTGATGGCCGCTCCGGTCCAGCCCCACTGGTGCCGGTCGTCGTTGATCCGCGTCCAGGTCCTGGCCTCGTCGTCGGAGCGGTAGATGGCGTTGAAGTCCTCGATCCCGCCGGCCATGTAGATCGCCGGGTAGGAGGCGCCCTTGGCAGCCTTGCCGAAACCCAGGGTGTGCGAGGCCCGGCAGCTGCCGACCTTGGTGAAGCTCGCGCCGCCGTCGGTGGAGCGGTGGAGCCCGTTCTCCTTGGCGCTGAGCCACAGGTCACCGGAGCGTCCTGGGGCCGCGGCCAGTTGGTACCCCGCGTCGCCCGAGCTCAGGCCGGTGGCCCGGGCGGTGAAGCTCAGGCCGCTGTCGGTGCTGGCGTAGAGCGTGCCGGCGGTCGTGTCGAAGGCGTAGAAGCGCGTCGGGTCCACGGGGTCCGCGACCAGGACGGCGCCCTTCGGGAGGGAGGTGACCTCGGCCCAGGTGGCGCCGTTGTCCGCCGAGCGGTGCGCCGGATACACGGTGCCGTCCCAGTGCGCGAGGGACCACAGCAGCACACTGCCGTCCGCGTTGGTGACGATCGGGCCGGGTGCGTCCTTGGCGACGGCCGGCTGCGACGCGAAGGGCGCCCAGGTCTTTCCGCCGTCGTTCGACCAGGCGCCGTTGCCGTTGTCGCCCCAGCCGGTGCGCACGACGTACGAGGGTCTGCCCGCCGCCTGGGCGAGTCCCGTCGCCGACCCGAACACGGGGTTCGTGGCCATGCCGCGCGAGGGGGATGCCGTGAGCGACTCGTGGTACATCACGCCGATGTCCCCGTTGCCGCTGATCAGATGTGCCTCCCCGACCGGGGGCGAGATCAACTGGCGAACGGCCGTTTCCTCCAGGCCGCGGATCTGCGGGGCCCATGTCTTCAGGTCGCGCGTGCCGTAGAGGGTGGCGCCGGTGCCGTAGACGATGTGCCGGGAGTCGAACGGGTCGAGGCCGAGGGCCTGGATCCACCAGCCGAACTTGGGCTTGTCGTTACCCCACTTGAGGTAGGGGGTCTCGGAGACGTCGAACACGGCGGTGTCCTTGAGGGACTTCCAGGTGCGGCCGCCGTCGCTGGAACGGAAGACGGTGTCGATCTCGGCCCAGCGGTTGTTGGTGGACACGACGAGCGTCCCGGGCCGACGGGCGTCGACGGCGACACCGCCGTAGCCGAAGGCGTCGGTCCCACCGTCGCTCGTTACCCCGCCGGGCTTCACGGGGGTGACCTCGGTCCACTTCCCGTTCGTCGTACGCAGCTTGTGCACGCTTCCATCGGACTGACCGTTGGGTCCGGGGGCGTTGGCGTACGTCACGTACAACTCACGGGTGAAGCGGTCGTAGGCGGCGCGGATCGGTACCTTCGCGGCGGTGCCGGTGGGCTGCCCGGGGACGGGCTCCCAGGTCTTTCCGTCGGACGTGCGGTACAGGTTGGGGGCGTCGGCGTCGCCCCAGCCGGCATAGACGCTGCGGCCCGCGGCGACGAGGAGGGTGATGCCCTGGCCGGTGGCGCTCGGGGTGGCCGGGAAGCTCACGGACTTCCAAGTGGCCCCCCGGTCGGTCGACTTGAGCAGCCCGTCGTGCCGGGTGCCGAGCCACAGGGTGTCGCAGTCGCGCGGGTCGACCAACAGCCGTTCCCCGCATCCCCGCCCGTCCTCGTTGGCGCCGAGCTTCACGGTGAGGTCGGTGCGCTTCCAGGTGGCACCCCGGTCCTCGGAGCGCAGCACGGCCCCGTTGCCGGCCCAGGGCTGGGCGTACGTGCCGAGGGCCAGGTACACCCGGTTCGGGTGGGCGGGGTCGATGGCCATGGCCTCGACGCCGAGGAGGTTCCAGTCGTCCCAGCCGATGTGATCGGTCAGCGGAATCCAGCGGCCGGTCCGGTCGTCCCAGCGGTAGGCGCCCCCGATGTCGGTCCGGGCGTAGGCGAGCCCGCGCACCGACGGGTGGAACAGCACCCCGGTGACGAACCCGGTGCCGCCCATGACGGCGTTGCGCCAGCGGTAGCCGGTGGCGGACTCCGCGGCTCGGGCGGGTCCGGCGAGGACGGGAAGGCTGGTGAGCGCGGCGGCGGCCGCGGTCCCGGCGAGAACGGTTCGCCTGCTGGGGCGAGACGTGCGCATGACATACCTCGTTCTGAAATAATCTGAAATAAGGAGGGAGAGGACCTACTCAGGGGCGCGGGGAACTGCGCGACCAGCCACAACGAAGCCGTCAGACGGCGTACAACAGGCAGCCCAACGGCGAGAACCCGTCAGCCTTTGATCGCCTCCGTAAGCATGCCCTGCTCGAAGTGCCGCTGGACAAAGGGGGACGCAACCGCGACGGGATCAGCGCGAGCACCAGAATGCCGCGCAGCGCGCCGCCGAAGATGCCCATCCGCCAGGCGTCGGACGGTATCGCGGCCAGGTTCGGGTACTTCTTGACCTTGTCGCCCGCCAGGTAGGAGCCGAGGTCCACGCACTTCGCGGCGACCGCGCTCCCGATCTTGCTGTTGTTCAGTTCCCAGCTGGGCACGACCACCATGTCGGTCAGGGAGTTGGAGGCGAGGACGGCGCCGAGCTTCTGGCCGTACGTCATGCCGTTCTGGTTCTGCCAGGTGAAATTGGTGCCCGCCGCCTCGTCGACCGCCTTGTAGTACGCGCAGCCAGGCTTCGGCGGGGTACCCCAGAACGAGGACATGATCTTGACGTCCGGATCGGCCACCTTGCTGGCGACGTAGGTCGGGAGCAACCTGCTGGATCCGGAGGGGGCGGAGGCGGCGTTCGGAGTCATTGCGTCAACCCTTCATGGCGCACCTGGACACCCGGCGGTGGGCCGTCGGCTGCGGTGTCGTGACTGGACTGGCTGAGCTGAGGCGGACACCCAATCATTGCGACGCGATTCGCAGTCGAAGCGCTTCGATGTTGCTGCGAGGTTAAGTGAACACCTATAGGCGCACAAGGGTCGCTTCCAAGATTCCTCAGAGGTGCAAGAAGGGGCTCTCGGCGTGCCCTTGCTTGATGCAGCGGCGCTGACCACTTGGGCTCGCGCCCCGATGCCAGAGCGTCATCGAAGCGCTTCGAAATGCTTACTTCTTCACCTCAAGGGCATCCCATGTGTCCGTCTCACACGCCGCACACACACCACCTGTCCACGATCCGCAACTGCCTTTCGCGAACCGCATCGACGGCCCCACCATGTCTCGCCATATCTGCTGGTCGTCGAGTGCGGCGCACGGTCCGTCCAGCCGCGTGCCGCGAACGGCGCCGACATGGTGGAACTGGGTCCGGCGGATGTGCCCGAGATGCTCGACCTCGCCGCGCGGGCGGCAGGCTGGTGGCCATGGCGGGCGAGCGCAACGAGATGGGGACCTCCGGGATGGACCGACTGGTGAGCGCACTCACCGCGGACATCCTGTCCCGGAACGAACGTCCCTTCCTGCACGTGGCCGAGACGAACGCCTCCGCGAGCGCACTCTACGGACGGCTCGGTTTCGAAACCGCACGCACGTGACCTTTCGAGGGTTCCGGACGCCGTGAGCGGTGAAGCAGTCCGGCCTCTTCGTGCCTGCGCAGCGGCCGCATCTCCCGTATGGTGTCCCGGCTCACATGGCATGACCGCGGCGTCGCCGACACCATGGTCCTCGTCACGGGCAGGCCGCGAAGGGATCCAGGATGTTCCGCAAGGTACTGGTCGCCAACCGAGGCGAGATCGCCATTCGCGCGTTCCGCGCCGGCTATGAGCTGGGGGCGCGCACCGTCGCCGTGTTCCCGCACGAGGACCGCAACTCGCTGCACCGGCTCAAGGCGGACGAGGCCTACGAGATCGGCGAGCCGGGCCACCCGGTGCGGGCGTATCTCTCGGTCGACGAGATCGTACGAGCGGCTCAGCGGGCCGGAGCGGACGCCGTCTACCCGGGCTACGGCTTCCTCTCCGAGAACCCGGAGCTGGCCCGTGCCTGTGAGATCGCGGGTATCGCCTTCGTCGGGCCGGACGCGGACACGCTGGAGCTGACCGGCAACAAGGCCCGCGCGGTGGCCGCCGCCCGCGCGGCCGGCGTACCGGTGCTCGGCTCCTCGCAGCCCTCGACCGACGTCGACGAACTGGTCCGTGCCGCCGACGACGTCGGCTTCCCGGTGTTCGTGAAGGCCGTCGCGGGCGGCGGAGGGCGTGGCATGCGGCGTGTGGAGACGCCGGCCCAGTTGCGCGAGTCCATCGAGGCGGCTTCGCGCGAGGCGGCGTCCGCGTTCGGTGACCCGACGGTCTTCCTGGAGAAGGCCGTCGTCGAGCCCCGCCACATCGAGGTGCAGATCCTCGCCGACGGCGAGGGCAACGTCATCCACCTGTTCGAGCGTGACTGCTCGGTGCAGCGCCGCCACCAGAAGGTGATCGAGCTGGCGCCCGCGCCCAACCTCGACCCGGATCTGCGGGAGCGGATCTGCGCGGACGCCGTGCGCTTCGCCCGCGAGATCGGCTACCGCAACGCCGGCACCGTGGAGTTCCTGCTCGACCGCGCCGGCAACCACGTCTTCATCGAGATGAACCCGCGCATCCAGGTCGAGCACACGGTCACCGAGGAGGTGACCGACGTCGACCTGGTCCAGGCACAACTGCGCATCGCCTCCGGCGAGACACTCGCCGACCTCGGCCTTGCCCAGGAGACGCTCACCCTGCGCGGCGCCGCGCTGCAGTGCCGTATCACCACCGAGGACCCGGCCAACGGCTTCCGCCCCGACACCGGCCGGATCAGCGCCTACCGCTCACCGGGCGGCTCGGGCATCCGTCTGGACGGCGGTACCACGCATGCCGGTACGGAGATCAGCGCGCACTTCGACTCGATGCTGGTGAAGCTCACCTGCCGGGGCCGGGATCTCACCGCCGCGATCGGCCGGGCCCGGCGCGCGGTCGCCGAGTTCCGTATCCGCGGCGTCGCCACGAACATCCCGTTCCTGCAGGCCGTCCTGGACGACCCCGACTTCCAGGCCGGCCGTGTCACGACGTCGTTCATCGAGCAGCGACCGCACCTGCTGACCGCGCGGCACTCCGCGGACCGCGGCACCAAGCTGCTGACCTATCTCGCCGACGTCACCGTCAACAAGCCGCACGGCGAGCGGCCGGACCTCATCGACCCCACGACCAAGCTGCCGCCCCGGCCGGCCGGTGAGCCGCCCGCCGGCTCCCGGCAGCGGCTCGCCGAGCTGGGCCCCGAGGGCTTCGCCCGAGCACTGCGCGAGTCGCCGCTCCTCGGCGTCACCGACACCACCTTCCGCGACGCCCACCAGTCCCTGCTGGCCACCCGGGTGCGCACCAAGGACCTGCTGGCCGTCGCCCCCGTCGTCGCGCGCACCCTGCCCGAACTGCTCTCCCTGGAATGCTGGGGCGGCGCCACCTACGACGTCGCCCTGCGCTTCCTCGCCGAGGACCCGTGGGAACGCCTGGCCGCCCTGCGCGAGGCGGTGCCCAACGTCTGCCTGCAGATGCTGCTGCGCGGCCGGAACACCGTCGGCTACACCCCGTACCCCACCGAGGTGACCGACGCGTTCGTGCAGGAGGCCGCGGCCACCGGCATCGACATCTTCCGCATCTTCGACGCGCTCAACGACGTCGGCCAGATGCGCCCGGCCATCGACGCCGTACGCGAGACAGGGACGGCGATCGCCGAGGTGGCGCTCTGCTACACCGCTGACCTGTCCGACCCCTCCGAGCGGCTCTACACCCTCGACTACTATCTGCGCCTCGCCGAGCAGATCGTCGAGGCGGGCGCCCACGTCCTGGCCGTCAAGGACATGGCGGGCCTGCTGCGCGCGCCCGCCGCCGCGACCCTCGTCTCGGCGCTGCGCCGCGAGTTCGGCCTCCCGGTCCATCTGCACACCCATGACACCGCGGGCGGCCAGCTCGCCACCTACCTCGCGGCGGCCCAGGCGGGCGTGGACGCGGTGGACGGGGCGGTGGCCTCGATGGCGGGCACGACGTCGCAGCCGTCCCTGTCGGCGATCGTCGCCGCCACCGACCACTCCGAACGGCCGACGGGCCTGGACCTCCAGGCCGTCGGGGACCTGGAGCCGTACTGGGAGAGCGTCCGCCGTGTGTACGCGCCGTTCGAGGCGGGCCTCGCCTCACCCACCGGGCGCGTCTACCACCACGAGATCCCGGGCGGCCAGCTGTCCAACCTGCGCACCCAGGCCGTCGCGCTCGGCCTCGGCAACCGCTTCGAGGAGATCGAGGCGATGTACGCCGCCGCCGACCGCATCCTCGGCCGACTGGTGAAGGTCACCCCCTCGTCGAAGGTGGTCGGCGACCTGGCCCTGCACCTGGTGGGAGCCGGTGTGACGCCGGAGGACTTCGAGGCGACGCCCGACCGGTTCGACATCCCCGACTCGGTCATCGGCTTCCTGCGGGGCGAGCTGGGGACCCCGCCGGGCGGCTGGCCGGAGCCGTTCCGCACCAAGGCGCTCCAGGGACGCGCCGACGCAAGGCCCGTACAGGAGCTGACCGCCGAGGACCGCAACGGCCTGGAGAAGTCCCGCCGCGCCACCCTCAACCGGCTGCTCTTCCCGGGCCCGACGCGCGAGTTCGCGACGCACCGTCAGTCGTACGGCGACACCAGCATCCTGGACAGCAAGCACTTCTTCTACGGCCTGCGCCCCGCCAAGGAATACGCCGTCGATCTCGAGCCCGGCGTACGCCTGCTCATCGAGCTCCAGGCCATCGGCGAGGCCGACGAACGCGGCATGCGCACCGTCATGGCCGGCCTGAACGGCCAGCTGCGGCCGATCCAGGTCCGCGACCGGGCCGTCGCCTCGGACGCCCCGGTCACCGAGAAAGCGGACCGGACCAACCCCGGGCATGTGGCGGCGCCGTTCGCGGGCGTGGTGACGCTCGCGGTCGCCGAGGGCGATGTGGTGGAGGCCGGCGTGACCGTGGCCACCATCGAGGCGATGAAGATGGAGGCCGCCATCACCGCTCCGACGTCGGGCCGGGTCACGCGGCTGGCCATCAACCGCATCCAGCAGGTGGAGGGCGGAGACCTGCTGGTGGAGGTCGTGTAGCGGCACGGTACCGCGCCCCCTAAGGGGCGCGGGGCGTGCTTCCAGCGGAGCGCTTAGGCCGCGCAGGCCCGGACGAACGGGGGTCTCGATCATCAGGGGGTTCTTCAGGCGCTGGGGGAAGCGCTCGGCCCAGTGCCACTCGCCGGGGAGGGAGAAGTCGTCCTGGGACAGGACGTACGCGGTCGGGATGTCCAGCGCGTAGAACGCACTCGTGTCCGGCTTCTCCGTGAACGTGCCGAGCGGCTGCGGTACGAGCAGGGAGTGGACGATCCGCTGTGTCTCCTCGTCGGCGTCCTGCATGAACGCCTGCTGGAACACCTCGAACGGGAACACCACTGCGTTGTTGCCGGAGGCCGCCGCCACGGCGCGGAACATCTCGCAGTAGTGCGGCGGGCACGCGTCGATCAGCGACTCGCCGTCATTGGGGACGAACGCGCTCCAGAAGACCAGCCGGCGCAGCCGGGAGGCCGGCCGGGGCGCCGCGCCCACGGTCACATCGCGCGGGTCGTCGCCCTCGCCCAGTCCGGCCGGCGTGGGGGGTGTGCACCTCATGCCCGGCGGCCCGCAGCTCGCCTGCGACGGGGCGCCGGGCCCATCCTCCGTGGCAAGCGCCGGTCACCAGGACGAAGGTCTCGCTCATGCCGATCTCCTTTGATCGTTGACAGCCAATCGGTCATAACCAGCGAGGGAGCTTGGACAGCTCGCCGCGCAGTTCTTCGGTGCCGCCACGGCCGGTGAGCCAGGCGGCGAGTGCGTACGGCGGGCCGGAGACCTTCGTACGGGGGTGAGAGAGGCCGAGTACGGCCGTGCCGTGGCCGTCAGCCACGAGTTCGGCGCCGACGTCGGGGCCGACCCGCGACGGCATCCACCCGGCCGCATCGCGCACGAGGGCCCACGCCAGGTCGGGCGGCAGTACGTCCATGCCGACGCCGACGCGCAGGTCGACCAGGTGGATCCAGACCTCGCGGGCCCGCAGCCACGGCACTTCGGTCGCCGGGATCTCGCGGCCCTGTGCGCTGGTGACGGTGGCCGACCAGGCGTCGCCGGACAGCGCCTCGGCGGCTTGCGCGAAACGCGCGGCGGACTCCCGTACGTCTTCCCGCTGTTCGGCGAGGGGCCGTCCCGCGCCCGCCTCGATGTCCGTGGCCCGCTGGTCCGGCGAGGTGTACATCGGCGTCGGGATTCCCGTCCGGGCCCAGGTCAGCAGGTTGGCCAGGGCGTCGGCGTTGCGGGCGAGGTGGGTGAGGAGGTGACTGCGGTCCAGCCCGGGAGGGCGGACGGCTCGGTCACCGCCTCCGCCGACAGCGCGTCGACGGCCTGCGCCAGTCGACGCTGCCCGTCGGCGACCCACTCAAGGACCTTCACTGCTTGTCCTCGACGACGGTGTTGACGCACTCCCCGACGCCCTCGATCACCGTCCGCACGACCTGACCGGGCTTCAGGAACACCTTGGGATCGCGGGCCGCGCCGACCCCGCCCGGTGTGCCGGTGAGGATGAGATCGCCCGCCTCCAGGGTCGTGAACGTGCTGAGGTAGGCGGCGACATGGGCCGGGGTGAAGATGACACCGAGGCGCAGACACGCGTACGTCAGGATCACGAACTCGGCGGTGTTGGGCGGTTGCACCACGAGCCGGTCGTCCGGGCGCAGGCCCAGCGCGGCCAGGCGCAGAGCCGCGGCGTCGGCGTGCTCGGCGAGTTGACGATAGGTCAGCCGACGGTCGCCGTCGACGAGCGCGATCGTGTCGGGCGTCGCGTCGGCGACGGCGTGGAGCCGGTCGCCGAGGGCGATGCCTTCCCAGTAGCCCTTCGCGGTGTAGCGCTCGGCGTACTCCGCGGGCCAGGCCACAGCGCCGTTGCTGCTCGGCCTGGGCATGGTCGTTCTCCTCAGCAGATGAAGCGGTGAGGCACGATCACGGCGTCCAGTGCGGATCAGCCCGTCGGCGGTGAGCCGCAGGGGATTGATCTCGATCTCGGCGGTGTCCGGGCCGGCGGCCAGAGCGCCGGCGAGGGCGCACCCCGGTCGCCGGGGCCCGCGTCGAGGTGTGGGAGGCCGACGACGACGGGATGTACGACCATGGCGCCCTCGCCGGGCGCGCGCACCTGTTCACCGACGCCGAGGGCCGCTACCGGTTCTGGGGGCTCACCCCCACGCCGTACCCGATCCACATCTTCGTCGCGGACCACCCCTGCCTGGACAGCGACTCGCTCATCCGCCCCTTCACCCGTCACGAGGCCGTAACACCGATGCCGGGCGGCCGCCGGCCGGCGGGCTCGTGGACCTCGGCGACCTTCGACATGGCCCTCGGCAGGCAGTGGCCCGTCCCCCTGCAACCCCCTCGCAACCTCCCGCGTGCTGCGCTGTCGGCATGTATGAAGAGACCCCGCGTGTCGAGCTCACGCCCGCGGCCGCCGACCTGTTGCGTCGGCTGCGGCAGGCGCACGGTCCGCTGATGTTCCATCAGTCCGGCGGCTGCTGCGACGGCAGTGCGCCCATGTGTTACCCGGAGGGCGAGTTCCGTACCGGCGGCTCGGACGTGCTGCTTGCGGAGTTGGCCGTGGACGGGGTCGAGGAGCCGGTGGGCTTCTGGATGTCGAGGAGTCAGTACGAGGTGTGGAGCCACACCCGGCTGATCGTCGACGTCGTCGAGGGCCGGGGCAGCGGCTTCTCGCTGGAGGCACCCGAGGGGGTGCGTTTTCTGATCCGTTCGCGCGTAGTCGGCGCTTAGGCACCCCGGCGGTCCCGCCCTCTGTTCCAATTCCCCTGAGTTCCAGGACATGTGACGAGACCTCAGGGGACACTGTGACGCGTCGTCAGAAACGGTTCGGAGCGGGTAGATCGGTACTGGCGCTTCTCACGGCATTCGGCGCGCTGACCGGTGCGGCCCTGATGGGGGCGGCACCGGCCGGCGCCGTTCAGGGCGGCACCCGGATCGCGCCGGGTGTCACGTACGAGCAGTTCGACATCCAGGCGGCCAAGGGTCTGACGCGGGCGCATGTGCTCAGCGTCGACCTGCGCAATCCGAAGGTCCGGCTCGGACTGCTGTATCCGGGGGCGGTGGCCGCCCGCGGGACCGTGTCCCGGCTGGCCGACGCTCAGGGCGCCGTAGGAGGCGTCAACGGCGACTTCTTCAACCTCACCGAGACCCAGCACCCGGGCGTGCAGGCGACCGGCGCGAGTGTGGGACCGGCGATCGCCAAGGGCAGCGCGCTGAGCGCCGCGGTACCGGGTGGCCAGCGCTTCGGACCCGCGCTGCCGCCCGGCACGAGCACGAAGGACGTGTTCGGAGTCGGCGACGACCGGCGGGCCCGGCTGGACAGCCTCTCCCTGACCGGGTCGGTCCGCACGCCCGACGGGAAGGTGCCGCTCGGCGGGCTCAATCAGTACGCGCTGCCCGTGGGCTCGGTCGGCGCCTACACCGCCAAGTGGGGCAGCGTCTCCCGGGTGCGCGCCACGTGCGGGACGGACACCAACCGTGCCGCGCCGTGCAGTACCGACACATACGAGGTGACGGTCCGCGGGGGACGTGTGGTGTCGACCGCCGACACCCCGGGCAGCGGCACCATCGCCCGGGACAGCACCGTGCTGGTCGGCCGGGAGGGGGGTGCGCAGCAGTTGCGAAAGCTGTCCAAGGGGGAGCGCGTCACGGTGCAGCACAAGCTGGTGCCGGCCAAGGCCCGGAAACCGTTCAGCTTCGCCCTGGGCGGCTTCCCGGTCCTGACGGACGGACAGCCGTTGCCCGGACTGGACAACAGGACCGCGGCGGTGCGCACGGCCGTGGGCATCGCGGATGGCGGGCGGCGGGTGATTCTGCTCGCGCTGGACGGCGCCGCCGAGTACCGTACCGGCCTGACAGTCGCCGAAGTCGCCGACGCCATGCGGAAGTTGGGCTCGGTCGACGCGTTCAACCTCGACGGCGGCGGGTCAACGACGCTGGTCGCCCGCGCGCCGGGTGCGACCGCCGTGACCGTACGCAACCATCCCTCCGGCGGCGCGGAACGCCCCGTCCCGAACGGCATCGGGGTCTTCTCGGCCGGCTGACCGCCGCGGTGGCCTCACGGTCTCAGACTGCTGACGATGTCCGCGGTCGCCGTGAGGCCGCTCTCGATGGTCGGCGCCATGCTCGAGCTCGCCATGTAGAACCCGAGCAGCGCGCAGACGATCGCGTGGCTGGGCTTCAGCCCGCCGTGGCGCAGGAAGATCACCGCCAGGATCAACAGCAGCAGCACCACAGAGATGGACACGGCCATCGAAAACCTCCTCCGCCACGTCCGCTTCGCGGCGTTCGGCCACGAGTGTGGCGTAGCGGAGGGTTCGTCCGGGCGGCTGGCGTGTCCTCCGAACGTGTGGTGTCTAGGCCGACGGGTGTGCGTCCAGGAAGGCTTCCAGGCCGATCAGGTCGTCGGTGTTGAGGTAGTCGACGTCGGCGGCGAGGAGTTCCGTCCACAGGGCGTCCCGGGCGGGGCCCGCGATGTCCGGGGTGGCCCAGAAGCGGACCTTCTGCCCGCGCGCGTGCGCGGCCTGGACGATGGTGTGCAGCTTCTGCCGCTCGGCGGCCGGGAAGGCGCCCACGCCCCGCCAGGTGAAGTTGAGCGTCCAGTTGTCGCTGATCAGCGGGACGAAGGAGGCGGGCGCGGAGGTGCCGAGGTCGGCGAGCCGGCCGTCGTAGAAGGCCCGGCGTACGGTCTGGGCCTCCATGGGCACGCGGGCCGCGCGGTCGCCGGAGATCACCGCGGTGACGGGACCGGGGTACACCCGGCCGTGCGCGTACGTGGTGAACAGGCCCTTGTAGCGCCGCAGGTGCCGGTCGAGTTCGAGGTACGTGGAGGAGCCCTCGGTCTTGATGTCGATGAGCAGTTGGAGCGAGCCGCGGTAACCCCGGTAGACGGAACCGTGGTTGGCCTTCACACGGGACGCGAGCGTGTCCAGGTAGAGGGATTCGAGGGTGCGCGCCGGGTCGAGGTCCACTTGGTCGTGCGCGACGAGGAGTTGGTCGCCGACGAGCCAGATGTCGGCCTCGACGCTGCCGAAGCGGTGGTCGAGGGCGTCGAGGAGGGGACGGGGGTGCTCGTAGTCGTTGTGTGCGTGGGCGCGCCAGAGCGGGCGCGGGTGATGCTTCTTCTGCTCGCCCGCCAGTGCCTGTGAGGCGGGCACCACGACCGCGCCCGCGAGGGCGGCGCCGAGGGTGAGGACTCTGCGACGGGTGGTGTGGGCCATGCTCTCTCCCCGAGGTGGTCTGAAGGGAAACCTCAGCGAGTATGCGTTCGAGCGGGGCTCAAGAAACCGCCTGAGAAAGTGAGTTGGCCGGACTGCCGCCGTGAGTTCATTTCCTTGGCCGAAGGCACACCGAAAAGCCCGCCCCTGGTGGGACGGGCTTCTCGCGGTCTACTCCCAGGTGTACGTCAGGGGGCGCGCAGGTCGACCAGTTCGGCCAGCGCGGCGCGGTGGCCGCCCGCGGTGCCGTACGCGATCGAGTCCGCCTTGGCCCGCTTCAGATACAGATGCACCGGGTGCTCCCAGGTCATCCCGAGACCGCCGTGCAACTGCACCGCCTCCTCGGCGGCGTGGACGGCGACGCCCGCCGCACAGGCCTGCGCGACGGCGACCGCCACCTCGACGTCCTCGCCGGCCGCGAGCGCGTCCGCCGCGTTCCGGGCGGCTGCCCGCAGGTTGACGACCTCCAGCCACAGCTGCGCGAGCCGGTGCTTGATCGCCTGGAATCCGCCGACGGCCCGGTTGAACTGCTTCCGCTCCTTGAGATACCGGACCGTCTCGGTCAACGCCCAGTCGGCGAGGCCTAGCTGCTCGGACGCGAGCAGCCCGGCTCCGGCCCGCAGGGCCCGTCGTACGGCGGGTTCGGCATCGCCCAGCCGACGCCCGCGAGCGCCTTCCAGCACCACGCGCGCCACCGGCCGCGTCAGGTCCAGCGAGACCTGCGGTACGACGGTCACGGCATCGGCGTCGACGGCGTACAGCCCACCGTCGTCCGCGGGCACGAGCAGCACGTCCGCGGCCGACGCGTCCGCGATGCCGGTCAACTCGCCGTGCAGGGTGCCGTCTTCATGTCGTACGGCCTTGAAGGCGCCGTCCGCAGCGACGTTCAGTGCGACGGCGAGGACGCCGATCCGCCGCCCGGACGCCAGCTCGGCGAGCAGGTCGCCGGCGTCGCACGCCAGCAGGGCCTCCGTGGCGACCACGGCGCTCGTCAGATACGGCACGGGGGCGACGGCCCGCCCCAACTCCTCCAGCACGACGGCGACTTCGCGGTGGGTGGCGCCCTGGCCGCCCTGCGCCTCGGGGACGAGCAGCCCGGCGAGTCCCATGCCGTCGGCGAGGGACTTCCACAGGGAGAGGTCGTGCGGGGCGTCGGACTCGGTGCGGGCGATCACGCCCGCCGCGTCGCAGTGGTCGGTGAGCAGGTCACGGACGGCGGCGCGCAGCGCCTCTTCCTCCTCCGAGTACAGCAGGTCACGCTGTGCGGTCATCGGGCCAGGTCCTTCCACGCGACGTCCTTGTCGGTGCGCGGCTCCGCAGGCAGGCCCAGGACGCGCTCGGCGACGATGTTCAGCAGGACCTCGCTGGTCCCGCCCTCGATGCTGTTGCCCTTGGAGCGGAGGTAGCGGTAGCCGGCGTCGCGGCCGGTGAAGTCGACCAGTTCCGGGCGGCGCATGGTCCAGTCGTCGTACAACAGGCCCTCCTCGCCGAGGAGTTCGACCTCCAGGCCGCTGATCTCCTGGTTGAGGCGGGCGAAGGACAGCTTCATGCCGGAGCCCTCGTAGCCGGGCTGGCCCGCGACGAGTTGCTGGCGCAGGCGTTCGCCGGTGAGGCGGGCGACCTCGGCCTCGACCCAGAGCTTCAGCAGGCGCTGGTGGAGGTCGTGGGTGCGCAGTTCGGGGCGTTCGCGCCAGGTCTTCGCGATCGGCCCGATCATGCCGCCCTCGCGCGGGATGCGCATGCCGCCGATCGAGACGCGCTCGTTCATCAGCGTCGTCTGCGCGACCTTCCAGCCGTCGCCGACCTCGCCGAGGCGGTGCGCGTCCGGGATGCGGACGTCGGTGAGGAACACCTCGTTGAACTCGGCCTCGCCGGTGATCTGGCGCAGCGGCCTGACCTCGACGCCCGGGTCGGTCATGTCGCAGATGAAGTACGTGATGCCCGCGTGCTTGGGCAGATCGGGGTCGGTGCGGGCGATGAGGATGGCCCAGCGGGCGAGATGGGCGCTGGAGGTCCACACCTTCTGCCCGTTGAGGACCCAGTCGTCACCCTCACGTACCGCGCGCGTGCCGAGCGCGGCCAGGTCGGATCCGGCGCCCGGCTCGCTGAACAGCTGGCACCAGACCTCCTCACCCACCCACAGCGGCCTGAGGAACTGCTGCTTCTGCTCCTCGGTGCCGTACTTCAGGATCGTCGGCGCCGCCATCCCGAGGCCGATGCCGATGCGCCGCGGGTCGTTGTCGGGGGCGCCCGCCGCCTCCAACTCGGCGTCCACGACGGCCTGGAGGGAACGCGGAGCGCCGAGTCCGCCGAGGCCCTCCGGGTAGTGCACCCAGGCGAGTCCGGCGTCGAAGCGGGCCTTGAGGAAGTCGATGCGTTCCGTGGTGGCAGACAAGGGGGGCGGGCCCGCAGGGCCTTCGGTTGAGGGCGGTGGTGGGAGACGGGTGGGCGGGTGCGCGGCCAGCAACTCCCGCGTGCGGCTGCGCAGTTCTGCGGCGTCGGTCATGCGGCGGCTCCGTTCTCCAGGGAGGGAACGACGGCGACCCGGCCCGTCGTGGCCCCGTCGGCGACCCGCTGCACCGCCGCCGCGGCCCCCTCCAGCGGCACCCGCTCGCTCACCAGCGGCTTGATCGCGCCCCGCGCGGCCAGCTCGGTGAGCTGCTCGTGGCAGTGCTGGACCAGCTTCGGGTTCTTGGTGTTGTACAGGCCCCAGTGCAGGCCGAGGATCGCGTAGTTCTTCACCAGCGCGTGGTTGAGGCCCGGGCTGGGGATCGTCCCGCTGGCGAAGCCGACGACCACGATCCGGCCCTCGAAGGCGACGACCTTGGCGGAC
Organism: Streptomyces sp. DG2A-72; assembly: GCF_030499575.1. Classification (NCBI taxonomy): domain Bacteria; kingdom Bacillati; phylum Actinomycetota; class Actinomycetes; order Kitasatosporales; family Streptomycetaceae; genus Streptomyces; species Streptomyces sp. DG2A-72. Next base: position 1,249,207 of record NZ_JASTLC010000001.1, read on the forward strand.
TGGGTGTAGGCCGCGCCGCCGACAGGGTCGTAGATCACGTCGGCGCCCCGGCCACCGGTGGCCTCCTTCACGGCGGCGACGACATCCTCGGCACGACGGTCGACGACGACATCGCAGCCCAGCTCCCGGGCGACGGCTGCCTTTTCGGCACCGCCCACGACGCCGATGACGGTGGCGCCGGCCGCCTTCCCGAGCTGCACGGCCGCGCTGCCGACCCCTCCTGCGGCAGCGTGGACGAGCAGCGTCTCGCCGGCCTCCAGCCGGGCCCGCCGGTGCAGGCCGAACCAACCCGTCTGGTAGCCGATGTGCAGCGCGGCGGCCTCGGCGTCGTCCAGAGAATCGGGCGCGGGCAGCACAGCTGCGGCATCCGCGACGGCGTACTCGGCGAAGCCGCCGTACGGCAGGGCGGGGTTGGCGATCACCCGGCGCCCGTCCTCGGTCTCGCCGCAGATCTCGACGCCCGGCGTGAACGGCAGCGGCGGCTTGACCTGGTACTGACCCCGGCACATCAGGGCATCCGGGAAGTTGATGTTGGCAGCACGCACCTTCAGCAGGACCTGGCCGTCGCCGGGCGTCGGCCGCTCGACGTCCGCCAGCCGCATCACCTCGCCCGGCTCACCGATCTCGTGCACTTGCCATGCCTGCATGCGGGGCCTCCACAGACTGCTTCGTCCGACCAGGTCCCTCGCATACTAAGCGGTCGCTTGCCGATCAGGGAACAGTCGCGTCCGTCACGCCCGCTTCGGCCGCGCCCGCACATGCATCCGCTCCCCCTGCGGCCCGAACAGACTGAGGAACTCCACCGGCCCCTCCCCCGTCGACCCGAACCAGTGCGGCACCCGTGTGTCGAACTCGGCGGCTTCCCCCGCGTTCAGCACGATGTCGTGATCGCCCAGGACCATCCTCAGCCGCCCCGACATCACATACAGCCACTCGTAGCCCTCATGGGTCCGCGGCTCCACCGGCTCCACCTCCTCCTGCGGCACCAGCACCTTGAAGGCCTGCAGGCCGCCGGGCTGGCGCGTCAGCGGCCAGTACGTGCGTCCATGCCTCCTGATCGGCTCGGCCCGCACCCGGGGATCGCGCACCGCGGGCGCGCCCACCAGCTCGTCGAGCGCCACCTCGTGCGCCCGCGCGATCGGCAGCAGCAGCTCCAGGCTGGGCTTGCGCAGCCCGGACTCCAGCCGGGACAGCGTGCTCACCGAGATGCCGGTCGCCTCGGAGAGCCCGGCCAGCGTGGCGCCCCGCTCCTTGCGGATCCGCCGCAGCCGCGGACCGACCTCCGCGAGCACCTCGTCCATGTCGTCGTCACTCATGGAGTCCATTGCAGTTTCGGCAAACGCGTTTGTCAATGTGGCAGTGGTGGCGCGACCGTCTCCATGGAGGTGGTCACCATGACCGAGACATACGAAGTGGTCGTCATCGGCGGCGGTACGGCGGGCCTGTCCGCCGCTCTCGTCCTGGGCCGGGCCCGGCGCCGCACGCTGGTGGTCGACGCGGGCGAGCCACGCAACGCGCCCGCCGCGCACATGCAGGGCTATCTGTCCCGCGACGGCATGTCCCCCGCCGAGTTCCTGGCGACCGGCCGCGAGGAGATCGCGCGGTACGGAGTCGAACTGGTCCGGGACACGGCCGTGGACGTCACCAAGGGCGAGGACTTCGCGGTCGAACTCGCGAGCGGACGGACGGTGCGCGCCCGCCGTCTCGTCGTCACCACCGGCCTCAAGGACGAGCTGCCGGACGTCTCCGGCGTCGCCGAGCGGTTCGGACGCGATGTGCTGCACTGCCCGTACTGCCATGGCTGGGAGGTGCGCGACCAGGCCTTCGGGGTGCTGGCGACCAGCCCGATGAGCGTGCACCAGGCCCTGATGGTCTCCCAGTGGTCCAAGGACGTGACCTTCTTCCTGCACGAGGTCGCCGAGGACGACCTGTCGGACGACGACCTGCGCAGGCTGGCCGCGGCCGGCGTGCACGTCGTCCCGGGCGAGGTCGCGGCACTGGTCGTCGAGGAGGACCGGCTGACCGGTGTGCGGCTCGCGGACGGTTCGACCTACGACCGTCAGGCCCTGTTCGTCGCGCCGCGCGCGGTCCCGCAGACCGGGCTGCTGGAGAAGCTGGGCGCCGAGATGAACGAGACCCCCTTCGGCTCCTATCCCGTGGTCGACTGGACGGGGCTGACGACCGTGCCGGGCGTGTGGGCCGCGGGCAACGCGATGGGGTTCGGCGAGCAGGTCGTGAACGCGGCGAGCGGCGGCTACCGTGCGGGCGCCACGATCAACGGGGAGCTGCTCTTCGCGGACCTCGACGCAACGCCCTGAGGGGCGCGGGGAACTGCGCGACCAGCCACGACGCACCGGCAGACAATCGACAGCCGTTCGTCCGGGTGAAGACCGGCGGAGCCCGTTGCACCATGGCTGCATGCTGCTGACCCGGCTGGCCCAGGTGTCCCGGGAGGTCGCCGCCACCTCGGCGCGGTCCCGGAAGATCGCGCTGCTCGCGGAGCTGTTCCGGGACGCGGAGGCGGACGACGTGCCGATCGTGATCCCGTATCTGGCGGGAAGGCTGCCCCAGGGGCGGCTCGGCGTCGGCTGGAAGGTGCTGAGCCGGCCGGTCTCCCCGGCCGCCGAGCCGACCCTGAGTGTGCGCGAGGTGGACGCCCTGCTCAGCGAGCTGGGCAAGGTGTCCGGGCCCGGTTCGCAGGCGGAACGGACCCGGCTGGTGGGCGAGTTGATGGGCGCGGCCACCGAGGACGAGCAGCGGTTCCTGCTCGGGCTGCTCACCGGTGAGGTACGGCAGGGCGCGCTGGACGCGGTGGCGGTCGAGGGCCTCGCGGTGGCGACCGGGGCGCCGTCGGCGGACGTACGGCGGGCGGTGATGCTCGCCGGGTCCCTCCAGACCGTCGCCCAGGCGCTGCTCGCGGACGGCCCGGCGTCGCTGGACCGCTTCCGGCTCACCGTCGGCCGCCCGGTCCTGCCGATGCTGGCGCACAGCGCGTCCTCGGTGGCCGAGGCGGTCGACAAGCTCGGCGCGTGCGCGGTCGAGGAGAAGCTCGACGGCATCCGCGTCCAGGTGCACCGGGACGGCGACACCGTGCGCGTCTACACCCGCACCCTCGACGACATCACCGACCGGCTGCCCGAACTGACCTCGGCGGCCCTGGAGTTGAACGGCGAGCGCTTCATCCTGGACGGCGAGGTGATCTCCTTCGGCGCGGACGGACGACCCCGTTCGTTCCAGGAGACCGCCGGGCGCGTCGGCTCCCGCGTGGACGTGGCGACGGCGGCCAAGGAGGTCCCCGTCTCCCCCGTCTTCTTCGACGCGCTGTCCGTCGGCGACCGCGACCTGCTCGACCTGCCGTTCGCCGAGCGGCACGCGGAGCTGGCCCGGCTGGTGCCCGAGCCGATGCGGGTCCGCCGCACGCTCGTCGACGGACCCGACGACATCGACGCGGCGGACGCCTTCCTCGCCGAGACCCTGAAGCGCGGCCACGAGGGAATCGTCGCCAAGGCCCTCGACGCCTCCTACAGCGCGGGCCGACGTGGCGCGTCCTGGCTGAAGGTCAAGCCGGTGCACACGCTCGACCTCGTCGTGCTGGCCGCCGAGTGGGGCCACGGCCGCCGCACCGGCAAGCTCTCCAACCTCCACCTGGGCGCGCGCAATCCCGACGGCTCCCTCGCCATGCTCGGCAAGACCTTCAAGGGCCTCACGGACGCCATGCTCACCTGGCAGACCGAGCGCCTCCAGGAGCTGGCCGTAGAGGACAACGGCTGGGTCGTCACCGTACGCCCGGAACTCGTAGTCGAGATCGCCTACGACGGTCTGCAGAAGTCCACCCGCTACCCGGCCGGCGTCACCCTCCGTTTCGCCCGCGTGGTCCGCTACCGCGAGGACAAGCGGCCGGAGGACGCGGACACGGTGGAGACGCTGCTGGCCGCACATCCCGAGGTGACGCCGTGAGGACGAGCGCCGGCCTGCTGTTGTTCCGGCACACGGACCAGGGCGTGGAGGTGTTGCTCGGGCATATGGGCGGCCCGTTCTTCGCGCGCCGTGACGCCGGGGCGTGGACCGTGCCCAAGGGCGAGTACGAACCCGACGAGCCCGCCTGGGACGCCGCCCGCCGTGAGTTCCAGGAGGAGCTGGGGCTGCCGCCGCCGGACGGCGAGGCGATCGACCTCGGCGAGGTCCGGCAGACAGGCGGCAAGATCGTCACCGTATGGGCGGTGGAGGCCGACCTCGACCCGGCTGCCGTCGTCCCCGGCACCTTCCGGATGGAGTGGCCGCCGAGATCCGGGCAGACGCAGGAGTTCCCCGAACTGGACCGGGTGGAGTGGTTCGGGCTCGACCGCGCCCGGGCCGTGATCGTGAAGGCTCAGTCCGCGTTTCTCGACCGGCTGGCGGAGCACTCGGGCTGAACAGCGGCCTACGCGTTGCGGTCCCCAGCGCCGCGCGGGAAGGTCGAACCAAAGCCGCCCTCAGGAGGTCAGCCATGCCCATCGCGACGGTGAACCCGGCGAACGGCGAGACGCTCAAGACGTACGAGGCCATGGGCGCCGAAGAACTGGAACGCAGGCTCCAGCTCGCCGAGGCCACGTTCCGTACCTATCGGGCCACCGGCTTCGCCGAGCGCGCCCTGCTGCTGCGCCGGGCCGCCGATCTCCTCGAGGAGGACCAGCAGGACATCGGCCGCGTCATGACCACCGAGATGGGCAAGCCGGTCAAGCAGGCCCGCGCGGAGGCCGCGAAGTGCGCCAAGGCGATGCGCTGGTACGCCGACCACACGGCCGAGCTCCTCGCCGACGAGGAACCCGCCGACGCCGACGTGCGGGACTCCGGCGCCTCCCGCGTCCTCGTCCGCTACCGGCCGCTGGGCCCGGTGCTCGCGGTCATGCCGTGGAACTTCCCGCTCTGGCAGGTCATCCGCTTCGCCGCGCCCGCGCTGATGGCGGGCAACGTCGGCCTCCTCAAACACGCCTCGAACGTCCCGCAGACCGCCCTCTACCTGGAGGACCTGTTCCACCGCGCCGGCTTCCCCGAGGGCTGCTTCCAGACCCTGCTCATCGGCTCCGGCGCGGTCGAGGAGATCCTGCGCGACGAGCGTGTCCGGGCGGCCACCCTCACCGGCAGCGAGCCCGCCGGCCGCGCGGTCGCGTCCGTCGCGGGGGAGATGGTGAAGAAGACGGTGCTGGAGCTGGGCGGCAGCGACCCGTACATCGTCATGCCCTCCGCCGACGTCGACCGGGCCGCCCAAGTCGCCGTCACCGCACGGGTGCAGAACAACGGCCAGTCCTGCATCGCCGCCAAGCGGTTCATCGTGCACGCCGATGTGTACGACGCGTTCGCCGAGCGGTTCGTCGCCGGCATGCGGGCGCTCACGGTCGGTGACCCGCTGGAGGAGGAGACCGAGGTCGGGCCGCTGGCCAGCGAGCAGGGCCGGGCGGACCTGGAGGAACTGGTGGACGACGCGGTGCGCAGCGGGGCGGCCGTGCTGTGCGGCGGCGAACGTCCCGGACAGGCCGGCTGGTGGTACCCGCCGACCGTCCTCACCGGCATCACCCGCGAGATGCGGATCCACCGCGAGGAGGCGTTCGGGCCGGTGGCCACGGTGTATCGCGCGGGTGACCTGGACGAGGCGGTGCTCATCGCCAACGACTCGTCGTTCGGGCTGAGTTCCAACGTCTGGACGCGCGACGGGGCCGAGGTCGACCGGTTCGTACGGGACCTGGAGGCGGGCGGCGTGTACGTCAACGGGATGACGGCGTCCCACCCGGCGTTCCCGTTCGGCGGAGTGAAGCGGTCCGGGTACGGGCGTGAGCTGTCCGGGCACGGAATCCGCGAGTTCTGCAACATCACGACCGTATGGCACGGAGCGTGAGGGTTCCGCGGCTACGATCCCCTTTGTGAACCGCGAAGTGACTCTGCCTCTGATCGTCGACGACCGCGGGACCTTGCAGGTGGCTGCCGCCGATGTCAGCAAGTTGTTGCGGACGGTGGGTGCGCGATGGCTGCACCTTGTCGAGGCCGGGCAGGAGGAGCTGGACGAGGACACGGTGGCGGCGCTGACGATCGAGCTGGCCAAGCTGGCCGACCGTATCGATGTCGCCTGTATCGCGCACAGCAGCGGGGGCACGCCGTAGGCGTTGGGCAAATCCAGTGATCCCCGATTTGGAGTAGTCCGGCGCGAGATAGTCGCCCCGTCGGGTGATCGTGAATGCACAACCTTCTGACCGGGGGGCGCAGGCCTTCCGGAAGGCGAAAGCAGGCACGGTTCATGGCGACTTTGTGCAGACCCTCGGTGTCCGTTCCAGAGCACGTGATCACGATGGAGGAGACGCTGGAGCTGGCTCGCTCCCGCCACTCCGACCACCCTCAACTGCCGCTGGCCCTCCGGCTGATCGAGAACACCGGCGTACGCACCCGGCACATCGTGCAGCCGATCGAGGAGACCCTGAAGCACCCCGGCTTCGAGCACCGCAACAAGGTCTACGAGGCCGAGGCGAAGGCCCGGGTCCCCGCGGTCGTACAGCGGGCCCTCGACGACGCGGAGCTGCTCACCACCGACATCGACGTGATCATCTATGTGTCGTGCACGGGCTTCATGATGCCCTCGCTCACGGCCTGGCTGATCAACGAGATGGACTTCGACAGCACCACCCGCCAGATCCCCATAGCCCAGCTGGGCTGCGCGGCCGGCGGGGCGGCGATCAACCGGGCGCACGACTTCTGCACGGCCTACCCCGAGGCCAACGCGCTCATCGTGGCCTGCGAGTTCTGCTCGCTGTGCTACCAGCCCACCGACCTCGGCGTCGGCTCGCTGCTGTCCAACGGCCTGTTCGGCGACGGCATCGCCGCCGCGGCGGTCCGCGGGCGCGGGGGCGAGGGGATCACGCTGGAGCGCAACGGGTCGTACCTGATCCCCAAGACCGAAGAGTGGATCATGTACGACGTCCGGGCCACCGGATTCCACTTCCTGCTGGACAAGCGGGTGCCGGCCACCATGGAGCCGCTCGCCCCGGCCCTGCAGGACCTCGCGGGCATGCACGGCTGGGACGCCGCCGACCTGGACTTCTACATAGTCCATGCGGGCGGGCCCCGAATACTCGACGACCTCAGCAAGTTTCTGCAGGTCGACCCGCACGCGTTCCGGTTCAGCCGGTCGACGCTCACCGAGTACGGCAACATCGCCAGCGCCGTCGTCCTGGACGCGCTGCGCCGGCTGTTCGAGGAGGGCGGCGCCGAACACAAGGCGCGCGGGCTCCTCGCCGGGTTCGGTCCCGGCATCACCGCCGAGATGGCCCTGGGCCGCTGGCACCGCAACTGACGAGACGACGTGAGATGACCGAAGAGACGATCACCGAGACCCTTCCCCCGTCCGGCACTGGCCGGCGCTCGACCTGTCGGGCGTGGACTTCGACCCCGTCCTCGGCCAGCTGATGGAAGAGGGCCCGGTCACCCGGATCCAGCTGCCCAACGGCGAGGGCTGGGCCTGGCTGGTCACCCGCTACGACGACGTACGCATGGTGACCAACGACCCCCGGTTCAGCCGCGAGGCCGTCATGGACCGGCAGGTCACCCGGCTCGCCCCGCACTTCATCCCGGCCCGCGGCGCCGTCGGCTTCCTGGACCCGCCGGACCACACCCGGCTGCGCCGCTCGGTGGCCGCCGCGTTCACCGCGAAGGGCGTGGAGCGGGTACGGGAGAAGTCGCGCCGCATGCTGGACGAGCTGGTCGACGAACTCCTCCAGGACGGCCCGCCCGCCGACCTCACCGAGACGGTGCTCAGCCCCTTCCCCATCGCCGTGATCTGCGAGCTGATGGGCGTCCCGGCCGCCGACCGGCACGGCATGCACACCTGGACCCAGCTCATCCTGTCCTCCTCGCACGGCGCCGACGTCAGCGAGAAGGCCAAGAACGAGATGGGCGCCTACTTCGCCGACCTCATCGGCATGCGCGAGGGCAGCACCGGCGAGGACGTCACCTCCCTGCTCGGCGCGGCCGTCGGCAAGGGCGAGGTGACGCTGGAGGAGGCCGTCGGGCTCGCGGTGCTCCTCCAGATCGGCGGCGAGGCGGTCACCAACAACAGCGGGCAGATGTTCTACATCCTGCTGACCCGCCCCGACCTCGCCGCCCGGCTGCGCGCCGAGCCGGAGATCCGCCCCCAGGCCATCGACGAGCTGCTGCGCTACATCCCGCACCGCAACGCCGTCGGGCTGTCCCGGATCGCGATGGAGGACGTCGGCATCAAGGGCGTACGGATCCGGGCGGGCGACGCGATCTACGTGTCGTACCTCGCCGCCAACCGCGACCCGGACGTCTTCCCGCAGCCGGAGATGATCGACTTCTCCCGCGACCCCAACCCCCACGTCTCCTTCGGCTTCGGCCCGCACTACTGCCCCGGCGGCATGCTGGCCCGGCTGGAGTCCGAGCTCCTCGTCGACGCGCTCCTCGACCGGGTGCCGGGACTGAAACTCGCCGTGCCGCCCCGGGAAGTGCCCTTCAAGAAGGGCGCGTTGATCCGTGGGCCCGAGGCCCTGCCGGTCACGTGGTGAGACGCCGATGACGGCGACGGAGGGGCTCCTCGTACCACCGGGCCACGGCCGGGTCGTCCAGACACCGGCCCAGCACGTGACCTTCAAGGTGACCGGCACGCACTCCCGGACGGCCTCCACCTTCGAGGTGCTCGTCCCTCCGGGCTTCGACGTCGGCGCCCATGTGCACACGCGCAGCGAGGAGTTGTTCTACGTCCTGGAAGGCGAGCTGGACGTCCTCGCCTTCGAGCCGCGTATCCGCACCCCCGACAACTGGCAGAAGTGGGAGTCGAGTTCGGGCAGCAGGGTGGTTCGGGCGACCCCGGGCACGGTCATCGTCGTCCCGCCCGGCTGCCCGCACGCCTTCGCCAACCCGACGGACACCCAGGCCAAGATGTTCTTCCAGGCGTCCCCGCCACCGGATCACGAGCGGTATTTCGAGGAGTTGCTGGAGATCCTGGGGAGCGGGGGTCCGCCGGATCATGCGGCGATCGAGGAGTTGCGGAGACGGTACGACATTGAGCAACTGACTCCACTCCGGCACAGGTGACTGACCTCAGGGGCGCGGGGAACTGCGCGACCAGCCCCCACAACCCGCAGCCGCGCAACTACCGAATGGACATCCCCGAAAGCGTCCGGGCAATCACCAGCCGCTGAATCTCACTGGTCCCCTCGAAAATCGTGTAGATCGCCGAATCCCGGTGCATCCGCTCCACCGGATACTCCCGCGTGTACCCGTTCCCACCCAGGATCTGGATCGCCTGGGCGGTCACCTTCTTCGCCGTCTCGCTCGCGAACAGCTTGGACATCGAGCCCTCGGCCGCCGTGAACGGCTTCCCGTTGACCGCCATCCAGGACGCACGCCAGACCAGCAGACGGGCCGCGTCGATGGACGTCCGCATGTCCGCGATCTCGAACGCCACACCCTGGTTGTCGATGATCGGGCGCCCGAACTGCTCACGGGTCGTGGCGTAGTCGAGGGCCACCTCGTACGCGGCACGGGCGGTACCCACCGCCATGGCGCCCACCGCCGGGCGGCTCGCTTCGAACGTGGCCATCGCCGCGTTCCTGACCCGCTCACCGCCGGAGGCCTTGGCACGGGCGAGGCGCTCGTCCAGCTTCGCCTTGCCACCGAGCAGGCAGGAGCCGGGAATCCGCACGTTGTCCAGGACGACCTCGGCGGTGTGCGAGGCGCGGATGCCGTGCTTCTTGAACTTCTGGCCCTGGGACAGGCCAGGAGTGTTCGGCGGGACGATGAAGGAGGCGTGGCCCTTGGAGCCGAGGTCCGGGTCGACGACGGCGACGACGACATGGACGTTGGCAATGCCGCCGTTGGTCGCCCAGGTCTTCGTGCCGTTGAGCACCCACTCGTCCTTGGCCTCGTCGTACACGGCACGCGTCCGCATGGAGGCCACATCGGAGCCGGCGTCGGGCTCGGAGGAGCAGAACGCGGCGACCTTGACATCGTTGGCATCGCCGTACATCTGGGGAATCCAGGTGCCGATCTGTTCCTCGGTGCCGTTGGCGAGGACGCCGACTGCGGCGAGGCCCGTGCCGACGATGGACAGGGCGATGCCCGCGTCGCCCCAGAACAGCTCCTCCATGGCCATGGGGATGCCGAGGCCGGTGGGGTCGAAGTACTGCTGGGCGTAGAAGTCCAGGGAGTAGATGCCGACCTTGGCGGCCTCCTGGATGACAGGCCAGGGAGTCTCCTCACGCTCGTCCCATTCGGCGGCTGCGGGACGGATGACGTCGGCGGCGAAACCGTGCAGCCAGTCCCGGACCTCCTTCTGTTCGTCGTTGAGCTCCATGGTGAACTCGGCCATGTCCCCTCCAGCAGCACGCACTATCCTGTTACTTGCGGTAACAAACAGTCTGTTACCGACCGGTAGGAAAAGTCAACTCCTGACGACGGCTCGGCCGCCAGTTCGATGTCAGGAACGTAATGAGTGTTAGTTTGCGCAGGCGTCACCGATCGAGCAGGGGGAGATCACATGGACACCACACAGCGGACCGATCAGCAGCGCTCCGCCGACCGCCGGCGGCGTGAGCTGCTGGAGGCCGCGGACAGAGTGGTGCTGCGCGACGGCCCGCAGGCCTCGATGAACGCGATCGCGGCGGAAGCGGGCATCACGAAGCCGATCCTCTACCGGCACTTCGGTGACAAGGGCGGACTTTACGCAGCCCTTGCCAAGCGGCACACCGATGCGCTGCTGGATTCCCTGCGGGCCGCGTTGGACGCCCCCGCGGACCGGCGGGAGCGGGTCGAGGCCACGCTCGACACGTATCTCGCGGCGATCGAGGCACGTCCTCAGGTGTACCGGTTCCTGATGCATCCGTCCGAGGGGTCGGTGAGTGACCACGGGTTCGATGTCGGCGTTCAGTCGGGGCCGCTGCTGCGGCGGATGGGCGAGGAGTTGGCCCAGGTCATCGAGGACCGGCTGGATCTCGGGCCGGGGAGCCAGCAGTTGGCTCGGGTGTGGGGGCATGGGATCGTCGGGATGATGCATGCGGCCGGGGATTGGTGGCTGGGGGAACGGCCGTGTTCTCGGGCCGAGTTGGTGCGGAGTCTGGCCGACCTGTTGTGGGGACGACTGGCTGCCGCCGGCGACAAGGTGGGGGGTCCGGGGTTCTGACGGTTGTCTGCTGTCTGCGGGTCGTGGGGGCTGGTCGCGCAGTTCCCCGCGCCCCTCAGGTGGGAACAGTCCCCCTGACCCAAGAAGCTCGCGTTACCTGTCGCATCAGTCGCCTGTAGCGCCAGCCCGTCAAGTGGTCCGCGTACACCCTCCCCTCCAGGTGGTCGCACTCGTGCTGCAGGCACCGTGCGAAGAAGCCCGTGCCATGAACCGTGATCGGCTCTCCCGTCATCGTGAAGCCCTCGACCACCGCATGGTCGTACCGCTCCGTCCCCGCCTCCAGGCCCGGTAGGGAGAGGCAGCCCTCCGGGCCGCGGATCACGACTCCGTCGGCCTCGACAAGGCGGGGGTTCACCACGTGGCCGAGGTGGCGTACGTCCTCGTCGTCCGGGCAGTCGTAGACGAACACCCGCAAGGGCTCACCGATCTGATTCGCTGCCAGGCCGACTCCCTGGGCCGCGTACATCGTCGCGAACAGGTCTTCGACGAGGGCCGTGAGGGCCGGACCGAAGTCGGTCACCTCGCGGCACCGCTCATGCAGCAGCGGCGCACCGAGCAGGGTGAGGGGCCGGACGCGCCCGTGCGCGCCCGGAATGGAGCCGTTTCGCATGGCCGCAAGGGTACGGCGATTCGGGAGTGCGAATGGATCTCGATAGGCTGACCACCACCACGTTGCCGTCAGGCAGAGGCGCGGCGCGTACGCAAGGAGGATCGAGAACTGATGGCAGGCAACTCGGACCCGCTCACGCCGCGGGCCAAGCTGGCCGTGACCGCGGGCAAGGCGGTCGCGGCGGCGTCGCGTGCCGCGGGGCGCGGGAGCGGTTCGGTGATCGGTGGCCGCGTGGCACTCAAGCTCGACCCCGACCTCCTCGCCCGGCTCGCCCAGAACCTGGATGTGATCCTGGTGTCGGCGACCAACGGCAAGACCACGACGACCCGGCTGATCGCCGAGGCCCTGCGCGCCGCGGGCCCGGTCGTCTCGAACGCGCTCGGAGCCAACATGCCCGCCGGCATCACCTCCGCGCTGGCCGGTGGGTCCGACGCGCGGTACGGCGTGATCGAGGTCGACGAGAAGTACCTCGCCGGGGTGGCCCGGGACACCGACCCGAAGTGCATCGCCCTGCTCAACCTCTCCCGCGACCAGCTCGATCGCGCCGCCGAGACCCGGATGCTCGCCGAGAACTGGCGGGAGGGGCTCGCGGGCTCCAAGGCCGTGGTCGTCGCCAACGCCGACGACCCGCTCGTGGTGTGGGCCGCCTCCTCCTCCCCCAACGTGATCTGGGTCGCCGCCGGCCAGATGTGGAAGGACGACGCCTGGTCCTGCCCGTCCTGCGGTGGCGTGATGCAGCGGCCGGGCGACGACTGGTTCTGCGGTGAGTGCGGTTTCCGGCGGCCCACGCCGAGCTGGGCGCTGTCGGGCGACCACGTGCTCGACCCGCACGGCTCGGCCTGGCCCATTCACCTTCAGCTGCCCGGCCGGGCCAACAAGGCCAACGCCGCCTCGTCGGCCGCCGTCGCCGCCGTGTTCGGGGTGCCGCCGCAGGTCGCGCTGGAGCGGATGTACCAGGTGCAGGCCGTGGCCGGGCGCTATGACGTGGTGCAGTTCATGGAGCGCGATCTGCGGCTGCTCCTCGCGAAGAACCCGGCCGGCTGGCTGGAGACGTTCTCGCTCATCGACCCACCGCCCACCCCGGTGATCCTCTCCGTGAACGCGCGCGGCGCCGACGGCACCGACACCTCCTGGCTGTGGGACGTCGACTACACGCGGCTGACCGGGCACCCGATCTGCGTCATCGGCGACCGCAGGCTGGACCTCGCGGTACGTCTGGAGGTCGCGAACCAGCACTTCCAGGTCTGCGAGAACCTCGACGAGGCCGTGCAGCTGAGCCCGCCCGGCCGGATCGAGGTCATCGCCAACTACACCGCCTTCCAGGACCTGCGCCGCCGCGTCGGCAACTGACACACAGGGGACTTTTGTGAGCGACAACAGCCTGCGGGTCGTCTGGATCTATCCCGACCTGCTCAGCACATACGGTGACCAGGGCAACGTCCTGGTCGTGGAGCGCCGGGCCCGGCAGCGCGGCCTCGACGTGGCCCGCCTGGACGTCCGCAGCGACCAGCCGATCCCGACGTCCGGCGACATCTATCTGATCGGCGGCGGCGAGGACCGGCCGCAGCGGCTCGCGGCCGAGCGGCTGCGGCGGGACGGCGGACTGCAGCGCGCCGTCGGCAACGGCGCGATCGTGTTCTCGGTGTGCGCGGGCTACCAGATCCTCGGCCACGAGTTCATCAACGACCTCGGCCGGCGCGAGCCCGGTCTCGGGCTGCTGGATGTGGTGTCCGCGCGCGGTGAGGGCGAGCGGTGCGTCGGCGACGTGCTCGGGGACATCGACCCGCGCCTCGGGCTGCCGCAGCTGACCGGCTTCGAGAACCACCAGGGCATCACTCACCTCGGCCCCACCGCCCGCCCCCTCGCCCAGGTGAAGCTCGGCAAGGGCAACGGCACGGGAGACGGTACGGAAGGCGCGTACAACGACACGGTGTTCGGTACCTACATGCACGGTCCGGTGCTGGCCCGTAACCCGCTCATCGCCGACCTGCTGCTGAAGCTGGCGCTGGACGTGAACGCGCTGCCGCCGACCGACGACCGGTGGTACGAGGCGCTGCGGGGCGAGCGCATCTCGGCGGCACAGCAGCCTGCCTGAGCTGCCTGTACACCTGGGCTCCAGCCAGGCTTTACCAGCCCGTCTGACGCTGTGTCCGCACAGGTGAGCGGGGTCGTCCAGCAGGCGGACGCACGGTTCGGCCCCGCCCCTTCCTCCCGCTAGGGTGGCGGGGATCGAGCCGGACAACGTGGTCCGGTCCCCGGCCCACGTTGAGAAGGTATTTCGGGCTATGCGCATTGGTGTCCTCACGTCCGGCGGCGACTGCCCCGGCCTGAACGCCGTCATCCGGTCCGTCGTGCACCGTGCCGTCGCCGACCACGGCGACGAGGTCATCGGTTTCCGGGACGGCTGGAAGGGCCTCCTGGAGTGCGACTACCTCAAGCTCGACCTCGACGCGGTGGGCGGCATCCTCGCTCGCGGCGGCACGATCCTCGGTTCCTCCCGCGTCCAGCCGTCCCATCTGCGGGACGGTGTGGAGCGGGCGAAGGGCCATGTCGCGGAGCTCGGTCTCGACGCGATCATCCCGATCGGCGGCGAGGGCACGCTGAAGGCCGCCCGGCTGATGTCGGACAGCGGCCTGCCCATCGTCGGCGTGCCCAAGACCATCGACAACGACATCGCGGTCACCAACGTCACCTTCGGCTTCGACACGGCCGTGGGCGTGGCGACCGAGGCGCTGGACCGCCTCAAGACCACCGCCGAGTCCCACCAGCGTGTGCTCGTGGTCGAGGTCATGGGGCGCAATACCGGCTGGATCGCACTGCACTCCGGCATGGCGGCCGGCGCCCACGCCATCGTCGTACCGGAACGGCCTTTCGACATCGAGGAGTTGGCCGCGGTCGTCGGGGAGCGGTTCCAGGCCGGGAAGCGGTTCGCGATCGTCGTGGCGGCGGAAGGGGCCAAGCCGAAGCCGGGTTCCATGGCCTTCGACGAGGGCGGCAAGGACATCTACGGCCATGAGCGCTTCGCCGGGATCGCCCGTCAGCTGTCGATCGAGCTGGAGGAGCGGCTGGGGAAGGAAGCCCGGCCGGTGATTCTCGGGCATGTGCAGCGTGGGGGGACGCCGACCGCGTACGACCGTGTCCTTGCGACGCGGTTCGGGTGGCATGCGGTGGAGGCCGTGCACCGTGGGGAGTTCGGGAAGATGACGGCGCTTCGTGGGACCGACATTGTGATGGTGTCGCTGGCGGAGGCCGTCGAGAGGCTGAAGACGGTTCCCGCGGAACGATACGAAGAAGCAGAATGCGTGCTTTAGCTCAGATAGTGGCGAACTGAAGAGTCTGCCCCCGGCCGCAGCCGCGGCCGGGGGCAGTTCTAGTCTGTGTGCGGACAGACTTGCACAACCCCCACGAATCAGGAGCCGCCGGAATGGATCACAGCGGGCACGGCATGACCATGGATCTGCCGCCGTTCACGCTGGGGCGGGGTCTTCAGTGGTCGGCCAACCCGTTCTTCCTCGTCGCCTGTCTGGTGGGGCTCGCGCTGTACGCGTACGGCGTCGTGCGGCTGCGGCGGCGCGGTGACAGCTGGCCGGTGGGGCGGACGATCTCGTATGTCGTCGGTGTGCTGACCATCGCGCTCGTGATGTGCACGAAGCTGAACGACTACGGCATGGTGATGTTCAGTGTGCACATGGTGCAGCACATGGTGATCAGCATGCTGTCGCCGATCCTGATCCTGCTCGGCGCCCCGATCACGCTCGCGCTGCGGGTGCTGCCCGTCGCCGGCAAGGGGCGCAAGGGGCCGCGCGAGCTGCTGCTGGCGCTGCTGCACAGCCGGTACATGCAGCTCATCACGCATCCGGCCTTCACCATTCCGCTGTTCATCGCGAGCCTGTACGCGCTGTACTTCACGCCGCTCTTCGACTTCCTGATGGGGTCCAAGACGGGGCACATCACGATGATGGTGCACTTCCTCGCCGTGGGGGTCGTCTTCTTCTGGCCGATCATCGGCGTAGACCCGGGACCGCACCGGCCCGGCTATCTGATGCGGATGCTGGAGCTGTTCGCGGGCATGCCGTTCCACGCGTTCTTCGGTATCGCGTTGATGATGGCGTCCACGCCGATGGTCGAGACGTTCAAGAACCCGCCCGCCTCCCTCGCCATCGACGCACTCTCCGACCAGAACGCGGCCGGCGGGATCGCCTGGGCGTTCAGTGAGATCCCGTCGGTGCTGGTGCTGCTCGCGTTGTTGTTCCAGTGGCACAGCAGTGAGCAGCGGCAGGCGCGACGCAAGGACCGGGCGGCCGACCGGGACGGCGACAAGGAACTCGAGGCGTACAACGCCTATTTGGCCTCATTGGACGCACGGGGACACTGACCGGCTCACACCAGTTCTGCTGCGTCACGACACTCTCGTGAAGAACCACGACTACAAGAAGGGAAAGGCCGTCCCCGGCACCCGTTCGAACGCTGTTCGAGCCGTGGACGCTGCTTGGATTCACCCGACTGGCCGCCGACGTCACGCTGACCGGGGCGCGCACCGAGTCGGATGCGGCGTGCGCGCGGGATGTGCCGCCGCGGGACCACGCCTTCGATCCGTCGGTGTATCTGGCGGGGTCGTGGACGAGCGCGGGGGCATGGAAATCGGGAACGCATTTCGTCGTGTGCACCGTGCGGAGGCAGAACGGGGGCACCATGGAGGGGGACGAACCATGAGGAGGGTGTTGCGATGCCCGGTTCTTCGGACGGATCGACCAAGGCGATGGGGGTGCTCACGGTCGGCGGACTGGTCGTGGTGACCGCCTACACGGTGGCGCTCGGCAGCAGTGGCTGGCTGTGGTTCGGCTGGGTCGTGCTGGGGCTGATCACCCTCGGAATGATCGTCACCAAGAGCACGTGAGCGTCAGGGGCGGGTCAGCCGACTCGCGGAGTGCACGCCCGGCTGGTACTTCGGCAGCCGGGCGGTGACCTTCATGCCCGCTCCCACGGCGGTCTCGATGACGAGGCCGTAGTCGTCTCCGTACACCTGGCGGAGCCGGTCGTCGACGTTGGACAGGCCGATGCCGCCCGACGGGCTGGCCTCGCCGGCGAGGATGCGACGCAGGGCGACGGGGTCCATTCCGGCGCCGTCGTCCTCGATGACGACCAGTGCCTCGGCTCCGGCGTCCTGTGCGGTGATGCTGATGTGGCACTTGCCCGCGGACGCCGCCTTGCCTTCGAGCCCGTGCTTCACGGCGTTCTCGACGAGCGGCTGGAGGCACAGGAAGGGCAGGGCGACCGGCAGCACCTCCGGGGCGATCTGGAGGGTGACGGAGAGGCGGTCGCCGAAGCGTGCCCGGACGAGCGCCAAGTAGTGGTCGATGGCGTGGAGTTCGTCGGCGAGGGTGGTGAAGTCGCCGTGCCTGCGGAACGAGTAGCGGGTGAAGTCGGCGAATTCCAGGAGCAGTTCGCGGGCGCGCTCGGGGTCGGTGCGGACGAACGAGGCGATCACCGCGAGCGAGTTGAAGATGAAGTGGGGGGATATCTGGGCGCGCAGGGCCTTGATCTCGGCCTCGATGAGGCGGGTGCGGGACTGGTCCAGGTCGGCCAGCTCCAGCTGGACGGAGACCCAGCGGGCGACCTCACCGGCGGCGCGCACGAGCACCGCCGATTCGCGGGGCGCGCAGGCGACGAGCGCTCCGTGCACCCGGTCGTCGACGGTGAGCGGGGTGACGACGGCCCAGCGGACCGGGCAGTCGGGCGTCTCGCAGGTCAGCGGAAAGGCCTCGCCCCGACCCGACTCCAGGGGGCCGGCGAGACGGTCCATGATCTCTGTCCGGTGGTGGCCGCCCACCCCGTCCCAGACCAGGACCTCCTTCTGGTCCGTCAGGCACAGCGCATCCGTGCCGAGCAGCGTGCGCAGTCTGCGGGCCGACTTGCGGGCGGTCTCCTCGGTCAGGCCCGCGCGCAGCGGGGGCGCGGCGAGGGAGGCGGTGTGCAGGGTCTCGAACGTGGCGTGCTCGACCGGGGTGCCGAGGCCGACGAGGCTCTCGGGCCGTGCGGTGCGGCGGCCGAGCCAGAATCCGGCGGCCAGCAGCGGGAGGATCGCCACACACAGGCCGGCGATGAATCCGCTCATGCGCTCAGCTCCGCTGGAAGGGCCGCTATACACCGTCGACCGGCCGCGGCGCCGTCGTGGCTGGTCGCTCCCCCAAGTTCTCGGCTTCGCTCGAACCCGGGGGGACCCCCATCGCGGCGGTAGCCGCATATTTGATGCAGTCCCGCGCCCCTTCGGGGCACTGCCGAACCGCTCATGCCTTCACCTCCGTGCGCAGCTCCTCCGGCAGATGAAACCGGGCCAGGATCGCCGCCGTCCCCGCCGGTACGCGACTCGCCGTGGCCAGGGACACCAGCGCCATGGTGAGGAAGCCCAGCGGAACCGACCAGATGGCGGGCCAGGCGAGCAGGGCGTGGAAGGCGCCGCTGCCCGGGAAGCCCGCCATGGTCGCGGCGACGGCGACGAGTGCGGAGCCGCCGCCCACCAGCATCCCGGCGGCGGCACCGGGCGGGGTGAGCCGCCGCCACCAGATCCCGAGCACGAGCAGCGGGCAGAACGACGACGCGGACACGGCGAAGGCCAGCCCGACGGCGTCGGCGACCGGCAGGCCGCCCACCAGGACGCTGGCGGCCACGGGTACGGCCATCGCGAGGACCGTACCGAGCCTGAAGTGCCGTACGCCGCGCGACGGGAGCACGTCCTGGGTGAGCACGCCCGCCACGGCCATCGTCAGTCCCGACGCCGTCGACAGGAACGCGGCGAAGGCTCCCCCGGCGACCAGCGCGCCGAGCAGGTCGCCGCCGAGGCCGCCGATCATGCGGTCGGGCAGGAGCAGTACGGCGGCGTCCGCGTCGCCGGTGAGGGTGAGTTCGGGGGCGTACAGGCGGCCCAGGGCGCCGTAGACCGGAGGCAGCAGGTAGAACGCGCCGATCAGGCCCAGGACGGCGACGGTGGTGCGGCGGGCGGCGACGCCGTGCGGGCTGGTGTAGAAGCGGACGACGACGTGCGGCAGGCCCATGGTGCCGAGGAAAGTGGCGAGGATCAGTCCGTACGTCGCGTACAGCGGGCGTTCGCCGCGGCTCTCGGCCTGCGAGGGTGACAGGCTGCCGTCGCCGACGCGGTCGGCCTCGGGGACGGGGGCGCCCTTGTCGAAGGTCAGCCGGGTGCCGGCGTCGATGTGGTGGGTGCCGGCGGGGAGCCGCAGTGCGGTGTCCTCGTGGGCGCGGCCGTCGACGGTGCCGCTCACCGTGACCGTCAGCGGCGTGTCCAGCTTCATGTCGAGGCTGTCGTCGACGCGGACCACGCGCTGCTCGCGAAAGGTGGCCGGTTCCTCGAACGCGCGGGTCGGTGATCCGTCGCCCTGCCAGGCGAGGACCAGGAAGAGCGCGGGGACCAGCAGGGCGGTGAGCTTGAGCCAGTACTGGAAGGCCTGCACGAAGGTGATGCTGCGCATGCCGCCGGCGGCGACCGTGGCGACCACGACGACCGCGACGATCAGCCCGCCGAGGTAGTCCGGTGCGCCGGTGAGGACGGTCAACGTCAGCCCGGCCCCCTGGAGCTGCGGCAGCAGGTAGAGCCAGCCGACGCCGACGACGAAGGCGCCCGCGAGCCGCCGTACCGCCTGGGAGGCGAGGCGGGCCTCGGCGAAGTCGGGCAGCGTGTAGGCGCCGGAGCGGCGCAGCGGGGCGGCGACGAAGATCAGCAGCACCAGATAGCCCGCCGTGTAGCCGACGGGGTACCAGAGCATGTCGGGGCCCTGGACCAGGACCAGGCCCGCGATGCCCAGGAAGGAGGCGGCGGAGAGGTACTCGCCGCTGATGGCGGCCGCGTTGAGGCGGGGGCCGACGGTGCGGGAGGCGACGTAGAAGTCGGAGGTGGTGCGGGAGATGCGCAGGCCGAACGCGCCGACGAGGACCGTCGCGAGGACGACGAGGGCGACGGCGGGGACGGCGTAGCTGGAGTTCATCGGTCCGCGGTTTCAGCGGTCTTCGACGAGGCGTACGAAGTCCCGCTCGTTGCGTTCGGCACGCCGCACGTACCAGCGGGCGAGCAGGACGAGGGGGGCGTAGATGCCGAAGCCGAGGACGGCCCATTCCACGCCGTGGGCGTGCGGCATGGTCGCGAAGAGCAGGGGCAGCGGGCCGACGAGCAGGCCGAGGACGGCGAACACGGCGAGGGCGGCGCGCAGCTGGGTGCGCATCAGGGAGCGGACGTAGGTGTGGCCGAGGGTGGTCTGCTCGTCGATCTCGGTGCGGGGGCGGTAGTAGCCGGAGACGCGGCGGGCCCGGCGGGGCGGACCGGTGACGACGACGCGGCGGTCGGCGGGGTTCTGGGGCACCGTCAGGGCCTCCTCATCAGCAGGTCCCGCAGCTCGCGGGTGTGGCGCCGGCTGACCTGGAGTTCCTCGGAGCCGACCACGACGCTCACGGTGCCGGCGTCCAGCCGGAGTTCGCCGATGTGGCGCAGGGCGACGAGATGGCGGCGGTGGATGCGGACAAAGCCGCGGGAGCGCCAGCGCTCCTCCAGGGTGGACAGCGGGATGCGTACGAGGTGACTGCCCTTGTCGGTGTGCAGCCGGGCGTAGTCGCCCTGGGCCTCGACGTGGGTGATGTCCTCGACGGCGACGAATCGGGTCACGCCGCCGAGCTCGACGGGTATGTGGTCGGGGTCGGGTTCGTGCACGGGTATGTGCGGGGCGCTGTCCCGCAGCTCGGCGGCGCGGCGGACCGCCTCGGCCAGCCGTTCCTTGCGGACGGGCTTGAGCACGTAGTCGACGGCCTTGAGGTCGAAGGCCTGCACGGCGAAGTCCTCGTGGGCGGTGACGAACACGACGAGCGGCGGCTTGGCGAAGCCGGTGAGCAGCCGGGCCAGGTCGAGTCCGTCGAGGCCGGGCATGTTGATGTCGAGGAAGACGACGTCGATGGCCTCGGGGCCGTGCGGGCCCGATTCCAGGGCCCGGTTGATGCGGCGCAGCGCCTCGGTGGCGTCGCTCGCGCCCTCGGCGGTGCCGATCCGGGGATCCGCGTTCAGGAGGTAGAGCAACTCCTCCAGCGAGGGTCGTTCGTCGTCGACGGCGAGGGCGCGCAGCATGAACCCGGAGTCTAGGAGCAATTCGTACGCTTGCGCACGTGCTCGGGGGGACGTTTCCGCTGGATACAGTGCGGCCATGAACAGCAGGGCCGATTCCTTCGACGACCTCGACCGGAAGATCATCACCGCGCTGATGGCCAACGCGAGAACCAGTTTCGCCGAGATCGGGACGGCTGTCGGACTGTCCGCCACGGCCGTCAAGCGGCGGGTGGACCGGCTGCGGGAGACGGGGGTGATCACCGGGTTCACGGCGACGGTGCAGCCGGCGGCGCTGGGCTGGCGCACGGAGGCGTATGTGGAGGTGTACTGCGAGGGGGCGGCGCCGCCGCGGCGGCTTGCGGAGGTGGTGCGCAACCATCCGGAGATCACGGCGGCGATGACGGTGACCGGCGGCGCGGACGCGCTGCTGCATGTGCGGGCGCGGGACGTGGAGCACTTCGAGGAGGTGCTGGAGCGGATCCGTGCGGAGCCGTTCATCCGGAAGACGATCAGCGTGATGGTGCTGTCCCATCTGATCCCGGAGAGTCCGGAGGCGGGCGCAAGCCAGCCCGCACCCGAGGGCGCATGAGACGTGCGCTCAGCATCGCAAAAACGCAGCATTCCTGCGCAGACACGCAAGCCTTGTTGCTTGTCGGGCGTATCGGTCACTTCCTACCGTGGAGTCAACCCCAGTCGACACCCCAGGAAGCGGAGGAACCCCTCTGTGTCCGAAAGCCGTGTGCCGCGCCGGCGGCGCTTCCTCGTCTGTGAACCCAGACATTTCGCCGTGCAGTACGCGATCAACCCCTGGATGCATCCCGACGTCCGCGTCGACGTCGATCTGGCCCAGGAGCAGTGGCAGTCCCTGATCAGCACCTACCGGGCCCACGGGCACACCGTCGACACCGTGGAGCCGGTCCCCGGTCTCCCGGACATGGTGTTCGCCGCGAACTCGGCGGTCGTCGTGGACGGCCGCGTCTTCGGCTCGCTCTTCCACGCACCGCAGCGGCGCCCCGAGTCCACGCACTACGACATGTGGTTCAAGGCGGCGGGCTTCGCCGTCCACCGCCCGGAGTCGGTCTGCGAGGGCGAGGGGGACCTGGTCTGGACGGGCCGGTACGTCCTGGCCGGCACCGGGTTCCGGACGACGCGGGAGGCGCATCGCGAGGTGCAGGAGTTCTTCGGGCACCCGGTGATCAGCCTGACGCTGGTCGACCCGTACTTCTACCACCTGGACACGGCGCTGTTCGTCCTCGACGAGGACACCGTCGTGTACTACCCGGAGGCGTTCTCGCCGGGCAGCCGCGAGGTCCTCGCCCGGCTGTACCCGGACGCCGTGCTCGCGACCCGCGACGACGCGATGGCGTTCGGGCTGAACTCCGTGTCCGACGGACGCCATGTCTTCATCGCGCCCCAGGCCGAGTCCCTCGCCGCCCGGCTGGACGACCACGGCTATGTTCCCGTCCCCGTCGACCTCTCCGAGTTCCAGAAGGCCGGCGGTGGCATCAAGTGCTGCACCCAGGAGGTCCGCCCATGACAGCGCCTGCCCGCACCCGTTCCTCCGCCGACCTGATCCGCGCCGAAGAGCCGGTCCTCGCGCACAACTACCACCCCCTGCCCGTGGTGGTCGCCCGCGCCGAGGGCACCTGGGTGGAGGACGTCGAGGGCCGCCGCTACCTCGACATGCTGGCCGGCTACTCGGCCCTCAACTTCGGCCACCGCCACCCCGCCCTGATCGAGGCCGCCCACGCCCAGCTCGACCGGCTGACGCTGACCTCGCGCGCCTTCCACAACGACAAGCTCGCCGAGTTCGCCGAACGGCTCGCCGCACTCACCGGCCTGGACATGGTGCTGCCGATGAACACGGGCGCCGAGGCCGTGGAGAGCGGCATCAAGGTGGCCCGCAAATGGGCGTACGACGTGAAGGGCGTCCCCGCCGACCGGGCGACGATCGTGGTCGCGGCGGAGAACTTCCACGGCCGTACGACGACCATCGTCAGCTTCTCCACCGACGAGACCGCCCGCACCGGCTTCGGCCCCTTCACGCCGGGCTTCCGGATCGTGCCGTACAACGACCTGGCCGCGCTGGAGGCGGCGGTCGACGAGACGACGGCGGCGGTGCTGATCGAGCCGATCCAGGGGGAGGCCGGGGTGATCATCCCGGACGCCGGCTATCTGGCCGGCGTCCGCGAGCTGACCCGCCGCAAGGGCTGCCTGTTCATCGCGGACGAGATCCAGTCGGGACTGGGCCGCACGGGCCGGACGCTCGCCGTCGAGCACGAGTCGGTGCTCCCCGACGTACTGCTGCTCGGCAAGGCGCTCGGCGGCGGCATCGTGCCGGTGTCGGCGGTGGTCGCGCGCCGGGAGGTGCTGGGTGTGCTGCGGCCCGGCGAGCACGGGTCGACGTTCGGCGGCAACCCCCTGGCGGCGGCGGTGGGCACGGCGGTCGTCGAGCTGCTGGAGACGGGTGAGTTCCAGCAGCGGGCGGCCGAACTGGGCACGGTGCTGCGGGACGGGCTGTCCGCGCTGGTCGGCAAGGGCGTCGTCGGTTTCCGCTCGCGCGGGCTGTGGGCGGGCGTCGATGTCGACCCGGCCCTCGGCAGCGGGCGCGAGGTCAGCGAACGCCTCATGCGGGAGGGCATCCTGGTCAAGGACACCCATGGCTCGACGATCCGCCTCGCCCCGCCCCTCACCATCACCGCCGAGGAACTCACCCAGGCTCTGGTGGCGCTGGAGAAGGTACTGAGGGCCTGATCGGGGGTGGCAGGGCGCGCGGCACCGGTCCGTACGCGCCCTGCCACCCGGTCACCGCACCTCCCATGCCCCGGTCCGTCCCGAAGGGTGAAGATGGGGACAAGAGGTGGTAGACCACTCTCAGCGACAGAGAGGTCGGCCGTGGGCACATTTGAGGAGCACGACCTTGCCCGGCCACGGTTCGACGTGGCCGATGCCGCGCCCCTGCTGCTCGACGCACAGGGCGTGGTGACCGGCTGGACCGACGAGGCCAGGCGGCTGCTGGGCCACGCGGCCTCCGAGGTGATCGGGACGAGCGTGGCCGACCTGCTGTCCGCCGAGGACGCGGAGCGGATGCCGGGCATCGCCGAGCGGTGCCGCAGGGACGGCGGCTGGGCGGGGCTGCTGACGGTCCGGCGCGGCGGCGGACAGCAGGTCAGGCTCATGGTGCGGATCACCGGCGCGGAGGAGCCCGGGAGCCGCACGCGGTGGCTGGTGCTGCTCTCGGAGCTGGCCGGGGCGCCCGGCTGGGACATGAGCCGCTCGGTGCTGGAGCAGATCGCCGACCGGTCGCCGGTCGGCATCGCCATCGTCGACACCAACCTGCGCTTCGTGTGGTCCAACGCGGCCCTGGAGCAGTACGGCGGCGGACCGCCCGTACACCGGCTCGGACTGCGTCTCGCGGACATCCAGCCGGGCCTGGACGCCGACGGCATAGAGGCGCAGATGCGGCACGTGCTGGAGACCGGTGAGCCGGTGGTCGGATACGAGCACGTGGGCCAGGTGCAGTCCGCGCCGCACCGCGAGACGGCACACGTCCTGTCGTTCACCCGGCTGCACGACGACCGGGGCCGTCCGATGGGCGTGTACTACACCGTCGTCGACATCACCGAGCGGCACCGTGCCCGGCAGCGGCTGGCGCTGCTGGACCGGGCCGGCGAGCACATCGGCCGCAGCCTGGACATCATGCGGACCGCGCAGGAGCTGGCGGACGTGGCCGTCCCGGACTTCGCGGACTTCGTCACCGTGGACCTGCTGGAACCGGTGCTGCGGGGAGCGGAGCTGACGCCGGGGCCGATCGGCGACCTGGACCATGTGCCGCTGTGCCGGGCCGGTCAGCAGTCGGTGCACAAGAACGTCCCCGAGGCGGTCGTTCCTGTCGGCTCCGTGGCCGCCTACGTCGCCGGGTCGCCCCCGGTCCGTTCGCTCAGCACCGGCCTGTCCTGGCGCGAGGAGCGGCTCGACCCGCTCGCCCGGGAGTGGGCCACGGACATCCCGGGCGGCCGGGAGGCGACCTTTCTGGAGCTGGGGCTGCACAGCGTCGTGATCGTGCCGATCCGGGCGCGGGGCACCACCCTGGGCGTCACCACGTTCTTCCGGCGCCACCGCCAGGAGCCGTTCGACGAGGACGACCTCGCCCTGGCCGAGGATCTCGTCTCGCGGGCGGCCGTCTGTGTGGACAACGCCCGGCGCTACACCCGCGAGCGCGACGCGGCGCTGGTGCTGCAGCGCAGTCTGCTTCCGCACCGGCTGCCCGAGCAGGACGCGGTGGAGGTGGCCGCCTGCTACCGCCCGGCCGACGAGCTGACCGGCCTCGGCGGCGACTGGTACGACGTCGTCCCGCTCTCCGGTGCCCGTGTCGCCCTCGTGGTGGGCGAGGTGCCCGGGCACGGCATCGACGCGGCCGCCGCCATGGGACGGCTGCGGACCGCCGTACGGACGCTCGCCGCGCTGGATCTGCCGCCCGCGGAGGTGCTGGCCCACCTCGACGACCTGGCCGCCCGGTCGGCGCGCGAGGAAGGCGTCGCGCCGGACTCCGGAGAGGCGAGCACCGTGGGCTCCGGGTGCGTGTACGTGGTGTACGACCCCGTGGACGGGCAGTGCGCCATGGCCGCGGCCGGGCATCCCGCGCCCGCCGTGATCCTGCCCGACGGCTCCGTGACGTTCGTCGACCTTCCGCAGGGGCCGCCGCTCGGTGCGGGCGGACCGCCCTTCGAGGCGGTCGAGCTGGCGCTGGCCGAGGGCAGCACGCTCGCGCTGCACACCGACGGACTGCTGGCGCGCGGGGACGACTGGGCCGCGGACGCGAGCCGGGACCGGCTGCGCCGGGCGCTGGAGGAGCGCGCGTCCTCACTCGACCTGCGCTGCCGGACCGTGGTCGACGCGCTGTCCCCGGAACGCCCGCACGACGACGTGGCCCTGCTGATGGCCCGTACCCGGCTGCTGGGCGCCGACCAGGTCGCGGACTGGGACCTGCCCATGGATCCGGCGATCGTCGCCGAAGCCCGCAAGGCCGCGGCCCGGCAGCTGACGGACTGGGGCCTGGAGGAGCTGGCCTTCACCACGGAACTGGTCGTCAGCGAGCTGGTCACCAACGCCATCCGGCACTCCGCCGGACCCGTGCGGCTGCGGCTGATCAGGGAGCGCGCCCTGGTCTGCGAGGTCTTCGACGGCGGCGCCACCGCGCCCCATCTGCGTCATCCCCGCACGACGGACGAAGGCGGGCGCGGGCTGCTGCTGGTCTCCCAGTTCACCCAGCACTGGGGCACCCGGTTCGTGCCCGAGGGGAAGATCATCTGGGCCGAGCAGTCCCTGACGGATCCGCAATGAGCCACGAACCCTGGTTTATATCGTGCGAAACTGGGGTGAACCGGCGGTGAGGCGGCAGCCATGAAGGACGCGGCGATCGACTACGAGGCGGTCTTCAAGGGCCTGCCCGGAATGATCGCGCTGCTCACCCCCGAGCTGGTGTACGCGGACGTCAACGAGGACTTCCTGCGCATCTCCGGGCGCAAACGCGAGCAGGTGGTGGGGCGCTACATCTTCGACGTCTTCCCCGAGAACCCCGACAACCCGGCGTCGAAGGGCATGCACAATGTGCAGACCTCCATGCGTCGGGTGGTGGCCACGGGCGAGCGCGACGCCATGGCACTGCAGCGGTACGACGTCGAATCCCCCGAGCGCCCCGGGCAGTGGGAGGAGCGCTACTGGAGCCCGGTGAACGCGCCGGTGTTCGGACCGGACGGCAAAGTGGTGCTGGTGGTGCACCGGGTCGAGGAGGTCACCGAGCTCATCCGGGCTCGCGGCGGCCCCAGCGGGGGCCGCGCCCGGGTGCTGGAGGCCGAGCTGTACACGCGCGCCCGTGAACTGCAGGAACTCAACGACCGGCTGCGCCGGGCCCACGCCCGCGAGCGCGAGGTCGCGCTCGCCCTCCAGGAGGCGATGCTCCCGGCCCGCCGCCAGGTCGGCGACCAGCGCGCCGCGGTCCGCTACCGGCCGGCCGCCGGCGCCCTGAACGTGTGCGGGGACTGGTACGACCTGGTCGACCTGGTGGGCGGCAACCGCATCGGCGTCTCCGTGGGCGACGTGGTCGGCCACGGCCTGGGGGCCGCCGGTGTCATGGGCCAACTGCGCAGCGCACTCACCGCCACCTCGCGCGTCGCCGACGGACCCGCGCAGGCCCTGGACGTCCTGGGCCGCTACGCCCATGTGGTCGACGGCGCCGAATCGGCCACCGCGGTCACCACGTTCATCGACTTCGACGCCCACACCATCACCTACAGCAGCGCCGGGCACCTCCCGCCCGCGCTGCTGCACCCCGACGGCCGCGTGGAGTTCCTCGACCGGGCCACCGATCCCCCGCTGGACGCCCGCCCTAGCCCGATCCCCAGACCAGAGGCCTGCACCACCTTCACCGAGGGCGCGACGCTCGTGCTGTACACGGACGGCCTGATCGAACGCCGCCGCGAGGACATCGACACCGGCCTGACCCGCCTCGCCGAATCACTCGGCCGCCATCTGGGGGCCGACCCCGAGACCCTCGCCGACGCCGTCCTGCTGGAACTGCTGCCGCCGGGAGGTGCCACCGACGACACGGCGCTGATCGTCGTACGGCTGTGATGGCTCGGAGCCGTACGACGATCCGCTCCGGTTTCAGCAGGGCGGGATGACCTGGCTCCAGTCCGCGAACTTGCCCGTCGTCAGGTAGTGGTCGTTGACGTAACCGCCCGGCAGGGCTCCGCCGGTGTCGGCGAAGAACCAGTACCGGTTGCCGGTCCCGTCGGCGTCGACCGCGCCCGTGGTCCAGCAGTGCACGATCAACTCGTCGCCGTTGTGGCCCCGGTAGGACGAGCTGCGCCCGTGATCGTAGTTCGGTTCGTTGTACATGCCGAGGAACGATCCCGGGTCGATGCCGGTCACCCGGGCGCACCAGCTCTCGGGGTCACCGCCGATGTCGCAGTGGTAGAGCCCCTGCTCGGGCGGCGGGGTGGAACCCGCGCACTCCGGCACGCCCGGAATCCATGCGGGGCCACGCAGATAGACGTTGCTGATCCAGCCGTGCTGGACGGGCAGATACGACCAGACGTCGTTGGTGACACCGCCGTCCGTCACCGACTCGGCATGCTTCTGGCACTGGGCGTAGACGGTGGTGGGACCGGGGAACCGGTGGGTGATCCCGGCGTCGGTCGTCGGGGCCGTGCGCACGTTGACATCGGTCGCCCACATCTCGACCGGGGTGGTGCCGGGCGGCACTTCCGGCTCGGGCGGCGGGTGGACGATGTTCCGCTGGGCGACCGCGGCGGCCACGGCACGTTCGGCGATCTCGCCCGCGACGCGTTTCCCCTGCTCGTTCTGCCACACGATCCTGGGGTTCCCGTTGGGGCGGGCGTTGTCCCGGTAGGCGAGGTGCGGCGGGTTGGTCGTGCCGTCGTCGATGCTCAGGCCGAACTCGGCCAGCCAGTTGCCCGTGCCCGGACGTCCCGGCTTGTTGCACACGAGGTCGTCGACGCGGCAGACGTCGAAGTACCGCCCGTCGCCGAAGAGCCCGGCGAACACCGACGGCACCGACACCCGCTGCATCAGTCCGCCACGGTCGATGGTGGTCGTGACCGGCCGGTAGTTGGCGTCGAGGGTGAGCATGTTCCCGCTCTGCGCCATGGAGGTCTGGCCGTTGTGCCGGGCCGCGTCTCCGATGGTGATGGCCGCACCCACCGAGTCCGAGCGGCGCTGGTCCCCGGCGACGGCCGGGTTGGCGAGGGCGTTCTTGACCACCTGACCACCCTGCGAGTACCCGATCAGCACCAGCGTCGGGCGGCTCGGGCAGTCGGAGTAGAACTCGATCTCACGGACCAGTTCGTCGCGGCCCTTCCACATCGAGTCCCAGTAGTCGTCGGGCCCCGGGTTGTCGCCCAGGAAGGGCGGCCACGGCAGGTCCCAGTCGATCGCCGACGCGGGATAGGGCAGATTGCGCGCGGTGATGTCGCTGTCCGGCACTCCCTGCTCGTTGAGCGCCGCGTTCACCGCCCTGACGTAGGTGTCGTTCACTCCGATGGATCCGTAGGGCAGACCCGGCTTCACGGACTCGGCCGTGCCGTAGGCATTGATGATCACCCACGGCTTGTCGCAGTTCATTGCCGGTTGGGGCGGCGGCGGCAGCGCGGACGCGCGGTCGGCGCCGGCGAGTTGAGCCGTCGAGAACAGTCCGGCCAGCAGTGCGAGGACGGCCGTCCATATCGCCCGGCGGCGTGGCGCGTGATTTCTCCCTGGTCCTGCGGCGTATCTCATGCGTTGTTCCCCCTGGTTCGGCCCGGCGCAGCGCACAGGGCTCAAACAGTCAATCGCAAGGACAGCCGTCACATTCGCATCGGCGGACGCGAAGCTCAAACACTTCCATGTGGTTCGAAATGTCGCACCGCCGCGTCATCGCGCGTCGAGTAACCGTAAGCCCAATGCGGTTGCCGCGTGGAGGACGTATTTGCCGGCGCGTTGGCTGTCCACCAGCCCGCCGGCCCGCAGGACGCCGATCTGGTAACTCACGCTGGCCGGCGCGATACCGATCGCTTCGGCGACCTCGGAGCTGGTACGGCCGTCCCGCCGGGCGACATCGGCCAGGATGGCGGCCCGAGTGCGGCCGAGCAGGCGCACGACACCCTCCCCGGTGGCCCGGGCGACGTCCAACGGGGCCTTCGCAACGGGGTAGACGAGCACCGGAGGCAGAGCGGGATCGGCCAGGGCGGTGGGCCGGCGCCAGCAGAAGAAGGATGGGACGAGGAGCAGACCGCGGCCTTCGAGGCGGAGGTCGCGCCGTACGGGGTAGTCGACCTCCAGGACGGGGGCGTTCCAACGGGCCAGTGGATACAGGCCGTTGAGCAGTGCCTGGGTGCCCCCGTCCAGGAGGGTGCGGGTGCGCAGGTCGATGTCATTGCCGACGACCGCTCGGATGTGGAACCAGTGCGGCTGGAGCACGGCGCCGAAGTACGCATCCAGTGCGTGGGTCAGCGCGGCCAGCCCCTCGTCCCCCGGCCTGCCCAGCTCCACGGTCCAGTTCGGCAGGACCCGGCTCTCGCCGAGCCGGGTCAGCTCACGTACGATCCGCCGACGCGGGGTGCCACGCACCAGGTCGAGTGCGTCGGACAGCTCCCCTCCGGTGGCCGGGGGTGTGAGGAAATCGGGAATGTATCCGACGCTGGGGACCAGCGTCCGTAACGGCTGCAGCGCCGCCCCCAGAACCCGGTCCACCTCCATTCTGGCGTGCACCGAGCGACGCCAGTGGCCGAATTCCAGCGGCCCCTGACCTGTTTTCAGGCGACACACACTGCAGATCAGCTCCCACAGCGGATCCGGTCTGCGCAGAATTCGAATATTCTGCAGGTCATGGGGGGTGAAATGAATGCGGAGCATTACATCCTCTTCGGCTCGCGGGCATCGTCCGGATGCTGGTACGTCCCTAGTTGTTCCAGAGCCGCAGAAGGGGCCGGACGGTTCCGGCCGGTGCCGCCTGCCTCTACACTGACAGCCCACGACGTGCCGGTTGACCTGCTAGAACACGGCGGTTGAGCCGAACCACCGGAGTGAGGAGCCACCCCTTGTTCTACTACGTGCTCAAGTACGTGTTGCTGGGTCCGTTGCTGAGACTGGTCTTCCGCCCCCGGATCGAGGGACTCGAGCACATTCCCGCGACCGGCCCCGCCATCGTCGCCGGCAACCATCTGTCCTTCTCGGACCACTTCCTGATGCCCGCGATCCTCAAGCGGCGCATCACCTTCCTGGCGAAGGCCGAGTACTTCACCGGCCCCGGTCTCAAGGGCCGTCTGATCGCGACCTTCTTCCGCAGTGCCGGGCAGATCCCGGTCGACCGCTCCGGCAAGGAGGCGGGCCAGGCCGCGATCCGCGAGGGGCTCGGCGTGCTGAGCAAGGACGAACTGCTCGGCATCTACCCCGAGGGCACCCGCTCGCACGACGGCCGCCTCTACAAGGGCAAGGTCGGCGTGGCGGTGATGGCGCTCAAGGCCCAGGTACCCGTCATCCCCTGCGCGATGATCGGCACCTTCGAGGCCCAGCCGCCGGGCCGGAAGATCCCGAAGATCCACCCGGTCGTGATCCGCTTCGGCAAGCCCCTCGACTTCTCCCGCTACGCCGGCATGGAGAACGA
This sequence comes from Streptomyces sp. DG2A-72, assembly GCF_030499575.1. Classification (NCBI taxonomy): domain Bacteria; kingdom Bacillati; phylum Actinomycetota; class Actinomycetes; order Kitasatosporales; family Streptomycetaceae; genus Streptomyces; species Streptomyces sp. DG2A-72. Next base: position 1,280,246 of record NZ_JASTLC010000001.1, read on the forward strand.
GAAGGCGATCCTGCGCGCCATCACCGACGAGATCATGTACGCGATCCTCAAGCTCTCGGAGCAGGAGTACGTCGACCAGTACGCGGCCGTCGTCAAGGCCGAGCAGGCCGCGGCGGGCGCGGCGAAGGAGCGCCGGTTCCCGCGGCTGCCGCTGGGCTGAACTCTGCTGTCGGCATAAGCTTTTCCGAAGCGGATCTCGTCGCCCGTACGGTCGCCGTATGAGACGTGCTGTGGTGCTCGGAGCGACAGGACAGATCGGACGGCCCGCGGTGGGCGCGCTGGCCCGGGACGGCTGGGAGGTGACCGCCGTCTCGCGGAGCGGCGGGCGGGACGAGGGCTGGCCCGAGGGGGTGCGCGTCGCGCGGGCCGACCGGGCGGACGACGCGGCCCTGGCCGCCGTGGTCGGCGACGGCTGTGACGTGCTGGTGGACATGGTCGCCTACGGGACCGAGCACGCACGGCAGTTGACCTCGCTCGCCGGTCGCGTCGGCTCGGCCGTGGTGATCTCCAGCCTGTCGGTGTACGAGGACGACAAGGGCCGGAACTTCGACACACAGGACGAGCCCGACGGCTTCCCCGAATATCCGGTGCCGCTCACGGAGGAGCAGCGCACGATCCGGCCCGGCGACGCCTCGTACAGCACCCGCAAGGCCGCGCTGGAGCGTGAACTCCTTGCTGCCGGAGACCAGTTGCCGACGACTCTGCTGCGCGCGGGCGCGATCCACGGGCCGCGCAGCCCGCTGCCGCGCGAGCTGTACTTCGTGAAGCGGAACCTCGACGGCCGACGCAGGCGTGTGGTCGCGCACGGCGGCAAGAGCCTGTTTCATCCGTCGGCCGCGCGCAACATCGCGGAGCTGGTGCGGCTGGCGGCGGCCCGGCCTGGCTCCCGCGCCCTCAACGCCTGCGATCCCGAGCCGCCGACGGTGGCGGAGATCGGCGATGCGGTCGACGCGGTCATGGGGGTCGAAACCGAGACGGTCCTGCTGGACGGGCCGGAACCCTCACCGTCCGTGGGCCGCTCCCCCTGGTCGGTGCCGCTGCCGGTGGTGTGCGACATGTCGGCGGCGGAACGGGAGTTGGGCTACCGCCCGGTGGTGTCGTACGCCGGGAGCCTGCCGGAGACGGTCGACTGGCTCACCCGCCGGGTGTCCGAGGAGGACTGGCAGGAGGCGTTCCCGCTCCTCGCGCAGGTCTACCCCGAACTGTTCGACTACGCGGCGGAGGACGCCTGGCTGGGCGCGTGAACAAGGGACGGCCGGAGACTCCGGCCGCCCCTCATCTCGTACGACTTTTTACGGCTTGGGCGTGGCGTGCGGTGCGCAGGTCACGTCGGCGCCGTCCAGCTTGCCGGTGAGCAGGTAGGTGTCCACCCGCTCGTTGATGCACGGGTTGACCAGGCTGGTCACGCCGTGGGAGCCCGCGTCCTTCTCGGTGATCAGGCGGGAGCCCTTGAAGCGCTTGTGCAGTTCGACGGCTCCCCCGTACGGGGTGGCCGCGTCACGCGTGGACTGCACGATCAGCACGCCCGGCAGACCCTTGCCGGTCTTCACGTTCACCGGGGTCTGCTGCTTGACCGGCCAGGTGGCGCACGGCAGGTTCATCCACGCGTTGGACCAGGTCAGGAACGGGTGGTTCGCGTGCAGCCGAGCGTTGTCGCGGTCCCACTTCTTCCAGCTGGTGGGCCACTTGGCGTCGGTGCACTCGACGGCCGTGTAGACGGCGTTGCCGTTCTCCGAGGCGGCATTGCCCGCGGTGTCCGACAGGTCGGGTGCGGCCGCGTCGACGAGCGCCTGGGTGTCGCCCGCGAAGTACTTGCTGAACACCGTGGCGACCGGCACCCACGAGGAGTCGTAGTACGGAGCGCCCTGGAAGAAGCCGATCAGCTCGGCCGGTCCGACGACCCCGCCGATGGGGTTCTTCTTGGCCGTGGCACGCAGTTCGAGCCACTTCGCCTGGACGGCTTCGCGGGTGGTGCCGAGGTGGAAGGTGGCGTCGTTCGCGGCGACCCAGTCCTGCCAGTCCTGCCAGCGCGTCTCGAAGGCGACGTCCTGGTCGAGGTTGGACTCGTACCAGATCTTCTCCCGCGACGGGTTGACGACGCTGTCGACGACCATCCGGCGGACATGGCCCGGGAACATGGTGCCGTAGACCGCGCCGAGGTAGGTGCCGTAGGAGACGCCGAGGAAGTTGAGCTTCTTCTCGCCGAGCGCGGCCCGGATCACGTCCAGGTCGCGTGCGGTGTTCGGCGTGGTCATGTGCGGCAGCATCTCGCCGCTGCGCTCGTAGCAGCCCTCGGCGTACTCGCGGGCCAGCTTGCGCTGGGCGAGCTTGTCGGCCTCGGAGTCCGGCACCGGGTCCAGCTTGGGCGCCTTCACGAACTCCTGCGGGTCGGCGCAGGAGATGGGCGCCGACTTGCCGACGCCGCGCGGGTCGAAGCCCACGAAGTCGTACGCCTTGGAGGTGTTGACCCACAGCGGGCTCTTGGTGGTGACCCGGCGCGGGAAGCGCAGGCCGGAACCGCCGGGGCCGCCGGGGTTGTAGAGGAGCGCACCCTGGCGCTCCGCCTTGGTGCCCGTGTTGCCGATGCGGTCGACGGCGAGCTTGATCTGCTTGCCGAACGGCTTGGCGTAGTCGAGCGGGACGGTGACCCAGCCGCACTGGATGGGCTTCTCCAGTCCCCAGTCAGCCGGGCAGTCCTGCCAGTCGATCCCGGCCTTCGCGGCGCGTGCGGCGGCCACCGACACGCCATGGTCCTCGCGGTCCTGCCCGTACCGGCTGGTCGCGCCGGCGGTGGGCGCCGCTACAGCACCCGCTATCAGGGTCGCCGTGACCAGCACTCCGGCCGAACCGAGCGCCGCAACCCGGCTTTTTGGTCTCATATCCCTCAAGTGGGACCTCCCCGTACGTCGTGGTGATGAGTACGGGGATCCTCTCGGCTGTGTGATCCCTGAGAACAGGGTTGACGGGCGTTCTTTGCCAATCCGATAAGCGGATTACGCCGTTCGCTGGCCGGAACCCTCTCCGAGAACCACCAGCGCCTCGTCCAGCACCCGGCGCAGCCGCAGCGCGTCCGGCGCGACGGCCGTGACCAGCGCGGCGGGCCCGGCGAGCGGCGTCACGGCAGCCGTGTCCCCGACGACCCGAGCCACCGCGGGCTCGGCCGCGAACTCCGGTCGTACGACGACCAGTTGTCCCACGGCCCGATGCCCTCCGAGGACGGCGGGCCCGTCCCAGCCGCCCGGCGCCCCGGGCCCGCACGCCAGCTCCTGGTCGAGGACGGTCCGTCCCGCGATCCGCACAGTGAGACGGCTGGTGAGCCTTCCGGGTTCCTCACCGACGCGACCGAGTACCTGTTCTTCGCGCAGCACGAGCCGGGCGCTCGCACCGAGGTCGACCTGTGTGCCGACATACAGATCGCTGCCGCCCGCTGAGATCAACTGCTCGGGCAGCCAGCGCAGTTCACCTCCGTCGGCGACGGAGAGCCGCACGTCGTAGCGCGCCTCGCCCTTCGTCTGCCCGGGCAGCGCGATGGTCGCCGCGGCCGACCCGACCCTCAACCGGGCCCCTTCGGCCACGTCCGCGACCACCGTGAAGTGGTCCCCGCCGAGCGGCCCGCTCATCGCGCCGACGAGCATGACATGCGCCTGGGGGCCACTCCCCCGCGTACGCCGCAGGGCGATCGGCCCCTCGCCCTCCAGCACCGGCAGAGCCGTACCGCCGCGTCCGTCCTCCCGGGCGCCGATCCTCGCGGTGGCCCGCACACCGGTCACGGTCACGCCCTCCACGAAACCAGCTGCGCCCGCACCCACCCGGCGACGTCCGCCACGCCGGCCTCGCTCCTCAACGACTGGAACACGACGGGCAGTTCGGCCCGCTGCGCCTTGGCATCGGCCGCCATCCGCGCCAGGTCAGAGCCGACGTACGGTGCCAGGTCGGTCTTGTTCACGACCAGCAGATCGGCGGTGGTGACGCCGGGTCCCCCCTTCCTCGGAATGTCGTCCCCTCCGGCGACATCGATCACGAAGATCTGCGCGTCGACGAGCCCCTTGGAGAAGGTGGCGGTGAGGTTGTCCCCACCGGATTCGACGAGGATCAGATCGAGCGGCCCGACCTCGTCCTCCAGATCCTCGACGGCTTCCAGATTCGCGGAAATGTCGTCCCGGATCGCGGTGTGCGGACAGGCCCCCGTCTCCACAGCGGTGATCCGCTCCGGCGGCAACACTGCCTCCTTGAGCAGGAACTCAGCGTCCTCGCGCGTGTAGATGTCGTTGGTGACCACGGCAAGGGACAGTTCGTCACGCAGGGCACGACAGAGCGCGGCGACGGTGGCGGTCTTCCCGGATCCGACGGGTCCGCCGAGTCCGATACGGAGGGCACGACGGGAGCCGTCGGGGCGGTGGGCGTCGGCGCTCAGGGCGGAAACGCCCTCGTGAGAGTGGTCAAGATGCATAGAGGCGGCTCCAATGACTAACCAGCCCGTCCGGCGTTTGAGGACGAGGCCGTTCAGGCCGATACGGGGCCTGGGGGCGCAGCCCCCAGGGATGGGACGGGTAGGGGCGGCGGGGGCGAAAGAAACTCAGGACGCAAACAGCCGTACAGCCCAAGCCGCATGCACCTCCGCCCCGATCTCCAGCAACGGAGCCGAACCCGCGGGCAACACCCCGACCCCCTCGTCGACCACTCGCCGAGCCGCCTCCACCGCCCGATCCGCAACCAGGTCCATCTCAGGCGCCAACCGCGCCAGAACCCCCGTCGCATCGAACGGATCAAGACTCAACAACCGCACCGTCGCCGAAGCAGCCCCGCTCACACACTCGTACACCGAGCAGTACGCCGCATCCACAGCCCCCAACCCGGCAGCCCGCGCCGCAAGCCCCAGAACCACCGGCTGATGCGCCCCCTTGGGGAACTCCCGTGCCAGCGCGTCGAGTTCAGAAGACGGCCACGTCGCCCGAGCGGCCCGCATCAACTGCCGCCCCAGCTTCCGCGCGGCAACACGCAACGCCTCGGACGGTGTACGCGCATCCGCCGCCGCATCCAGCGACACCGGATCGACCCCCACCGCGGCAGCAGCCGCCAGCGCCCCCGACACCAGCCCCGCCGTATGCAACCGCCCCCGGCAGAAGGCCTCCAGACTCGCCGCCCCGGTGACCCGCCCGGCCTTGACCGCGGCCTCGGCCCCACCGGAGTGCGCATGCCCCCCGGCGGGAAAACGGCCGTCGGCCAGAACGAGTAGCGCTGCCCTGGACATCGGACCCGGCCTCAGAAGAGGAAGTAACGCTGGGCCATGGGCAGTTCGGCGGCGGCGGTCGCCTCGACCAGCTCCCCGTCGATGTGCACGGCGAAGCTGTCGGGGTCGACCTGCACCCGCGGCCGTGCGTCGTTCTCCCGCATGTCGGCCTTGGTCACGGCACGCGTCGACGCGATGGCGACGAACGTCTTCCCGAGCTGGAGCCGGTCCGGCAGCCCGTCCTCGATCGCCAACGGCGCGACGAAGTTGACCGAGTTGGACGCCGGCGCCCGCCCGATCGCACCGAACATCGGCCTCGGAAGGATCGGCTGCGGGGTCGGAATGGAGGCGTTCGCGTCACCCATCTGCGCGTACGCGATCTGCCCGCCCTTGATGACGAGCTGCGGCTTGACGCCGAAGAACGCGGGCTCCCACAGCACGAGGTCGGCGAGCTTGCCGGTCTCGACGGAACCGATCTCGCCCGCCAGGCCCTGCGCGAGCGCCGGGTTGATCGTGTACTTGGCGACATAGCGACGTACTCGACGATTGTCCGCGCGCCCGTCACCCGGCAGGACACCCCGTCGCCGCTTCATCACGTGCGCCGTCTGCCAGGTCCGCATGATGACCTCGCCGACCCGGCCCATGGCCTGGGAGTCCGAGGAGATGATCGAGATGGCGCCCAGGTCGTGCAGGATGTCCTCGGCGCCGATCGTGGACGGCCGGATCCGGGACTCGGCGAAGGCCAGGTCCTCCGGCACGGCCGCGTTCAGGTGGTGGCACACCATCAGCATGTCGAGGTGTTCCTCGGCGGTGTTCACCGTGAACGGCCGCGTCGGATTCGTCGAGCTCGGCAGCACATGCGGCTCGGAGACCACGGTCATGATGTCGGGCGCGTGCCCGCCGCCCGCGCCCTCGGTGTGGTACGCGTGGATGCCGCGTCCGGCGATCGCGGCGAGGGTGTCGCCCACGAACCCGGCCTCGTTCAAGGTGTCCGTGTGGATGGCGACCTGGATACCCGTCTGATCCGCCACCGTCAGCGAGGCGTCGATGACGGCCGGAGTGGACCCCCAGTCCTCATGCAGCTTCAGACCCAGCGCTCCACCACGGATCTGCGACAGCATCGCCTCGTGGGAGACGGTGTTGCCCTTGCCCAGCAGACCGAAGTTGACGGGGTAGGCCTCCATCGCCTCCAGCATCCGGGCCAGATGCCAGGGGCCGGGGGTGACCGTGGTCGCCTTGGAGCCCTCGGCCGGGCCCGTGCCGCCGCCGATCAGCGTGGTGATGCCGGAGGACAGCGCCTCGTCGGCGATCTGCGGGCAGATGAAGTGGACGTGCGCGTCGATGGCACCGGCCGTCACGATCCGCCCGTTGCCCGCGATGACCTCGGTCTCGGGGCCGATGACGAGGTCGGGGTGCACCCCGTCCATGGTGTCGGGGTTGCCTGCCTTGCCGATGCCGGTGATCCGGCCGTCGCGGATGCCGATGTCGGCCTTGACGATCCCCCAGTGGTCGACCACCACGGCACCCGTGATGACCGTGTCCGGGGTGCCGTCTGCGCGCGTAGCACGCGACTGGCCCATGGACTCGCGGATGACCTTGCCACCGCCGAACACCGCCTCGTCACCGGCGAGTCCGGGCCCGCCACTGCGGTCCTCCTCGATCTCGATCAGCAGATCGGTGTCGGCCAGCCGGATCCGGTCGCCGGTGGTCGGGCCGAACAGGTCGGCGTACGCGGCACGCGAGATCTCAGGCATCGAGGGCACCTCCGGTCTCCCCGCGCAGCCCGGGCACGACACGGGCGCCGGTGAGGGGGACGAGTTCGACGTCGACGGGGATGCCGGGCTCGAACCGTACGGCCGTACCGGCGGCAATGTTGAGCCGCTTGCCGCGGGCGGCGGCGCGGTCGAAGTCCAGACCGGGGTTGGCCTCGGCGAAGTGGTAGTGGGAGCCGACCTGGACGGGCCGGTCGGCGGCGTTGAGGACGGTCAGACTGGTGACCTCGCGGCCCTCGTTGTACACAACGGGCTCGTCCGCGAACAGGATCTCGCCAGGGATCATCGGCTCACTCCGGGATTCTTCGGCGCTCCGGGATTCATCGGCCGGCCCCTCAGACGATCGGGTCATGGACGGTGACGAGCTTGGTGCCGTCCGGGAAGGTCGCCTCGACCTGGACGTCGTGGATCATCTCGGGGATGCCTTCCATGACGTCGTCCCGGGTGAGCAGCTTGCGTCCGGAGGACATGAGCTCGGCGACCGTACGCCCGTCACGGGCGCCCTCGAGGATGTGCGCGGTGATGAGGGCGACCGCCTCGGGGTGGTTGAGCCTGAGGCCGCGGGCCCGGCGCTTCTCGGCCACGTCGGCCGCCACGTGGATGAGCAGCCTCTCCTGCTCGTGCGGGGTCAGTTGCACGTCCCACCTCTCATCCTCGCTCCGGACCGTGCGGGGTCCGGTTGCCGCGGCCACGGGGCAAAGTGCCTGGTGGCGTGGATGAGCAGGCTAGTTGGAAGGAGTTTCAGGCACGTTGTCACAAGTTTCGGGCACGTTAACCGGACTGTGATCCATCAGACCTCGGGCTGCGGATCCCGTGCGCCCATCAACGCCCGCAGGCCGCGCTGGAGGACTTCTACGGGGGCTGGACCGAACATCGTCTGCTGGGCGATGAACCCCTGCACGGCGGCGATCATGGTCCGCGCGACATCATCCGCGGGCACGTCCCTCGGCATCATCCCGGCGTCCTGGTATGCCTCGACAATCCGCCCCCAGGCCACGCGAATCGCCCCGAACCCCTTGAGCATGACGGCGGCCAGATCCTTGTTGCGCAGTGATTCCGCCCAGACCTGAATGATCAGCCGCGGGAACACCGGCTCGCCGTCGACGGTCAGGTGGGCCCGCGCACCATAGGTCCGGCCCAGCACCGAGCCGATCAGGACGTCCGGCGGCGGGGGCGGGGCCTGCTCGGCGGCGGCCTCGAAGGACATGCGCACCTCCCCGAGCACTTCGGTGAAGATCGCGGTGATCAGCTCGTCCTTCCCGCTGAAATAGCGGTACACCGCGCCGGCCGAGAGATCCGCCTCCTTCAGCACATCCTGCATGGACGTGGCGTGGAAGCCGTTGCGGGCGAAGCAGCGGGCGGCGCCGTCCAGGATCTGGCGGCGGCGGGCGTCGAGGTGTGCCTGGGATACGCGGGCCATGCACCAAAAGTAAAACGAACATTCCTTCTTGACAAGACGCGGCATCCGCAAGACGGTGGTGACAGAGCAAAAACGAACGATCCTTCTTTTTAAACTCACACCTCGCCGATCCGAGGGGAAACCCATGTCCACCGTCACCGCTGCACCCGCCGGCGACACCGCGTCAGCCCCGTCGCACACCCGCCGCCTGATCGCGATCCTCGTGCTCGTCCCGGTCGTCTCGGCCCTGGCGCTGTGGGCCTTCGCCTGGCCCGCCGCCCGCAGCGCGCCGCACGACCTGCCGCTCGGCGTGGCCGGGCCCGCCGCCGCGACGACGCAGGTGGAGGAGCGACTGGCACAGCGGGAGGGCGCGTTCGACGTCCATCGCTACGCCGACGAGGCCGCCGCCCGGGACGCCATCGAGGACCGGACCGTATACGGCGCGATCGTCGTCACCCCCGAAGGCCCCGCACTGCTGACCTCCACGGCCGCGAGCCCGGTCGTCTCGCAACTCCTGCAGCAGGCGTCCGCCGACATGAACCCGGTCAGGACGGTCGACGTCGTGGCCGCCCCCGAGAACGATCCACGCGGCGCGGCCCTCAACGCGAGCGTGCTGCCGCTCGCGCTGGCCGGTATCGCGGCCGGCGCGGTGGTGACCCTCCTCGGGCTGCGCGGACTGCGCGCCGTGGCCGCACTGATCGGCGCCGCCGCCCTGGTCGGCATCGCGGCGACCGCGATCGCGGACAGCTGGCTGAACGTCCTGACCGGTGACTGGTGGGCGGAGGCCGGCTCGCTCGGCCTGGCCACCCTGGCCGTGAGCGGCGCCGTCGCCGGACTCGCCGCGCTCATCGGTCTCGCCGGAACAGGGCTCGCCGCCGGTGTGGTGATGCTGTTCGGCAACCCGTGGTCCGGGGCGGCCTCGGCGCCGCAGATGCTGCCGGAGCCCGCAGGGACGATCGGCCAGTGGCTGCCGCCCGGCGCGGGGACGACCCTGCTGCGCTCGGTGTCGTTCTTCGACGGCGCGGCGGCGACCGGGCCCGCGCTGACGCTGACCTGGTGGGCGACGCTGGGCCTGGGCGCCGTACTGCTCGGGAATGCGCTCAACGGGCGGCCGCGGAAGGAGGCGCCGACGGCCACGCGGGAGCTTTCGCGGGTCGGCTGACCGGCGTCCGCACAAGCACAAGCCGGCCCCGTCGGCCGCACAACGAGCCTGCCGTGTACCCCCAGGTGCACGGCAGGCTCGTGCTATCCCTGATCGGCCCCGCGATGCTCCGCGGCGATGCCGAACCGCTGCCGTTCGCGGGGAGCCGAGGCGAGTTCGCGGACGGTGGAGACCGAGCTGATCACCTGCTCGTCCGCGGGCTCCTGGAGCTGCTCGAGTCGTTCGAGGTCGGCGGCGGAGACAAGGGCGACGAGGGGCTTGCCGTGCCGCGTCACGACGACGCGCTCACCGCCGTACACCACCTTGTTGATCAGGTCGGCGAGCTCAGCCCTGGCTTGCGTCACCGGAATCTCGTAGGCCATGCCACCCAGCTTACGGTGACCCCCTCACGCTCGTTCCGTACATCCTGTACATTTTTTACAGAGACAGCTCTGCCGAGGAGGGGTTCGTCATGACCCGACCGTCCGCCCGCCATGTCCTGCCCGAGTTCACGGAGCGCACCAGCTTCGGGAAGAAGACGATGGACCCGTACTCGAAGCTGCTGGAGGAGCGGATCGTCTTTCTCGGCACCCCGATCGACGACACCTCGGCGAACGACGTGATGGCGCAGTTCATGCACCTCGAGTACCAGGACCCCGACCGGGACATCTCGCTCTACATCAACTCCCCCGGCGGCTCCTTCAGCGCGATGTCGGCGATCTACGACACGCTGCAGTACGTCACCTGCGACGTGGAGACGATCTGCCTGGGCCAGGCGGGCGCGTCCGCCGCCGCGCTGCTGGCCGCGGGCACACCGGGCAAGCGGTTCGCGCTGCCGGGCGCGCGCATGGTGATCCATCAGCCAGGGCTGCCCGAGCCGATCGAGGGACAGGCCACCGACCTCGCCATCCACGCCGAGGAGTTGATGCGGATCAGGGCCCGCCTGGAGGAGATGCTCGTACGGCACACCGGGCGCACGCGCGAGCAGGTGAGCGCGGACATCGAGCGGGACAAGATCCTCACCGCGCAGCAGGCCCTGACCTACGGGCTGGTGGACCGGATCATCCCGAGCCGCAGGTCCACCATGGCTCCGCCCACGGGGAGGTGACCGCCGGTGCTCCCACCCGAACTCCCGCCGCTGCCCGCTCTCACGCGCGCGGAGGGTGAGTTGATCGACCGTTACCTCGATGTGGTCGACCTGCTGGGCCGGATCAACCCGGCACACCACGGGGACACCTACCGCGGACTGCGCGCCGCCCAGGCGTTGGTGTCCAAGGCGACCGAGCTGCGCGACGCACTGGCGCTGATGCACCAGCGGGGCGAGACCGAGCTGCACGCCCCGACGCTCACGCGGGCGCTGCGCGTGCTGGACGGTGAGCGCCGGACGGCGCGCGTCATCGTGCCGCCGCGCTCCGACAGTTGACGCACAGTTGACGCACCCCGCCTCCGGTCCGGGGGGTTCGCCACCGCGGCGAGACGTCCGGAGCGGAGCTCAAACGGACCAAATGACGTACCCCTGTTCGGAGTAGATGTTTGTCGTTTTTTGGGATCGCCGGGGTTGCGCAACCCGCTTGCCTCCGGGGCGGATGAGAGGTTTTCGCGCTGGTCCGGGGGTCCGCGGGGCCCTCGGCATCCACCCGAACACAGGGGTGTCCACCCGAACGGGTGAGTGGTGAGTAACACCACAAATCCCCGATTCCATTGGGTTTTTCGCTCACCCGTGAGTGAAGATCCCTGTCTGACGACAAGCCCCCGCCACAGCGGCGGGGCGGTCCGGGCGGACGCCGAGTCCTGCCGCCGCCCGGATGACCGGTCGACAGAAGTGGATCGGCAGGAGTGGAGGACCCAAGCACGACGGGTCGCCGGAACGGTCACGCCATGACCGGGCCGAGCAGCCCTTGGGGTGAAGCCGCGTCAGCGGCCGGGCAACTTCGCCAGCCCGAATCCGACAGGTCATCCTTCACAGGCGGCTGACGAAGGGTTGCGCATGACTGCGCTCAATCGTGTCCCGTCGCTGATGGCCCGAGCCGGTACGGCCTCGGCCCTCACCCTGGCCGCCGTGGGCGGCTCCGTCGTGGCGCCGGGTCTCTCCTCGGAGGCCGCGGCCGCGACTCCGGCGACGAAGGCGCTCCAGGTCGCGGCTTCCAAGAAGGGCTCGCCGTACAAGTACGGCGCCACGGGGCCGCGCCGGTTCGACTGCTCGGGGCTGACGCTGTACTCGTACAAGAAGGCGGGCAAGAGCCTGCCGCGGACGGCGGCTCAGCAGTACAACAAGACCCGCCACATCTCCGCCAAGAGCCGCAAGGCCGGAGACCTGGTGTTCTTCCACTCGGGCTCGAACGTGTACCACGTCGGCATCTACGCCGGGAAGGGAAAGATCTGGCACTCCCCGAAGACCGGGGACGTCGTGAGGCTGCAGAAGATCTGGACCAAGAGCGTCTGGTACGGCCGCGTCAAGTGACCTGAGCGACGCGGTGGCGGCGCCCTGACGCGCCGCCACCGCGTCATCCCAGCGGTTCGAGAACGAGCACCACACCAAGGCCGTCACCGCGGCCGGCGGCGCCGCGATGTCCCTCAGCTGCGGGCAGTCGTGCAGCTCTTGAGGCAGGACCTCGAGCTCACGCACACCTACGAGCCCGCCCAGCTGCCCCGCTGCGGTGCACGCCCCGGTCGTCCGCCGGAGCGACGAGACCGCACCCGCCGCGGACGTCTTCCGGGCCCTGCCGCGCCCCGTTCGGGCGGGCCCGACACACGTGATCTCTAAGGGTCCTGCTGTACCGCCGTCGTCGTCACGGGCCGCGCCGGTACCGTCCACGGCAGTTGGACGGAGATCGTCTTGCCGCCCTCCCGGGTGGGCCGGATTCTCAGCTTGCCGCCGAACTCTGCAGTCAGCCAGCGGATGATCACAAGCCCGCGGCCGTTGTCCTGCTGGACGGCCGCGGGCAGACGTTTGGGAAACCGCGGATGGCTGTCGGTGACGCCGATGCGCAGCTGTTCGTCACGGTCGAGTTCGATGTCCACCGTGAAGGTGGGTGACTGCCCGAACGTGTGCTGTACGGCGTTGGTGGCGAGCTCGGAGACGATGAGGCGGATGGTGTCGGCCAGTTCCGTGTCAGCCGGCAGTCCCCATTCCGCCAGGGTGCCGACCACGTAGGTGCGGGCGGCGGAGACCGAGGCGGGATCGCTCGGCAGAGTGACGGATGCTTCCAGATGGTCTGCCATGGCGACGTCGTCCCTTTCCCACGGGACCGCAGTCCGACACGGAGCGGAGGGTTCGAGTACGGTCCCGGACTGGTGCTTCGTCGCCAGACTGCCATCACCGGGCCGGTCACGGGTGCGATCCACCAAGATATGCATATATCTGTCGCTCGAAGCGGTGAACTCTGCGACGGCAGACCGTATTTGGGCGGCCCGGAAGGAGTAAGGAGGAGCCCATGCAGCACGGTCCCGCGGTACGCCGCCGAAAACTGGGCGCCGAATTGCGCACGCTGCGCACCGGCGCCGGGCTCACGAGCGGCGAGGCGGCCCGGCTCGTGGGCTGGCACCAGTCCAAGGTGAGCCGCATCGAGACCGGCGCGAGCGGGGTGAAACCGGCCGATGTGCGGTTACTCCTGGACGCCTACGGAGTGGCGGATCCTCAACTGCGGGAGTTACTCCTGGTGTTGGCGGGACAGGACGACAGTGCCGGGCGGCACCACTGGTGGCATGCGTATCGGGGCGTGCTGCCGCCGACGTACCGGGATTTCATCAGCCTGGAATCCCAGGCCAGCGCGATGCGCACGCTGGAGACCTCCGTCGTTCCGGGGCTGTTGCAGACGCCGGAGTACGCGCGGGCGGTGACCCGGGCCGCGGTGGGCGGACTGGACGAGGACGCCGGGGACCGGCTGGATGCGCTGGTGGAAGTGCGCCTGGCCAGGCAGGACGTGCTGCGCTCGCGGCCGCCCCTGGTGCTGAGCGCGGTGCTCGACGAGGCGGTGCTGCACCGGGAGATCGGCGGGCCGGACGTCATGGCACGGCAGCTGGAGCGGCTGATCGAGGCGGCGCGCTACCCCCAAGTGCGGCTTCAGGTCCTGCCGTTCGCGGCCGGTGCCCACATCGGCATCACCGGGCCTTTCGTTATCTTCTCATTTTCGAGCACTTCTGATCTGGATGTGGTTGTTCTGGACCACTTGACGAGTAGCCTCTACCTCGAGCGGAAAGAAGACCTCCGGGCCTACACCGAGGCCTTCAACACCCTTCAGTTCCACGCCCTTTCGCCCGAGGACTCGTTGGACTACATCGCCGGGATAGGTGCCGGCGTGTAAGGAGGCACCATGTCTGCACTGCCTCGGAACGTGACTTCCAGTACTCAACTGCACGGTGTGCAATGGCTGCGCAGCAGCTACAGCACCGGAGCGAACAACTGCGTCGAGACGGCCCGGCCGCTTTCCGGCCCCGGGGCCGGGCTGCTGGCCGTACGCGACTCCAAGGACCCGGCCGGACCCGCGCTGCTCTTCTCCCCCGAGAGCTGGGCGGGATTCACGGCCGCGTTACGGTGATCGCCCGCACCTCGCGACCCCTCTGCATCAGTTCGCGCGACGCACGGCCATGTCACGCCGACTCATGGTCGCGTCTCGCCGATCACTCCCACAGCACGCTCGATCTGCTCCTCGGAGAGGTCCGCGCGGGCGGTGAGCCTCAGCCGTGAGATGCCGTCGGGCACGGAAGGAGGACGGAAGCAGCCCACGGCGAGACCTGCCGTACGGCACTCGGCCGCCCACCGCACGGCACCCTCCGGGGACGGCGCGCGCACGGAGACGACCGCGGCGTCCGGACGTACCGCTTCCAGACCCGCGGCGGTCAGGCGTGTGTGGAGTTCGCGTGCCACCGCACGCGCCCGCGCCGCCCGCTCCGGCTCGCGGCGCAGCAGCCTGAGCGCCGCCAGGGCCGCTCCCGCCGCGGCGGGGGCCAGGCCCGTGTCGAAGATGAACGTGCGGGCCGCGTTGACCAAGTGCTCGATGACCCGGGCGGGTCCGAGGACGGCGCCGCCCTGGCTGCCGAGCGACTTGGACAGCGTGACCGTCACCACGACATCGTCGGCGCCCGCGAGTCCCGCGCCGTGCGGGGCGCCGCGCCCGCCGTCGCCGAGGACGCCGAGACCGTGGGCGTCGTCGACGACCAGACCGGTGCCGTGCTCCCGGCATGCCGTCGCCAGCTCGGTCAGCGGGGCGGCGTCGCCGTCGACCGAGAAGACCGTGTTGGACACGGCGACGGCGGGCCCCTCATGCGTCCGGAGTGCCTTGCGTACGGCGTCCGGGTCGGCGTGTGCGACGACCTGGGTGGTGCCGCGGGCCAGCCGGCAGCCGTCGATCAGCGAGGCGTGGTTGCCGGCGTCGGAGACGATCAGTGAGCCGTGCGGGGCCAGCGCGGTGACCGCGGCGAGGTTGGCCGCGTAGCCGGAGGAGAACACCAGGGCCGCCTCGAAGCCGCAGAAGTCCGCCAGCTCGCGTTCCAGTTCGGCGTGGAGCGCGGTCGTGCCGGTGACCAGCCGGGAGCCGGTGGCGCCGCCGCCCCAGGTGCGGGCCGCGGAGGTGGCCCCCTCGACGACCTCGGGGTGGCGGGCCAGGCCCAGGTAGTCGTTGCTCGCGAGGTCGAGCAGCGGCGAGTCGGCGGGGCGGGGGCGCAGGGTCCGTACCAGTCCGGCGCGGCGGCGCAGCTCCGCCTGTTCGTCGATCCAGCCGAACGCCATGACTCCTCCGGGGCTTTTGTAGGCAGTGCACAGACACTAGTCGCACGACCAGCCGCCCAGGATGTGGCAATACCCACACCTTGAACCGCCTCTGTTGTCCGATCTCTCCTTGGCCCGGGGCGGTTCCGTAGGACAGGATCGGACCTCATGGACCTGCTGAACACGCTGGTGGACAAGGGGCTTCGGCGCGAGCTGCCGACCCGCGAGGAAGCACTGGCCGTCCTCGCCACCTCCGACGACGACCTGCTCGATGTGGTGGCCGCGGCCGGCAAGGTACGCCGGCACTGGTTCGGCCGACGGGTGAAACTCAACTACCTCGTCAACCTCAAGTCCGGCCTGTGCCCGGAGGACTGCTCCTACTGCTCCCAGCGGCTGGGCTCCACGACCGGGATCCTGAAGTACAGCTGGCTGGGGCCCGACGAGGCCTCCCAGGCAGCGGCGGCCGGGCTGGCCGGGGGCGCCAAGCGGGTCTGTCTGGTGGCGTCCGGACGCGGTCCCACCGACCGTGACGTGGACCGGGTCGCGGGCACCATCAAGGCGATCAAGGAACAGAACGAGGGCGTCGAGGTGTGCGCCTGCCTCGGTCTGCTCTCCGACGGCCAGGCCGAGCGGCTGCGCGAGGCCGGCGCGGACGCCTACAACCACAACCTCAACACCTCCGAGGCGACGTACGGCGACATCACCACCACCCACACCTACGCCGACCGCGTCGACACCGTGCAGAAGGCGCACGCGGCCGGGCTGTCCGCCTGCTCGGGCCTGATCGCCGGCATGGGCGAGTCGGACGAGGACCTGGTGGACGTCGTCTACTCGCTGCGTGAGCTGGACCCGGACTCGGTTCCGGTCAACTTCCTGATCCCGGTCGAGGGCACCCCGCTCGCCAAGGAGTGGCACCTCACCCCGCAGCGCTGTCTGCGCATTCTCGCGATGGTGCGGTTCGTCTGCCCGGACGTCGAGGTGCGGATCGCGGGCGGCCGTGAGGTCCATCTGCGCACGATGCAGCCTCTTGCCCTGCACCTGGCCAACTCGATCTTCCTCGGCGACTATCTGACCACCGAGGGCCAGGCGGGCCAGGCGGACCTGGAGATGATCGCGGACGCCGGGTTCGAGGTGGAGGGCACGGATCAGGTGACGCTGCCGGAGCACCGGGCGGCCGGCGGGTGCCACGAGGGCGGCGGAGCATGCGGTTCCGCACCTCAGGCCTCCACACCTCAGGACTCCACACCTCAGGCCTCCACATCCCAGATCAACGAGGCCCGTACGGACCTCGTCGCCGTACGCCGCCGGGGCGCCGGAACGGACCTCGCGCCCAATGCCTGACCTGACCGTCCCCGAGCTGCTGGAACTCGACAGGCGGCACGTCTGGCATCCGTACGGGCCCATGCCGGGCTTGGTGGAGCCGCTCGTCGTGGAGTCGGCGAGCGGGGTCCGGCTGAAACTCGCGGACGACGCGGGCGAGTTGATCGACGGCATGTCGTCCTGGTGGTCGGCGATCCACGGCTACCACCACCCCGTGCTCGACGAGGCCGCGCGCGAGCAGCTCGGCAGGATGAGCCATGTGATGTTCGGCGGGCTCACCCACGAGCCCGCCGTACGGCTCGCGAAGCACCTTGTCGACATGTCACCCAACGGCCTGGAGCATGTCTTCCTCACCGACTCCGGTTCGGTGTCGGTCGAGGTGGCGGCCAAGATGTGCCTCCAGTACTGGCGTTCGCTGGGCCGCCCGGCGAAGCAGCGCCTGCTGACCTGGCGCGGCGGCTATCACGGCGACACCTGGCAGCCGATGTCGGTGTGCGATCCCGAGGGGGGGATGCATGACCTGTGGACAGGCGTGCTCCCACGCCAGGTGTTCGCCGACGCGCCGCCGACGGAGTACGACGAGGCGTACGCCGATCACCTGCGCGCGCTGATCGAGCGGCACGCCGACGACCTGGCCGCGGTGATCGTCGAGCCGGTCGTGCAGGGCGCGGGCGGAATGCGGTTCCACTCCCCCGCGTATCTGCGGGTGCTGCGTGAGGCGTGCGACGCGTACGGCGTGCTGCTGGTGTTCGACGAGATCGCGACCGGGTTCGGGCGGACGGGCGCGCTGTTCGCGGCGGAGCACGCGGCGGTGACGCCCGATGTGATGTGCGTCGGCAAGGCTCTGACCGGCGGCTATATGACGATGGCCGCCACCCTGTGCACATCCCGGGTGGCCGAGGGCATCTCGCGCGGCGAGGTGCCGGTGCTGGCGCACGGCCCGACGTTCATGGGCAATCCGCTGGCCGCGTCGGTGGCCTGCGCCTCGATCGAGCTGCTGCTCGGCCAGGACTGGCTCGCGGAGGTGAAGCGGATCGAGGCGGGACTGCGGGAGGGGCTGGCCGAGGCCGCGGCGCTCCCGGGTGTTCGCGATGTCCGCGTCCTCGGTGCCATCGGGGTCGTCCAGCTCGACCACGCGGTGGACATGAGGGCGGCCACGGCGGCGGCCGTGCGCGAGGGCGTGTGGCTGCGGCCGTTCCGCGACCTCGTCTACACGATGCCGCCGTATGTCACGGGCGACACGGACGTCGCACGGATCGCGCGCGCGGTGTGCGCGGCGGCGCGGGAGGGATGACATGCCGGTCCTGGTGATCACGGGCACGGGCACGGAGGTCGGCAAGACCGTCGCGACAGCCGCCGTCGCCGCCGCAGCGCTCGCGGCCGGGCGGTCGGTGGCCGTCCTGAAGGCCGCGCAGACGGGCGTACGACCGGACGAGCGCGGGGACGCCGACGAGGTCGCGCGGCTCGCGGGTGCCGTGACGGCGGTCGAACTCGCCCGGTATCCGGACCCGTTGGCGCCGGCGACGGCCGCGCAACGCGCCGGATGCGCTCCGGTCCACCCGCACGACATCGCCGAGGCCGCCGCCAAGCTGGCCGCCGAGCACGATCTGGTGCTGGTGGAGGGAGCGGGCGGGCTCCTCGTACGGTTCGACCCGGCGGGCGGCACACTGGCGGACGCGGCACGGCTGCTGGCGGCGCCGGTACTGGTCGTGGCCTCAGCCGGCCTGGGCACGCTCAACACGACGGAGCTGACAGCACGTGAAATCCGCTCCCGCCAGCTGGACTTGGCAGGAATCGTGATCGGCAGCTGGCCCAAGGCGCCCGATCTGGCGTCCCGTTGCAATCTCGCGGACCTGCCGATCGTCGCCGACGCCCCGCTGCTCGGCGCGCTCCCCGCCGGGGCCGCCGCGCTCGAACCCGCCGACTTCCGTGCGGCGGCGCCCACTTGGCTGGCACCGCGGCTGGAGGGCATGTGGGACGCGGAGGCGTTCCGGGTACGGGAAGCGCCCCGATAGGGGCGCGGGGGCTGTGTCAATTTGCGGCTCCGCCGCGATGGGGCCCCCGCTCGAGCAAATTCGAGAGTGGGGGAGCAACCAGCTCCCGCCACTACCTCAAGAACCTCGGCGGAACGGCGTACGTCGACGACTTCGTCTCGGTCGCCGGCAGCTCCTTCCTGACCTCGCTCAACTCCGGTGACGGGACGCCGGGCAGTGCGTCGTACCCAGTTACTGGTCCACACGACCCGCGAACGGCCGGGGGTGCGCGGGGCGCGTCCGGGGGACAATCGCGGTAGGCCACTCCATCCGCTCAGGAGGTCGCCATGCCGCAACGGCCCGCCACCGGCTCCGGCAAGGTGTCACGGGATCCCGTGCACCACCCGCTGTTCGCCCGGTACTACGCCCGTATCAGCGTCGCCGCCGAGTCACGCATGGGCATGGGCGCCGTGCGCGACCGCATGCTGTCCGGGCTGTCCGGGCGGGTGATCGAGATCGGGGCGGGCAACGGCCTGAACTTCGCGCACTATCCGAGCGCGGTCTCGGAGGTCGTCGCCATCGAACCGGAGCGCCTGCTGCGGCAGTTGGCGGTGGAGTCCGCGCTGCGGGCCGAGGTGCCGGTGGATGTGGTGCCGGGTGCGGCGGAGGCGTTGCCGGTCAAGAGCGAGGCCTTCGACGCGGTGGTGCTGTCGCTGGTGCTGTGCAGTGTGCGGGACGTCTCGCGGGCGCTCGGCGAGGTGCGGCGGGTGCTGCGGCCCGGCGGTGCCGTGCGGTTCTTCGAGCACGGCAGGGGCGGCGGCCGGGTGATGCGCTTCACCCAGCGCGCGCTGGACAGCACGGTGTGGCCGCGGCTGAACGGGGGCTGCCATGTGGCCCGGGACCCGATCGCCGGACTGCGGGCCGCCGGGTTCGAACTCGGCCCGTACCGGCGGGTGCTGATGCCGGAGAACGGGCCGACGTTGCCGACCTCGTACTGCGTCCTGGGCACGGCGTGGCGGCCTACGGTCGACTCATAGGCTCCACTGCCGCAGTTCCTGCGCGATGTCGTGCACCGTGGCCTGACCGCTCTTGACCAGCCGGGCCAGGTCGCGGACCTGCTCCGGGGAGGTGACGACCTTCAGGCCGCTGGCGACGAGGTAGGCGTACGCGACCGCGGAGGCGAACAGGGCGTTGGAACGCTCCAGCGCGGGCACGTGGATCAGCAGTTGCAGCAGCGAGGCGGCTCGGGCCTGAGGGGTGTCGTAGACAGGGACGTCGAATATCTCGGCCTCATGGCGTGCGACGGCGGCGACGAGCGCGCCCCAGTCGGTGACCTGGGGGTCTCCGGGAGTGTTCTGTTCGGCGAGCATGAGCAGCCAGGCGAGGTCGATTCTGAGATGGCTCAACGGATCAGCGGCGACCTTCGCGTGTGCCTTCACGGTCCGAGCCGAACTCTTCGGCGAACACGGACTCGTACTGCTTCATGAAGTCGGCGGCGGCCTCCACGAAGGTGTGGCCGACCTCCCCGGTGTCCTGTCTGACCAGCTCTTCGATGTAGCGGTTGACGCTCATGCCGCGGGCCAGGGCGCGTTCGCGAGCCGCGCGGGCGGTGCCTTCGTCCACGCGTACGTTCAGCTGGGTCTTCGCCATGCCTCAAAGCTAGCGCCGAAATGCTAGCGGCGGCAAGGGCTCATCCCCAAGGGCTCATCCCATGGGTGGAGACCGACCGGGACCCAACAGGACCCAAGGGGGATACCGAGTGTGCGCCGGATCACATTACGCTCGGCCCTGACAAGGACGTCGCGATGTCCCGAATCGAGGAGGCAGCCTTGTCCGCTTCTGCTGTGGAGCAGGCCTCGGCCGACGGGTTCGCGGCCCGCGCCCGCGGTCTGACCAAGGCGTACGGCTCGGGCGAGACGACGGTGCTCGCCCTCGACTCGGTGGACGTGGACATCACGCGCGGCCGGTTCACGGCGGTGATGGGGCCGTCGGGCTCCGGGAAGTCCACGCTGATGCACTGTCTGGCGGGGCTGGACACCGTCTCGGCGGGCCAGGTGTGGCTCGGCGACACCGAGATCACGGGGCTCAGGGAGCGGGAGCTGACCCGGCTGCGGCGGGACCGGATCGGGTTCATGTTCCAGTCGTTCAACCTCATCCCGACGCTGAACGCGGCCGAGAACATCACGCTGCCCATGGACATCGCCGGCAAGAAGCCCGACGAGAAGTGGCTGGACCAGGTCATCGACACACTCGGGCTGCGGGACCGGCTGAGCCACCGGCCGTCGCAGCTGTCCGGCGGCCAGCAGCAGCGCGTCGCCTGTGCCCGCGCGCTCGCCTCCCGCCCCGAGCTGATCTTCGCCGACGAACCGACCGGCAACCTCGACTCACGGTCCGGGCTTGAGGTGCTCGGCTTTCTGCGCGACGCGGTCGACAACCTCGGGCAGACGGTCGTCATGGTCACCCACGATCCGGGCGCCGCCGCCCACTCCGACCTGGTGCTGTTCCTCGGTGACGGACGGATCGTCGACGAGATGGAGCGGCCGACGGCGGAGGCGGTCCTGGAACGGATGAAGCGGTTCGACGTGATCCGCAGTCAGTACGACGACGCCACGCCCTCGCAGGAGGACTGACCCCGTGCTCAAGGCGACGCTCCGGAGCTTTCTCGCCCACAAGGGACGGCTGCTGCTGTCCGCGCTGGCCGTGATCCTGTCCGTGGCGTTCGTCGCGGGCAGCCTGATCTTCTCGGACACCGTCAGCCGTACCTTCGACCGGCTCTTCGCCTCGACCGCGGCCGACGTCACCGTCAGCCCGAAGGAGAACCTCGACGAAGCACTGCCCTCCGGCTTCACCCCCACCCTGCCCGCCTCGCTGGTGGACCGCGCGGCCCGGGTCGAGGGGGCCGAGTCGGCCCGTCTGGACGTGGACGTGGCGGGCATCACCGTCGCCGACGAGGACAACGAGTCGGTGGGCCCCACCACCGGCGCCCCGACGATCGGCACCATCTGGAACCCGACCGACCGCAGCCCCGTCGAGCTGACCTCCGGTCACGCCCCCGAGGGGCCGAGCCAGGTCCTGCTCGACGCGGACACCGCCGACAGCAAGGACGTGGCGATCGGGGACACGCTCACCGTGATCGCCGCGCCCGGCTCCTTCAAGGCCGAGGTCGTCGGCATCGCCACGTTCACCACCACCAACCCCGGTGCCGCGCTGGTCTTCTTCGACACCGAGACCGCGCAGACCAAGCTGCTGGGCGACCCGGACGCCGGCACCAGCATCTCCGTGGACGCCGCGGACGGCGTCAGCGACCCGCAGCTCAAGCAGCGCGTGGCCGCCGCGCTGGGCGCGGACACCTTCGACTTCCGGACCGCCGACGAGCAGGCCGAGTCGGACGTCGAGCAGCTGGGCGGCTTCCTCGACGTCATCAAGTACGTGATGCTCGGCTTCGCCGGGATCGCCGTCCTGGTCGGTGTGTTCCTGATCGTCAACACCTTCTCGATGCTGATCGCCCAGCGCACCCGCGAACTGGGGCTGCTGCGCGCGCTCGGCGCGGACCGCCGCCAGGTGCGCCGCTCGGTCCTCACCGAAGCGCTGCTGCTCGGCCTCGTCGGCTCCACGCTCGGCCTGGCCACCGGCATCGGGCTCGCCGTCGGGCTCATCGAGCTGATGAGCCTGCTCGGCATGAACATCAGGTCCGCCGACATGGTCATCGGCGTGGCGACACCCGTCTCGGCGTACGTCGTCGGCCTCGGCGTCACCTTCGTGGCGGCGTATCTCCCGGCCCGGCGAGCGGCGGGTGTGTCGCCGATGGCGGCGCTCGCGGACGCCGAGATCGCCGACGTGGGAAAGCCGCTGCGGGTGCGCGCTGTGGTGGGCGCGGTCGTCGGGGCGCTGGGCGCGGCGGCGCTGGTGGGCTGTGCCACGGCGACGCAGACGTCGTCGGCGGCCTCCCTGCTCGGCCTCGGCGTGGTCCTGACGCTCATCGCGACGGTCATCGCGGGCCCACTGCTGGTGCGCCCGGTGATCCGGGTCCTCGGCGGAGCCTTCCCCGCACTGTTCGGTTCGGTCGGCCGGATGAGCCAGCGCAACGCCCTGCGCAACCCCCGCCGTACCGGCGCGACCGCGGCGGCCCTGATGGTCGGGCTGGCGCTGGTCGGCGGGATGTCGGTGGCGAGCGCCTCGATGACCAAGTCGTTCGACGAGCAGATCGACAAGACGCTGGGCGCCGACTTCGTCGTACAGAACAGCAATTTCGTGCCCTTCCCCGAGGAGGTCACCAAGCGGGTGGAGGCGACGGACGGCGTCGGGCTCGTCGTGCGCTCACGGCTCACACCGGTGGCGGTGAGCCTCCCGGACGGGGACCGCGTCGAGACGACGGCCGGGGCGTACGATCCCCGGCTCGACGACGTCGCCAACATCACCTACGCGCAGGGCGACTCGGCGGCGGCGCTGGCCAAGGGGCGGATCGCCATGGACCGGGACTTCGCGCGGGACCACGGCGTGCGCGTCGGGAGCACGATCCCGGTCGAGTTCCAGGGCGGACGTACGGCCGATCTGACGGTGGGCGCGCTGACCGACCAGGACTCCGCCGACGGGTTCGGGACGCAGGGCGGGCTGTTCTTCGGCATGCGCACGATGGAGCGGTACGCGCCGGGCGGCCAGGACTCCGCGGTGTACGTGAACGCCTCCCCCGGCACGAGCACCGACGACCTGCGCACGAATCTGGAGGCGACCCTCGACCCGTATCCGCAGGTGGACGTCCGGGACATCGCCGACTACAAGGAGCTGGTCCACGACCAGATCGCGGTCCTGCTCTACCTCGTGTACGCGCTGCTCGGGCTCGCGATCATCATCGCGGTGCTCGGCGTGGTCAACACCCTTGCCCTGTCGGTCGTCGAGCGGACCCGGGAGATCGGCCTGCTGCGGGCCATCGGACTCGCCCGGCGCCAGCTGCGCCGCATGATCCGGCTGGAGTCGGTGGTGATCGCGGTGTTCGGCGCGGTCCTGGGACTCGCGCTGGGACTGGTGTGGGGCGTGTGCACCCAGCAGGTGCTGGCGCTGCAGGGCATGCAGGCGTTCGCGATCCCGTGGACCACGATCATCGCGGTGGTGATCGGCTCGGCGGTCGTGGGCGTGGTGGCGGCCCTGCTGCCCGCGTTGCGTGCATCCCGCATGAATGTGCTGGCGGCCATCGCGCACGAGTGATGGAATCGCGGCACGCACTCAAGTCGCTTTCAGCTGAGGAGAGTTCATGCCACGCCCGTTCCGCTTCGGTGTCAGTCTGATCACTCCTGCCCCCGCCGCCAAGTGGCGGGCCAAGTGCCGCCGGGCCGAGGAACTCGGCTACGACGTGATCCTGGTCCCGGACCACCTCGGAATGGTCGCGCCCTTCCCGGCGCTGGTCGCCGCCGCCGAAGCGACCGAGCGGCCGCGGCTCGGCACCTTCGTGCTCAACGCCGGGTTCTGGAACCCGACGCTGCTCGCACGCGAGGTGGCGACGACGAACGCGCTGACCGGCGGACGTCTCGAACTCGGGCTCGGCACCGGCTACGTACAGGCCGAGCACGAGGCTGCCGGGCTGCCGTACGGAACGCCACGCGCACGCGTGGACCATCTTCAGCACACGGTCGAGGAGTTGGACCGGCTGCTCGACGCGGACGAGCGGGTGCCGTTGATGATCGGCGGCAACGGCGACCGCATGATGCGCATGACCGCCGAGCACGCCGACATCGCGGCCTTCACGGCGGCGCGTGCGGTGCCCGGGAGCACGACGGGGCAGCTGCTGCCGATCTCTCCCGAGGAACTCGACGAGCGCATCGCCCTGTACCGGCGGCTGGCCGAGGGCCGCAAGGAGCCGGCCGAGCTGAATCTGCTGATCCAGATGGTGACCGTGACGGAGGACCGCGCGGAGGTCGTGCGGCCGTTGGCCGACCGGGTGCCGGACCTGACGCTGGAGCAGGCGCTCGACCTGCCGCTCGTCGTCGTCGGCACCCTGGAGGAGATCACCGCGCAGGTGCGGGCGCAGCGGGAGCGGTACGGGTTCTCGTACCTGACGGTCCTGGAGCCGTACATGGAGGCGTTCGCGCCGGTGATCGGGGCATTGCGGGGCGCGTAGCAGCCCGTCCGAACAGTGGAATGCCGCATGCCAACCGATGCGCCTGTGATGTGATCACGCCATGACTGAGCTGCGGATACGGGCCGCCGGGCCCGACGACCTCGACACCGTTCTGGCCTTCTGGAAGACGGCCGCCGAGGGCACGAGCATCAGCGACGACCGCAACGGCGTGGAGCGGCTGGTCGACCGTGATCCGGATGCGCTGATCATCGCCGAGCAGGGCGGCGATCTGGTGGGCACGGTGATCGCGGGATTCGACGGCTGGCGCTGCCATCTGTACCGGCTGGCCGTGCATCCGGACCGCCGCCGTCAGGGGATCGGTGCGGCGCTGCTGGCCGCCGCGGAGGAGCGGTTCGTGCGGCTCGGCGGGCGCCGTGGGGACGCGATGGTGCTGCAGCGCAACGAAACCGCCCACCATGCCTGGCGCGCGGCGGGGTACGCGCCTCAGGAGCAGTGGCGGCGCTGGATCAAGCCCTT
The DNA here is from genome assembly GCF_030499575.1 of Streptomyces sp. DG2A-72. Lineage (NCBI taxonomy): Bacteria > Bacillati > Actinomycetota > Actinomycetes > Kitasatosporales > Streptomycetaceae > Streptomyces > Streptomyces sp. DG2A-72. The sequence continues at coordinate 1,305,377 of NZ_JASTLC010000001.1, forward strand.
CGGAGAGTAGGGGGCCGCCCGGCATCTTTGCTCGTCCTTTACCCTTGGAGACCACTTCGGTTCTCCTTCGGTTTCCACGGAAAGGTGTGAGCGTCCGCCCATGGGCGAGCCTCCCAGTAGACGACATCGCGCGATCCTCCCCGCTCTGCCCGATCATGGGACGGGGGTGACCCGATGACCGAAGTGCTCCTCCTCCTGGTGGCGATCCTGCTGTCGATGGCCTGCGGCGCCTTCGTCGCGGCGGAGTTCTCGCTCACCACGGTCGAACGCGGCGAACTCGAACGGGCCGTGGAGCGCGGCGAGCGGGGCGCCGCGGGGGCGTTGAAGGCCGTACGGAACCTGACCTTCCAGCTCTCCGGGGCGCAGCTCGGCATCACCGTCACCAATCTGGTCGTCGGCATGCTCGCCGAGCCGTCGATCGCCGCGCTGATCGCGGGCCCGCTGGAGTCGATGGGCATCTCGCGCTCCACCGCGTCCTCGATCGCCCTGGTGCTGGGTACGGCCCTGTCGACCGTAGTGCTGATGGTCGTCGGCGAGCTGGTGCCGAAGAACTGGGCGATCTCGTCGCCGCTGGCCGTGGCCAAGCGCGTCGGCAACGCGCAGCGCTGGTTCAGCGCCGCCTTCCGGCCCTTCATCGCGCACCTCAACAACACGGCGAACCGGATCGTGCGCCTCTTCGGCGTGGAGCCCGCCGAAGAACTGGCCTCCGCGCGCGGACCGCAGGAACTGGCGGCGCTCGCCCGGCACTCCGCCCGCGAAGGCGCACTGGAGGCCGACACCGCCGAGCTGTTCGTGCGGACCCTGAACCTCGCCGACCTGACCGCGGAGAACGTGATGACGCCCCGCGTGCAGGTCTTCGCCCTCGACGTCCAGGCGACCTGCGAGGACGTGGCGAACGCGACCCGGGCCACGGGCCTGTCCCGGTTCCCCGTCTTCCGCGGCAACCTCGACTCGGTCGTGGGCACCGCGCACATCAAGGACGTGCTGGCGGTGCCCGCGGAGCGCCGGGCGCGCGTGCGGGTCGCGGAACTCATGCGCGAGCCGCTGCTCGTGCCCGAGTCGCTGACCGTCGACCGGCTGCTGGACCGGCTGTCCGGCAAGCGCACGATGGCCGTCGTCATCGACGAGTACGGCGGTACGGCGGGCGTGGCCACGCTGGAGGACATCGTCGAGGAGGTCGTCGGCGAGGTGCGGGACGAGCACGACCCGCACGAGACGCCCGACCTGGCCGTCGCGGGCAGCGACGACGACGGACGCGCACAGTTCTCGGCGGACGGCGCCGCCCGCATGGACCAGCTCGCGCGCGTCGGACTGAGGGCGCCGGAGGGGCCGTACGAGACGCTGGCCGGTCTCGTGGCGCACGAGCTCGGCCGCATACCGGCCGTCGGTGACTGTGTCGAGGTCGTGGGCTGGCGACTCGACGTGGTCGACGCGTCGGGCCGCAGGGCGGCGCGCGTGCTGCTGCATGCGCCGCTGGACGACGTACGCGACGGGGAGGGCGAGCGATGACCGCCGTACAGCTTCTGATCGGTTTCGCGACCCTGGTCGTCAACGCCTTCTTCGTGGGCGCCGAGTTCGCGCTGATCTCGGTGCGCCGCAGCCAGATCGAGCCGCACGCCGAGCAGGGCGACCGGCGGGCCAAGAGCGTGCTGTGGGGTCTGGAGCATGTGTCCGCGCTGATGGCCGCGGCACAGCTCGGCATCACACTGTGCACGCTGGTCCTGGGTGTCGTCGCGGAGCCGGCGATCGAGCATCTGCTGGAGCCGGCGTTCCACGCGCTCGGTGTGCCGGAGGGTGCGGGGCATGTGGTGTCGTTCGCGATCGCGCTGGCCCTGGCGACATATCTGCACATGCTGCTCGGCGAGATGGTGCCGAAGAACATCGCGCTGGCCGAGCCGGTGCGCAGCGCGCTGGTCCTCGGACCGCCGCTGGTCGCCCTGTCGCGGACGCTGCGCCCGGTGATCTTCACGATCAACGCCTTCGCGAACGGCCTGCTGAAGCTGTTGCGCGTGGAGACCAAGGACGAGGTGACCGCGACCTTCTCGGACGCCGAGCTGGCCCGTCTGGTCCGGGACTCCGGCGAGGCCGGCCTCATCGACGAGCGGGCGCGGGAGCGGCTGCACGACGCCCTGGAACTGGGCCGACGGCCCGTGCACGACGTCGTGCTTCCGCTGGAACGCGTCGTCTACGCGCGCGTGGGCGTCACGCCCGAGCAGTTGGAGGGGCTGTCGGCCGAGTCCGGGTTCTCCCGCTTCCCGGTCGTGGACGAGGGGCGGCGCATCGTCGGGTATCTGCATGTGAAGGACGCACTGGACAAGATGCCGCGGGACCTGCCGTTCGAGGTCCGGGAGATGCGGTCCATCGCGCGCGTGCGGGCCGGCACACCGCTGGACGACGTGCTCACCGCGATGCGGCGCAGCCGTACGCATCTCGCCGCGGTGCTGGGCGACGACGGGCGGCTGGCAGGGCTGGTGACGATGGAGGACGTCCTGCGGGAGCTGTTCGGGCAGCGGACCTGACCCGTGTCCGGCGGAACAGGCCGACCGACCGACGGGTATGGAACCGGGATACCATCTCTGTCGCCATGCAGAAGAACCCCACTTTCACCAGCCTGGTCGCGGTCGGCGACTCGTTCACCGAGGGCATGTCGGACCTGCTGCCGGACGGCTCCTACCGGGGCTGGGCCGATCTCCTCGCCGGGCGGATGGCCGCCCGCGCGCCCGGTTTCCGGTACGCGAACCTCGCGGTGCGCGGCAAGCTGATCCGGCAGATCGTGAACGAGCAGGTGGACGTGGCGGTCGCCATGGAAGCCGACGTGATCACGCTGGTGGGCGGGCTCAACGACACACTCCGCCCCAAGTGCGACATGGGGCAGGTGCGCGGTCTCCTGGCGGAGGCCGTGGAACGGCTGGCGCCCGCCTGCAAGCAACTGGTGCTGATGCGCAGCCCCGGCCGTCAGGGCCCGGTCCTTGAACGGTTCCGGCCCCGCATGGAGGAGCTGTTCGTCTGCGTCGACGACCTCGCCGCACGGCACGGCGCGGTCGTCGTCGACCTGTACGGGGCCCCCTCGCTGGGCGACCCGCGCCTGTGGGACGTGGACCGGCTGCACCTGACGGCCGACGGGCACCGCCGGGTCGCGGAGGCGGTGTGGCAGGCGCTCGGCTACGAGTCCGAGGACACCGAGTGGCGCACCCCGCCGCCCGCCACCGCGCCGCCCGGGTGGGCTACGCGCCGGGTCGCCGACGCCCGATTCGCCAGGCAGCACCTGCTCCCGTGGATCGGCCGCCGGCTGACCGGCCGGTCCTCGGGCGACAATGTTTTTCCGTTGTCAGTCCCCAACTGGGATGATCCCGTATGTGCCGTGCACTGCCGTGAGATCGGCTGCTACTGGACCTGGGACGACCTCTGGCCGGACGGTCCACCCGCTGTGGCCCCGCATACGCATAGGGCGGTCGGCCCGTCGGAGCCGTGCGTCGTGTGCGCCACGCCAGCCCACTAGCCAACAGGCACCGCGCTGCGCACACGTCACTCCTCCTCGCGGGTCACGCGGGCGGCGGACACCCGTCAGCGCCGCCGTCTCTCAGGCGGCGAGCGCGGGTGGGACAAGGCGGTGAATTAGGGCCGTACGAGATTTCGCAGAAGATCGACGAACCGGCGGTCACCGATTTAGTCAAGCCGACCTAGCACGAGGAGCAGGACTGGTCTTGTCAACCTCCGGTTGACGCTTGTAGTGATAACGCCAGTTACCGCTACAAGCGTCAACCGTTGATTGACATCCAGGCGACCCTAAAAGCATCTAAATGAGGGCTTCCATGGCGTGAGCCCTGCGTCATCACCCTCCACCCGTTCCAGCGCCAGCGGCTGGCCAGGGCGCGGTCGCGCGTGCGATCGACCCTTGAGGGCACCACCCCCGTCAACCCGGGCTTGACGCTGGTAGCGGTAACTGGCGTTACCACTACTTCCGTCAACTGAAGGTTGACGCACGTTATCCCCGCACGGTCCCCGAATCACCCGTGTGGCTACTCCTCTGGTGGAGCGCTCACGGCCGCAAGCTCGATGCCGCGCACGCGGCGCAGCCAGCGGGCCAGGACGTACAGCCCCGCCCCGAGAATCCCGCACGGCTCCCAGACCTCCGTCACCAAAGCCGGGATCCCGCCGTCATCGACAATGTAGATCGCCTGCGCACCGACGATGGAGGCGATGAATCCGTTCGTACGTGAGTCCTGCGACAGCAGCCAGTCCACCGGGCGCCACAACGGGCGGACCAGATCACTCGCCCGCATCCGGATCGCCGCGATGAGAAATCCCAGGGCGAGCATCAACCGTTGCCACGAAGAGAGGAAGACGTCGCTATCAGGGTCACCGGCAAGGATGGCCGTCCATTCCTCACACAGATGGGAACGTTGCGGACCTGCGATCCACGTGGCCAGTGACACGGCCCGCCTTGCCCGGGGCCGCATCGTCTCCCATCCCCCAGCTCTGGCGTACTGGACGTCATGCAGCGCGAACTGGCCAGTCTTGTTATTCACCTTCGCCACGCCACGAAGGCGGGCGGTGAAGTTGAAGCACAAGACCGTCTGCGATGCGAGCGCACGGCTCCCTACTTCGATCGCCGTGTTCTGTACAAAGTGGAACTGCGATAGGTCGCCCCGCTGGTACCGGTGGGCGACCGAAAGCAGGCGGATCTGCTGGTCTCGGGGAAGATCCTCAAATGCGCGTTGCGCGTTGGGCATGATCGATACGTGGACGCGGTCGAAGTTCCGGGCGGGGACGTAACTGCTCTCTCGGCTCACGCGATACCGCCTGCGAGGCCAAACCGAGAACGCCGCGCGCGTCGCGCCTCCAGCGCAGCGCCTGCCTGCGCGCGACCTGTTCCGGTGAGTTCGTAATAGCGGCGGGCAGGACGGCCTGGATGCGGCTCGGTCTCGTCGTAGCTCGCCACCCAGCCGCGCTCCAACAGCCGATCCAGGATCGGGTACACGGTGCCGGAGCCGAGGTCTGCGTCGCGGCAGATGCTGAGCCCCCAAGCAGGGGCGTCGTCCGTCGCGGCCAGCAGCACCTCCAGCACGGCGATGGTCGGCTTTGTAAGCCTCGGAGCGGTCATGGCTCCATTAGAGCATGTGTCGAGTACGACAGACTGTCATTTCGGCGGAGACGATGGGAAGTTGGGCCGCAGCAGGGCCTACTCGACACGCTCGACCAGGGCGAACGACGTGCAGATGCGCCGGAAGCCGCCGTGGCCCGTCATGCCGGTGTGACGCATGCATTCGACGTCCACTGCCGCGTCGTCGGTCGAGGGGGTGGCCGTCCACTCGCACTTCAGGCACTCGGCCTCGAACGTCACGTCGGTGTCCGGGTGCTGGGTGATCCGGTGTCGCACGTAGCGCAGGATCGAGCGGGTCACCGTCGCCCCCTCGTACGGTGCGGGTGGTTCCGGATCTCCACGTCGGCGTCCGTCGCGGCTGACAGGTCGCCTCTGTCGCGTGCTTCCTGCCTCTGCTGGACCAATGCGGCGCACACGTCGCAGTTCGACGCCGGTTCCGGGGGCGCGATGGGTACGGCCAGGTGGACCGGCCCTGTCATGGTCGTCTGTTGCATGGACTACTCCCCGCCTGGATCTCGATTCGGACCCATCGTTGGGGCTACGTGCAACTCGGCCTAGCCGCTTTCCCGTTGCCGCAAAAGGTCGTTCCGGATGCCCTCCAAGTGGGTTCTCATGCCGTCGCCGTGAAGCGCCCCTTCGGCGAATCCGTCGAACTTGGCGACGTACAGAGCGACATCGCGAGGGTCGGTGACGATGACTTCCGCGTGCACAGTCTCCACGGTGACCGCGCGGTCGTCCCGGATGACGAAGGCGTGGTTGGGGATGTCATGCTTCGGCCCGGCCAGGGGCACCACGCGCACATCGATGTTGGGGTGGCGCGACAGAGAGATCAGCCGGTCCAACTGCCCGGCCATGACGAGTGGCGGCACGATCAGCCATCGCAGTACGGGCTCAGTGATCACGAACCTGAGTGTCTTGCTGATGTCGTAGAGAACCTCTTGCCGCTCCAGCCGTGCACTCACGGTCTCCCGAACCGTGGCCTCACTCAGGTCGTCGTGCCGGGACAGGATCGCCCGCATGTACTCCGGGGTCTGGAGCAAGCCGGGCACGAGAGCGGGCTGGAAGAGCCGCAGGAGGGTCATGCGGGTCTCTACGGCCTTGAGCTGCCTCTGCGCCTTATGGAGCCCCGCACGCTGGATGAGACGCCAAGCTGTGGTCTCCGTGGCGACGGCACGGGCCGCGTCCATGTACTCAGCTTTGACGTCGTCCGAGACGCCGATGGCTGTCAGGATGCGCTCGACGTCGTCCGCAGTGGGAGCGAGCTTGCCGGTCTCGATCTTGCTCAGCTTGCTGGCGGACATGACAGCGCTGCGGGCTACCGCCTTGGCTTCCTTGCCGGATGCCTGTCGCAGTACCCGCAGTGCTGCACCTAGCTCGGAACGGTTCACTCGGCGTGCTTGGCCCACCAGTCTCTGAACGGCTCGGCGTGCGCGAGGGCGGTATCCCGGTGGGCGACGAACTCTGGGCCTCGGTCGTCGGGCAGGACGTCGGCTCCGAGGAACTTGCCGTCGTCGCTGTAGTGCATTGGCGAGGCCGTCGTCGAGTCGAACAGCCAGAAGTCGCCGACCCCGTCCGGTAGGGGGTTGGGCCGGTCGGTCACGTCGAGGATGTAGAACTCCTCGCCGGCCGTTGCGTTGATGACGTACCCCCAGCCCAACTCGAAGCGCAGATACGGAGTTAGAGGCCGCGTCACAACGTGCACGCGGTACATGCGGCGCCCGGCCTCGGTGTGCGTGCGCACCTCTTCGAGCCAGTCGGCGTTGTAGTCGGCGGGCTTGTCCTGGCCGTCGAGGAAGGCCCGGTACGCGTCCACGCTCCCCGAGTTGCTGTAGTCGTCCAGGGTCTCCAGCCGGAACGCCTCGCGCTGGAACGTGTCGAAGAGGCCGCCGAGTGTCCTAGGCGTCGAGCTGGTCACCGAACGCCTTCCGGATCAGGTCCATCGGGATCTCGACGAGGGTCTCGTGCGCCGGGATGTTCAGCCCGTGGTCGGTCGGTGTCTCGCCCTGGACCAGGAGCGTGCCCCGGTCCGTCTGGTAGATGGTCGGGCAGTCCCTCTTGTCGCACGTCGTCGCCAGCATGGTCACCTTCACAAGCGTTCCCCTTCCCGTGGCAGTCGTCTGTCTCGACTGATCGTTCCGGCGCAGGTGCCAGTGGGGCAAGGGGTCCGAGTTTCCGGAACGGGAAAGCGGACAGTCCCCTCGACGCCTCTGCGGCGCCCCCGCAATCTGGTCGCACCTATACGGCCAATGCGGCTAACGTCCTGTCATGAACGATTCGCTCTCCATCGAGAGCTTCTTCCGGGGCGCCAAGAAGGCCGCCCACAAGGCCATGGACGACCATGGCCGCGCGGAGTATGACGAGTTCGCGCTGCACGCCGGAGTCGCCGTCGAGCGGCTCGCCAAGGCGGCGCTCACCTCGAAGAACCCGGTCTACATCGCCGAGCCCCGCAACGCCGACACGATGCTGTACCTCGGCGGACACCTCCAGATGGACCAGGACAAGGTCCGCACCGTCGGGGCCAAGGACGCCATCACCCTTCTCCGGAAGATCGGCGTTCTCGCGCCGAAGGACGACCAGCTCGAACTGCTGATCGCGATGCGGAACGGGGCGGCCCACGCCTCCACCGACAGCACCTTGGCCAAGGGAATGATCTCTCCGCTCGCGCGGACGATCGAGACGCTGCTCAACGATCTGGGCAAGACGCTGGACGCCTTCTGGGAGCGGTGGACGGATGCCGTGAAGGCCGCCGTGAACGAGCGGGAAGACCAGGTCTTCCGCGACGTCCGGCTCCGGATCACCCAGGCCCGGCACGCCTTCGAGGACCGTTTCGTGGGTCTCCCGGCGGAGGTGAAGGAGGGGGCCCTCAGGGCACCCCAGCCTCGCAATGAGGAGTGGTTCGTCCGGCCCACGGAGTACGTGAAGGACGGCATCATCGTCCTGAAGACCACCGGTGGCGAGTGCCCAGCCTGCGGCGGGCAGGGCCTCCTTACATGGGAGCCCGTCCAGCGAACGGCCACAGACACGCACTACTCCGCGAACGGTTTCGGCTGCTACCTGTGCACCTTCGAGGCGAGTGGTCCGGAGGAGATGTCCGTCCTCCGTAAGATCAACAGCAGCACGGGCGTGGTGACTGTATCCGTCACGCACGGACCGACCCTTCCATCTGAGGCGCTGAAGGCCCTGGACGAAAGCGAAGGCTGATTCACACCTCGAAGGCCCCGGCTCCCAGAGTCGGGCCCTATCGCATGGCCCAGAATCGCAGCACCCCCCGCTAAGAGGTCCCTTCGTTCAAACTCTCTTGTATGGATGCAGGGTTGGCGGCAGTGCTGGGTGCGTTGGCGGGGGCGGTTGCGACGACCGGGGCGGCGGTCGCCACCGGATGGGCGGCGCGCGAGCAGGCGAAGATCGCAGCGCGAGGCGAGCACCGTCGGCAGCGACGTGACGCACGGCAGGCCGTGTACGAGGAGTTCATCGAACTAACGGAGGTTCTGACAGACAGGGTCATCAAAATTTCCGATTTGTCTGCGCCAACGTTCGACCAGATTCATGCAGCAGAAGCGGATGTTTGGGCATCTTGGGAGGGTGTGAGAGGCGTATTCACAAAGGTCAGGCTAGCTGGACCCGATTACGTCTCTCAGGCGGCGGTCGAGGTGAGGAAGTCATGCACTTTGGTCGCAGTTAGAATGACTGCAGTCAAAAAGTGCTCCAGCCCTGACAGTCGCGACCCCGAGGAACTCGCGGGCGTAAAATGGGTTGCGCTTACTGAGTCTCTCACTCAGCTCATAGTGGAACACGGCGCCTTCATTGGGATCGCCCAGGTTGCTTTGGATGATGACGGAACCTCGAAGTAGTCTCGGTCGGCAGGAATTTTTGACGCGCAAAAAAACGCGGAAGAGGTCGGGTCGGGTCGGATTCAGAATGATCTTGGTGACCCCCTCCCCCTTCTACTCACTGACACACCCTCAGCCTTAAGGGGACGCCTTTGGCCTCAAGCAAATCCAAAACTCTTTACTCTTAATTGTTTTTCAATTTGATAAATGAATTTGATTGTTGATTTAACACTGAAGAACGCACGAAGAGGCAAACGTAACGAGTGGGTGATGGGGAGCAGGGGGAGAGGGGGGCGACGGACCCTCACCCCGAGGCCCACCCTCAGACCGAGGGGTAGCGCCCTTCGCCTGCTCCCGATGTCACACCGCCTCTGGCCAGCTCGCCCGGTCCCGGGCGATACGCCTCGCCTGTTCCGAGTGACGCACGGCCTGACCGGCTTTCACCCGGGCCTTCCTCAGCAACTGCTCCGCCTCGTCCAACTCCTCCCGTCGCTGGGTGAGTTCGCCTCGAAGCCGATCAAGGCGGGGGTGCGGTTTCGGTCGCCGCCCACTGTAAGCGGCCGCATACTGCGCCTCGGCGTCTTCATTGACAGCGGCCCGCACGGAGAGTTCGGCATCGGCCCACGCCTTCGACTTGGCCTCGTACTCCTCTTCCGCCTCGGCCTCCACCTTCTGAGCCTCGGCGATACGGGGCGCACACTCATCGATGACCTCTTGCTCGGCCTTGATAATGGGCTCTGGCGTCCGGGGCCTCGTTCGCATCCGCCACAGAGCGCCGCCGTTCACGCAGTACCAACCCGCGACCACTTCACGGCATCCGTATTCGCTGGTCGCGCCGTTGCAGTAGCTGCAGACAGCAGGAGTGCCGGCGTTGGCAACTGCCACCGTTTTCGAGGTAGTTCGACGTGCGGCCATGTCAGTGCTCCTCGGCCTCGGCCAGGTGGATGTTGATCGCACGGGTGATCGCGTCGATCAGATGCTGCGACTCCGGGATGCCCCTGTTCAAGATCACGTTCCGGAGGAGAGCTCTCGCATTCGAGTCGGCCAACTCCGGGAGGTCGGGGCCGACTCGGAGCAGTTCGCGCAACTCCTGTTGCTTCAACTCCGTATTGCTCGGGCTGCGACGCCTGTCATCGGTGTTGCTCATGGGCTGATCTCTTTCCGTATCTGGTCTTCGAATGCCGTGGCACCAGCTTCGTCCATCCCCGCGAGGTGAGCAGCCTCATGCCCGGTAATGAAGGCGGCCTCATCGGGACTGAGTTCGGCGTTGAGATGGATGACCGTCGGTTCCAGTGAAGGCCTGGTGAGGCCCTTTATCACGATCCCCGGCATCGAGAAGAAATCGGCGTGCTCTGGGCCGAACGCCTTGTCACCGAACCGGGTCCGGGTGCCGTAGTCCACCTCTTCGGTAAAAAAGCGGACCCGCACGGCGTCGGGATTCAAGCCCAGGCGCGGCGCATAGCGATGGACGGCTGCCCAGGCTGCGGCTTTGACCTCGATGTCGACCATGGACTCCGCGACAGTGCTGTAGCCGGAGCCGTGATCCCGCATGAAGCGATCTTTGGATTCGATCAGTTGGGCAAGGCACATCTCCGCGTCTAGGCGTCGCTTCATGTCTTCGAGTTCGAACTGCTGGAGCTGCGCCTTCGCGCTTTCGAGAATCGCCCGCTGCGTGTTCGCACTCTTTATGGCCAGCGTCCTCGTATTATCGTTCGCGCCGCGCAGAACGGGACTGACCTCAAACAGGCGCACCTTCTTAATGAACCTGACGCGCTGGCCATTGAACGTTCCGCGTTCGCTGTCGATCACGTCAAAACCCCAACTCCAACGCGCCAAAGGTCCAAGCTGCTTGAGCGTCTCGTAAGTGTCCCGACCCCCCGTAGTGTCGAAGAGCTTCGCCGTGAACGTCGCTCGCCCGGCGTCGGCGCTAACTACGCCCTTGCCAACGGGAAGTTGGTCTTCCCAACTCTTGTGGTTAAAAGCCGACATCGGCACTTCAACGCCGTGCGGGATAGCCCCGGGCAGTACCACGTCGCCGTCGCTGTCAACCTCGTTGAAGATGCTGAAGGCCGCCACTACATCTTTGCCGGTCGATTTAAGCTCGACGTCCGCTGGCGCGTATATCTTCCGCTGCATGTCAGTTAATCCTCCTCCCTCTTCCGGATTATGCGTTCCTTGTCGAAAAACCAGCGGCCGCCAACCTGGGTACCGCCCAGTTGAACCGCCTTCCGTGTCACCGAACGCGCTGTCACCCCAAGGATTTCGGCAACATCGGCCGCACCTATCAATTGTCGACCAGTGTCCGAGACCGGACGCATTCCTGACTTCCGCTGGACGAGTTCGTCGGCGATACGCCGTAGTTCCTGCCTCTGTGTCGGGTTCAGCTCTCGCGCAAATCGCGCCGGGTCATTGGACAGGGCGATCGTCACGGCGAAATGGACGAGGTTCGCCTCCGGTGATCCCGGAGGAAAGGCAGCGACCATCACCCCGACCACCGCCCGCTTTTGGTCTCAGGGCGTCCGGAACGGGCCCTGAAGCGCCAATAGCGGTCCTCTTGCACCTGAACGAAGCCGGGAAGCGACTGCGCCACGACCAGCTGGCCGGTGGCCTCGTCGACCACCAGAGGCTTCCCGTCTTCCGACCAGCGGATGACGGGGATGGATTTGATTTCGCCGTCGATGTTGTAGACGGCGTCATAGACAGGGGAGGTCATTGATCCTTTCCTTTCAGGTTAGGTGTAGGTGTTGTGATCGTTTTCAGTGCCCTGTGCGCTCCACCCCCCTTTCAGGGAGGGGTGGAAGCGTGCACCCTGGGTAAGCGTTCGGGCGTGCATGCCGTGCACCCAGGCATGGACCCTCTGACCTGGTCGTTCCTTGGCCGCCGTGCACATCCGTGCACCCCGGCGTGGACCTCGCAGAATGTAAGGAGCGTGCCGCCCCGGACCCCCTTACGTGCCGTTGGGGTAGTAGGTGTCTGGGCGCGAGGGTCCGTCGGTCTCGACCCGGCACAGCTGGCCGCCCTTGACGAGCCGGTCGAGTCGACGCCGGGCCTTCTCCTTTTCCGCCTTACTCGGGTTGTCCTTGTCGAAGACCCGCTGGGCGGCGATGCGCACGCTTAGCCCGGCCGTCCCCTGCAGGCGGGCGAGTGTCACCAGGTCCACCTCGTCGACGATCCGGGAGACCCCTCGGTCGTGATCGTGTTCGACGGTGAAGGGACCCACGGTGTCCTGAACTGGCTTCAGGTGCTTGAGGCGCACCACCGGGTCTCCGGGGTCACCGCACAGGAGGATCACCGAACCGGCGCCTCCGGTGAGGAATGCGCCGCCGTACACGTCCTCGATGCCCTCGGGCCTGCCGCCGCTGGCGCTTCGCTTCACCTGGTGGTGGTCTTCGACGACCTCGATGCCCTCAGCGATGGCGAGCTGGCGCGCACGGTTGTACCCGGCCGCGACCTCGTCCGAGGCGAGACCCACTGCCACGTCCTTGAGGGAGTCGACGAACACGGTGTCCGCTTCGGCCTCCCGGCACATCGCCACGAGGATCTCGGGCCGCTTCGCGAAGTCGTACGGTGGCGGCCCCTTGTGGACCGCCAGCCGCTCCCGGAGCACCGCCCGCTCGTCCGAGGAGAACTGCCGCGCGAGCGACCGGGCGATCTGCGAGGGACGGTCGCAGGCCAGGTACAGCACACGTTTCGCGCCCGCCTCTACCGGATAGCCGAGCACGGTATCTGTGAGCCCGAGCCTGCCGCGCAGCAGCTGACCCGACAGAGTCGTCTTCCCGACCCCATTGCCGCCGCAGATCATGCACGCCTGCCCTGCGGCCCAGAGGATGTCTGACCCCCGGCCCCAGATCGCCGGCTGAGTGTCGGGTAGGTCCAGGATGAACGCCGCCCCATCGATCGTCCGCGACGTCTGGCCGCAGGTGCCCTCCCGTGCCCGATCCGCTGCGATTAGCAGCGCCGTGTCGAAATCATCCAGGTACGCGGACTCGATCGAGGTGCGGACCTTGGCCTGGCCCTCCTCGGTGAGCGTCGCGGCATAGTCGGCCAGGAAGCTGACGACGCGGCTGTACGCCCGGGGATCGGTGAGGGCGTCGGTCAGCCTCGGCTTGCGGAACGGTGACGGCACCGTTTTTTGTACACTGGCTGTGTTCTGGTTGTTGTCGGGGCCGCTCTTGTCGGGGGCGGCCTCAGTGCTGTTATGCGGCATCGCGACCACCGCCGAGGAGCGCACGAAGCTGCGCGAGCTGGTCGGAGGTGGGAAGCGGTGCGGTGGAGACGAACTCCTGGATGTGCCGGGCGAGAACGGCGGCCTTCAACTCACGGCGGGTCTTCTCGGCGGCCTCGTTGTTGCCGCGACGGACGTAACCACCGAGCTGGCGCTTGAGCGTCTGGGGGCTGGGTGCAGACGTGGAAAAGGGCACCACGACATACCTCCGACGAACGGAGTTGCCGCAAGTGCCCCCTTGCGCTGATTGTGTCCGGGGAGGCGTACCACCCGGACGGGCTTGACCTCGAAGCTTAGGCCATAAGCTCACGATGTGTACAGCATGAGCGTCTGGGCCCTCCCCGACTGGCGTGCCGCGCGAAGCTTCGCCTTCAGCGCGGGCTCGTCGAGGGGCAGGTCGCCGTGTTCAGGGCAGCCCAGGGAACGGGGCACCACTCCGGGGAACCTACGGTCGCGAGCCGCCGAGTAGGTGACTATCTCGCCATTCGCGCCCACTTCGACCGTCGCGATGCGCTCGCCGCACTCCCCGCAGCGAATGCGGACCAGCGGCTTGCCCCGAGGGAGGCCACGTGCACCGACGATCCCGCGCAATTGGCGCTGACGCTCGACGGCTGCCCGGTATACAGCCCAGAGACGGGTCATGCCGCCACCTCCCACTCAATCCGCGCCCGACGACCACGGCGGCCAGGTCACCAGCTCAGCCAACAGGGAGATCATGCTCCCTGACCCAAACCAGCCGGTCCGCCACGTCCGGCGTGCGCCCCGCGCTGGGCGTACGCGTCACCCGCACCTCGCCCAGCAGCCCGGTCGACAGGACGATCCTCGCGACCTCACGGCGGGCCGATATGGGCGCATCCACCCACCAGTCCACGACGTTGTCGGCGGCCAGCGCATCGGCCAGGACGGGCGAGATCGTCAGCCTGCGCTCCTCGTCCTCCAGGCCGGAGATCTTCGCCTCCAGTGCCGAGACGCCCCGCGCCAGCACGCGCGCGTGCGCAGCGCTCTCGGGAGCCTGCGTCTCCATCTCCGCCAAGGCGGCACGGGTCTCGGCGAGATCGGCCCGCACCTTGGCAACCCGCTCGTCGCCGTCGGGAGCGGCCAGTTCGGCATAGATCTCCGGCCTGGCCAGGTATCCGAGAATCCTCGGGATCACCAGCGCGTCCACGTCTGCCTTGCAGACGAACACGTGGCTATTGCGGCAGATGTAGCTCTCCCGTCCCGACGTGAGATGGGCTCGGGTGACGGTCAGCGGGCCGGAGCACACGTTGCACTTGAGCGTCATCGACAGTTCGTACTTGGCGGCACCGTTGCGGGCGGTCCTGCGAGACGGGTCGCGCAGGATGCGCTGCACCGCCCAGAAACGCTCGGGCGGCACTATCGCCTCCCACGTGCCAGGCGTCGTGCTGGTCTGCCGAGTCTCCGGGTCGGTGTGGACACGGATACCGGCGTAGGCGGCCCTCATCGCCATGTTCCGCAGATGGTGACGGGTCAAGGGGCGGCCGGTGTTGAGATTGACCCAGCCGCGCCCAGCGAAGTCTCGCTCGATAGCGGCGAGGGCGTGCCCGGCCTCCAGCAGGCGGAACAGCTCCTTTGGCACGTACGACCGCTCCGCGTCTTCGACCCAGGTCTGCAAGGCGCGGATCTCCAGGTCGTACACCGGCTTCAGCCCGTAGGGGGCGAGACCGTGAGGACGACCCTTCGCGGCCTGGTTGGCGGTGGTGCGCCGGATGCGGGCCGATGACTTGTCGCTCTCGTACGCGGAGTCCACGGCGTCTTCGAGCAGACTGCGCCGGTCGCGGTGATTCTGGGGGTCGTACGTCCGGTGGTGCGAGGTGACGTGGATCACGACGCGCCGCTTCTCGCAGGTCTTGATCAGGGCATCCCACTCGCCCACGTCGCGGGAGCCACGGGAGGACTCCCACAAGACCAAGACCTGGGCTGCAAAGCGGCCGGTGCGAAGATCCGATACGAGGCGCGTGAAATCGTCACGTTCCCTCGTCTTGTAGCGGCTGGCGGAGCGGTCGGCATCCTCGTAGGGCTCGCACAGCTCCCAGCCGTTCGCGGAGGCGGCCTGGGCGTTGTCCTGGGCCTGCTCCTCGATACTGCTGCCACCCTGGTCCTTGCTGAGGCGACGGTACTCTCGCGCCCGCATGATGCTCATATGTCCAGTTAACACCATAGGTACGTCGTCCGGCGACGGCCTCCCGCCGAAGCGGCCCGAACTGCTGCCGTACGAGGGTCCGGCGACGTAGGCCTGGAGCGCCCGGGAGGCTGCCGGGCGCAGAGCCCTGTGAGGCGGCTGGGCGTGACACAGGTCTCGTAGGTTCCGCCGAACACAACCGCGGCGCTGGCCTGCAGGAACCGCCAGTAGAATCTGGACACGTGACTTCTGCTCCCGCCAAGCCCCGCATCCCGAACGTCCTCGCCGGACGCTACGCCTCCGCCGAGCTCGCCACGCTCTGGTCCCCCGAGCAGAAGGTGAAGCTGGAGCGTCAGCTCTGGCTCGCCGTGCTGCGGGCCCAGAAGGACCTCGGGATCGAGGTGCCGGACGCGGCGATCGCCGACTACGAGCGCGTCCTCGACACCGTCGACCTGGCCTCCATCGCCGAGCGTGAGAAGGTCACGCGGCACGATGTGAAGGCACGGATCGAGGAGTTCAACGACCTCGCCGGGCACGAGCACGTGCACAAGGGCATGACGTCCCGCGACCTCACCGAGAACGTCGAGCAGCTGCAGATCCGGCTCTCCCTGGAGCTGATGCGCGACCGTACGGTGGCCGTGCTGGCGCGCCTGGGCAAGCTGGCCGGCGAGTACGGCGAGCTGGTCATGGCCGGCCGCTCGCACAACGTCGCCGCGCAGGCCACGACGCTGGGCAAGCGGTTCGCCACGTCCACCGACGAGCTGCTCGTCGCGTACGGACGGGTCGAGGAGCTGCTCGGCCGTTATCCGCTGCGCGGCATCAAGGGCCCGGTCGGTACGGCGCAGGACATGCTGGACCTGCTGGGCGGGGACGGCGCCAAGCTGGCCGAGCTGGAGCAGCGGATCGCCGGGCACCTGGGCTTCTCGCAGGCCTTCACCTCGGTCGGCCAGGTGTACCCGCGCTCGCTGGACTACGAGGTCGTAACCGCGCTGGTGCAGCTGGCGGCGGCGCCGTCCTCGCTGGCGAAGACGATCCGGCTGATGGCCGGGCACGAGCTGGTGACCGAGGGCTTCAAGCCGGGCCAGGTCGGTTCGTCCGCGATGCCCCACAAGATGAACACGCGGTCGTGCGAGCGCGTCAACGGCCTGATGGTCATCCTGCGCGGCTACGCCTCGATGACCGGCGAGCTGGCGGGCGACCAGTGGAACGAGGGCGACGTGTCCTGCTCAGTGGTGCGCCGGGTCGCGCTGCCGGACGCGTTCTTCGCCTTGGACGGTCTGCTGGAGACGTTCCTGACCGTGCTGGACGAGTTCGGCGCGTTCCCGGCCGTGGTCGCCCGTGAGCTGGACCGCTACCTCCCCTTCCTCGCCACCACCAAGGTGCTGATGGGCGCGGTGCGGGCGGGCGTCGGCCGTGAGGTCGCGCACGAGGCGATCAAGGAGAACGCGGTGGCGTCGGCGCTGGCGATGCGCGAGCAGGGCGCCGAGCGCAACGAACTCCTCGACAAGCTCGCCGCGGACGATCGTATCCCGCTGAGCCGCGACCGGCTCGACGAGCTGATGGCCGACAAGCTGTCCTTCACCGGCGCCGCGGCCGACCAGGTCGCCGCTGTCGTAGGCCGTGTCGAAGAGATCGTGAAGCAGCGCCCGGAAGCCGCGGGCTACACCCCGGGAGCCATCCTCTGACGCGCTTCACCGCCGAAGAGCTGGAGGCCGCCCGCGACCGTCTCGTACCGGACGTGATCGCGGCCGGCCTGCGCGTCCTGTTCTGCGGCATCAACCCCGGTCTGATGACGGCGGCGACGGGCCATCACTTCGCCCGCCCCGGCAACCGTTTCTGGCCGGTGCTGCATCTGTCCGGGTTCACACCCCGGCTCATGAAACCGTCCGAGCAGGGCGAGTTGCTGTCCTACGGCCTCGGCATCACGAACGTCGTGGCGCGGGCCACGGCTCGGGCCGACGAGTTGAGCGCGGAGGAGTACCGCGCGGGCGGGCGGCTGCTGGCGACGAAGGTGGCTGAGGTACGGCCGCGCTGGCTGGCCGTGGTGGGCGTCACCGCCTACCGGGCGGCCTTCGACGACCGCAAGGCCCAAGTAGGTCCGCAGGAACGGCTGATCGGCGACACGCGGGTGTGGGTGCTGCCCAATCCGAGCGGGCTGAACGCGCACTGGACGGCCGGGACGATGGCGGAGGAGTTCGCGCGGTTGCGGGTGGTGGCGGAGGGTCAACAGATCACGGCCAGTCCAGGTCCGTGACGACGACGAACAGCTGAGGTTCATTCTCATCGTCCCGGTCGGCGACCGCCAACATGACCGTGCGCCCGGTGCCGGTCGCCTCCCACGTACGCACGTCCTGCGCGAGGGCGTTGAGCCATGTCCACGGCTCGGACAGGTCCTCACCTCGTGCGATGCGCTCGCCGAGCGTCACGGTCCCCGACCGCGACGGCTTTCCCCACCGCATGGTGAACTGGCCTGTCATCGCCGTCTCATAGGCGTAGCAGTCCTCCGGGCTTGGCCACTCTCCCGGCCCTAACCGGGCTATGAGGTAACCGGGCCCGCCCATGCCCTCCTCCGTCCTGCCGTGCTCCGCGGGAAACTCCCGGGTGCACAGCAGGTCGACGAGGGCCAGGTCCTTCACAATGTCCATGTGATCCAGTAAAGCGCCTCCCTCTGACAATTGGCGTGGCGTCAGACGACTCCTGGGTTCACGCGTCCCGACGTCGTACGCTCCACGCTCCCGCCACGACCACGGCGGCCGTCCACAGCGCGGTGACCACAAGGCCCGTCCACGGACCCGGCGTTCCGTCGTGCGTCTCGTACAGCACGATCTGCCCAGCCCTGTCGGGCAGGTAGTCGGTGAGCCCGCCGGCCGCGTCGCCGATCACGAAGGAGACGACGAGGACGAACGGGATCAGCAGCGACAGGGCGCCCACCCCGCTGCGCAGCAGGGCCGTGAGCCCGGCAGCGAGCAACGCCATGAGCGTGAGGTAGATTCCGGCGCCCACGACGCCCCGCACCTGCTCCCCCACCGTCAGCCCGCTCGCCGCCGGGCCCAGGCCCGCGCGCCCGGCGAGCAGGGCGGCGAACGCGGTCACCAGCCCCACGACCAGAGTCGATACGGCGACCACCATCAGCTTTCCCGCGAACCACCGCCCGCGCTGCGGCACCGCGGCGAGCGACAGCCGGAGTCCACCCCCGTGGAACTCCGACGACACCGCCATGGCCCCGAAAGAAATGGCGGCGATCTGACCGGGCGCTACACCGGACAGCGCCATGAACAGCGGGTCGAACTCCGGGTCGGACGTGTCGGAGACGCCGGCGATGGCGGAGAAGAGCGTGGTCGCCGCGAACAGAGCCAGGAGGGTCCCGAGGAGCGAGCGGAGTGTACGGATCTTCAGCCACTCGGAGTGGAGTACGGGTGCGAACGACATCTCAGGCCTCCTGCGGCTGTGCGGTGAACTCGGTCTCCGAAGCGGTGAGATCGAGATAGGCCTGCTCCAACGTGCCTTCCTCCGTGCTCAGTTCGAGGATCGGTACGCCCGCGGCCGAGGTGAGGCGGCCGATGTCGTCCACGCGCGCGTGGGGCACCGTCCAGTGCCCGTCCTCGTGCTCCACGGCGTCGTGGCCGTGCCGGGCGAGGACGTCCTTGAGCGTGGTGGCGTCCGTCGTGCGGATCCGCACGCTGGGCTGCACGCGCGCGTGGATGAACTCCCGCATCGGGGTGTCGGCCAGCAGGCGGCCCCGGCCGAGGACCACGAGATGGTCGGCGAAGGAAGCGGTCTCGTTCATCAGATGGCTGGAGACCAGGACCGTGCGCCCCTCCCCCGCGAGCCGGCGCAGCAACCGGCGGATCCAGATGATGCCTTCGGGATCGAGACCGTTCGAGGGCTCGTCGAGCATGACGACCTCGGGGTCCCCGAGCAGCGCGGCGGCGATGCCCAGCCGCTGGCGCATCCCGAGGGAGTACGTCCTCACCCGGCGGCGCGCCACCGAGGCGAGCCCCGTTTCCTCCAGCACCTCGTCGACGCGGCTGGACGGGATGCGGTTGCTCGCCGCCAGAGTGCGCAGATGGTCACGGCCGGTACGGGAGCCGTGCGCGGCCTGCGCGTCGAGCAGGGCGCCCACGTGGCGCAGGGGTTCGCGGAAGGTGGCGTAGGCACGGCCGCCGACGGTGGCCGTCCCGGAGGTCGGCCGGTCGAGGCCGAGCACCAGGCGCATCGTGGTGGACTTTCCGGCTCCGTTGGGGCCGAGGAAGCCGGTGACGCGGCCGGGGAGGACGCGGAAGGTGAGGCGGTCCACGGCTCGCCGGGTGCCGAACTCCTTGGTGAGGGCTTGGACTTCGATGCTGGTCATGACAGGAGCCTGGCCGGTGGGGCGGGTGCGGGGCCTCCCCCGCGCGTGGAGATCGTCTCCCCCGGGCGGGGGAGGCTCGTTGTCAGTGGTGGCTGGCACGATGACGGAATGGTCCGCATTCTGCGCCCGTTCACTCGGGCGGTGACGTATACACGGTGGCTGCATCTGTTCATCGCCGTCGTGTGGCCGGCCATGTGGCTGTTCATCGAGAACGCGTGGTGGACCTGGGTCGGCGCAGGCGTGGCGCTGGCCTTCAGCGGACTCGTGCCAGCCATGCGTACCGTGGAGGGACTGCAGGCGAGGCTGCTGCTGACCGGTCACCGGCTGGACGGCAGAAGCATGGAGATCGTCGTCGCGCCGTCCGCCACATGGGGCGACCGCGGGCGGACCGTGGTGTGGCTGGAGGCACGGCTCTTGCTGGGCATTCTGGTGTCGATGCTCACGTTCCAACTCCCCATCGCCACCGTCAACTTGGTGAACCTGGCGCAAGGCGGGCAGCTGGCCCAGGGCTCATGGTTTCGATTCCCGGGCCAGCACTGGTGGTACGCGCTCCTCTCTCCCGTGCCGCTGATCCTGCTCGGCGCCCTTGTGGTCGGCTCGGGCGAGCTGATCACCCGGCTGGCTCTCCGCCTGCTCGGCCCCTCCCCCGCCGAACGCCTCGCCGCCCTCGAGGAACGCACCGACCAGCTGCTCGAACGCACCCGTATCGCCCGCGAGTTGCACGACTCGATCGGCCATGCCCTGACCGTCGCCGTCGTGCAGGCGGGTGCCGCGCGTGCGGCGGGCGACCCGGCCTTCACCGACCGTGCTCTGGACGCCATCGAGGAGACCGGCCGGGCCGCCCTGGAGGACCTGGAGCGTGTCCTCGGCGTTCTGCGCGAGTCGGAGCGGCCGGTGAGCAGCAGGCCGACCCTCACCGACGCCGACCGGCTGCTGGAGTCCGCGCGTGCCTCCGGGGCGAAGGTCGACGCCGAACTGACCGGCGCCGTGGACACGCTGCCGGGTCCGGTCTCCCGCGAGGGCTACCGCATCCTCCAGGAGTCGCTGACCAATGTGCTGCGGCACGCGGGCGCCGTTCCCGTCCGGGTCCGCATCGCCGTCGCGGACGGCACCCTCGGCCTGGAGGTCCGCAATCCGCTGACCGCCGACATACCCGGCCCGGGCCGGGGCAGCGGTCTGCGCGGCATACGCGAGCGCGCGGCGCTGCTCGGCGGAAGCGCACGGACCGGCCCGGACCGAGGTGACTGGCAGGTCCACGTCGAGCTGCCCCTGCGCTGATCTACGCTGGCGGGATGCCGGTCACCGTTCTCCTCGTCGACGACGAACCCCTTGTCCGCGCGGGTATGCGGGCCGTGCTGGAGGCGCAGCCCGACATCGAGGTGGTCGGCGAGGCGGCCGACGGGGCGGCGGTGATCCCGCTGGTGCGGCAGCTGCGGCCGGACGTGGTCGCCATGGACGTACGGATGCCGCTGCTGGACGGCATCGAGGCCACGCGCGCGGTGCTGCGGACGGTGGACGAGCCGCCGAAGATCATCGTGGTGACGACCTTCGAGAACGACGAGTACGTGTACGAGGCACTGCGGGCCGGTGCCGACGGGTTCCTGTTGAAGCGGGCCCGGCCCGCCGAGATCGTGCACGCGGTGCGGCTGGTCGCCGAGGGCGAGTCACTGCTGTTCCCGGCCTCGGTGCGGCAGCTCGCCGCCGAGTACGGCGACGACGGCGGGAACCGTGCGGCCCGCGCCGTGATGGAGCGGGCACAGCTGACCGAGCGGGAGGCCGAGGTGCTGCGGCTGATGGCCAGAGGGCTGTCGAACGCGGAGATCGCCGCCCGGCTCGTTGTCGGCACGGAGACGGTCAAGTCTCATGTCAGCGCCGTGCTGGCCAAGTTGGGGGCCCGCGATCGCACGCAGGCGGTGATCGCCGCGTACGAGTCGGGGTTCGTCGCGCCGGGGTGATCCCGCTTCTGCAACCGATCGGCACGGGCCGGGCACTCGCCGGGGCCCGGTGCGCCGAGTACGATCCCGCCAACACGCGCACGAGCTGGGAGGACGGACGTTGGGGCGGCTGACCGGCGGGGATCCATCGCTGCTGCGAAGGATCAATTCCGCGGTGGTGCTGCATGCGCTGCGCGCCACAGACTGCGCCACGCTGACCGAGATCACCCGGGTGACCGGGCTGTCCCGGCCGACGGTCGAGGGTGTCGTCGAGGGGCTCATCGAGGCCGGACTCGTCGTCGAGAAGGCCGCAGACGAGAGTGTCGCCCGGCGACAGGGGCGGCCGGCGCGGCGCTTCCGGTTCCGGGCCGAGGCCGGTCATCTGCTGGGCCTGGAGATCGGGCCGCACAGGGTCGCCGCGCTCCTCTCCGACCTCGACGGACGAGTGCTGGGCGCCATCGCCAAGGACGTCGACGAGACGGCTGCCGCGGACGAACGTCTGGAGCGGCTGCGAACCGCGGTCGCCGAACTGTTGCGCCGGGCCGGTGTCGCTCGCAACTCCCTGCGGGCCGTCGGCGTCGCCACGCCCGGCATCATCGAGGCGGAGGGCACCGTACGCCTGGGCACCGCGCTGCCCGAGTGGACGGGGCTGCACCTGGGCGAGCGGCTGAGCCGTTCCTTCAAGTGCCCGGTCCTGGTCGAGAACGACGCCAACGCCGCCGCGGTCGCCGAGCACTGGAAGGGCGCCGCCACCGAATCGGACGACGTCGTCTTCGTACTGGCCGGACTCAGCCCGGGCGCCGGGTCGCTGATCGGAGGACGGCTGCACCGCGGGTACGGCGGGGCGGCCGGTGAGATCGGCGCACTGCATCTGCTCGGCCGTGAGGTGACTCCGGAGACACTGCTGTCGACGACGGACGAGCCGCTGCATCCGCTGGACGAGCAGGCGGTGGCCGAGGTGTTCGTGCAGGCCCGCGAGGGCGACCAGCGGGCCCGCGCGGCCGTCGACCGCTTCATCCAGCGTCTCGTCCACGACGTGGCGGCGCTCGTCCTGGCCCTCGACCCCGAACTGGTCGTCATCGGCGGCTGGGCGGCCGGACTGGACGGCGTACTGGAGCCACTGCGGCGCGAGCTGGAGCGCTACTGTCTGCGGCCCCCGAAGGTGACGCTGTCCCTCCTCGGCGAGGCGGCCGTGACGACGGGCGCGCTGCGGCTCGCCCTCGACCATGTGGAGGAGCAGCTCTTCGCGGTGGAGGGCACGGTGACGGCACGCCGCTGACCCGCGCCGGGCCGAAAACGCGTCGCGCCCCGGAGAAGCTCCGGGGCGCGCTCACGGTGTCGCACTGCGATGTCGTACGAAGTTCTTCCGTCATACGGCCGGCAGGAGAGTCATCCGGCTCTCAGGAGGTCCGGCGCTGTCAGGAGGCCTGGCGTTCCGGCCCCTGGTGGATCTCCACGCCGCCCGAGTCGCCGAAGGTCAGCCGGCAGGTGTCCGCGCGGTACGTGGCGACGGAGAGCGCGGCGGTGCGGCCCCCGGCGTTGAAGCGGGTGGTGACGACGAGGACGGGCGATCCGGGGAGCCGGTCCAGCTGCTTGGCGTCGTCCGCGCGGGCCGAGCCCAGCTCGACCGCGCTCTCCTGGCCCTCCAGCTCCAGGCGCTGCAGCTCGCGCAGCACGGCACGCGCGCGTGCCGACCCCGACGGGGCGTCGATGGCGGAGAGGTCGGGCACCGCCGACTCCGAGACGTAGAGCAGCTCGGCGGCGACGGGCTGGCCGTTCGTCCTACGGGAGCGGCGCACCGTGTGCACCGGCTCCTGCGCGCCCGTCTCCAGGGCGGTCGCGACCGCCGCGGGCGGGACCTCGGTCGCGCAGTCGACGGGCTGCCAGGCGTCGCCGGCGGCGCCCGGCCAGGTGTGCTGCTCCGTGCCGAGGGCGACGCCGACGCGCGGCGGGGCGACCGTCGTACCGACGCCTCGGCGGCGCTGCAGCCTGCCTTCGAGTTCGAGCTGTTCCAGGGCCTGGCGGAGCGTGGCCCTGGCGACGCCGAAGCGGGCGGCGAGGTCGCGCTCGTTGGGCAGGATCTCGCCCACGGAGAACTCGGAGTCCAATGCCTCACTGAGCACGGTCTTGAGATGCCAGTACTTCGGTTCCGGCACCGATTCCAGCTGCGTGGTCCCCACCCTGTCCTCCGCAATCGCCGTGGTCCGGCGGCGTTTTAGCGCCCTTGTTTATTAAAGGTTGTTGCACTTATCTGCGACCATAGGGCGGCCCCCACCCTTGGTCAAGACCAATCAGGGCGGCTATCCGGCGAGCGACCGGAGCTTGTCGGGGTTGCGGATGATGTAGACGGACTGGATGCGCCCGTCCAGGATCTCCAGTTGGAGGACGCTGTCCGGCTTGTCTCCGGACATCAGCAGCACCGCGGGACCGCCGTTGACTTCCAGGAACCGGAAGGACAGGTCCGGAACGCCGCCGCCCTTGCCTGCCACACCGGCGATGAAGCGGCCCACCTTGTCGGCGGTCTCCAGCACGCGCACCGGTGCCTTGGCCTTGCCGCCGCTGTCGCCCACGAGGCGGACGTCCGGGGCGAGCAGGGACATGAGCCCTTCGATGTCCCCCTCCATCGAGGCGGCGAGGAAACGCTCGGTGAGATCACGGCGCTGGGCCGGGTCGACGTCGTAGCGCGGCCGTCGCTCCTCGACATGCTTGCGGGCGCGTCCGCCGAGTTGCCGTACCGCCGGCTCGCCGCGGTCGAGCATCGCGGCGATGTCGGCGTACGGGTAGCCGAACGCCTCCCTCAGGACGAAGACCGCCCGCTCCAGCGGCGACAGCGACTCCAGGACGACGAGGACGGCGAGGGAGACGGAGTCGGCGAGCACGGCCCGGTCCGCGGCGTCCGGCACGGTGTCCCCGAAGTCGGTGACGTACGGCTCCGGCAACCACGGGCCGACGTAGGTCTCGCCCCGCGCCTTGACCTGGCGCAGCCGGTCGATGGCGAGGCGGGTGGTGATGCGCACCAGATAGCCGCGCGGTTCGCGCACCTCACTCCGGTCTGCGCCGGACCAGCGCAGCCAGGCCTCCTGGACCACGTCCTCCGCGTCGGCCAGCCGCCCGAGCATGCGGTAGGCGACTCCCAGGAGAACGGGACGGTGCTCTTCGAAGACGTCGGTCTCGATGTCGGTGGTCACGCATTCCATCCCAACCGACACATCCGGAGCTGTCCAGGCGACAACTGTGGACCGCGGGGACCTCCGGGGGCTACCCGTCAGTAGCAACTGCTGACAAGCTGTCTATGAGCAGCCCGCCAGCGAGCCTCAGACGAGGAGCAGTTCATGTCGGCCACCGTCTCCTTCAAGGTCCCCTCCACCCGCGGCCCAAGGACCGTGACCCTCTCCTACGCGCGCGTAGGCACGGGCGAACCGCTGCTCCTGCTGCACGGCATCGGGCACCACCGGCAGGCCTGGGACCCGGTGGTGGACATCCTCGCGACCGAGCGCGAAGTGATCGCCGTCGATCTGCCCGGGTTCGGCGCGTCCCCGGCCCTTCCGGACGGCCTCGCGCACGACCTGCCCACGATGAACGCCGCGCTCGGCGCGCTGTGCGAGGCGCTGGAGGTCGAACGGCCGCATGTCGCGGGCAATTCGCTCGGCGGCCTGCTGGCCCTGGAACTCGGCCGCGAAAGGCTCGTACGGTCCGTGACCGCCCTGTCTCCGGCCGGGTTCTGGACACCGGCCGAACGACGCTACGCCTTCGGTGTCCTGCTGGGGATGCGGCAGTTCGCCACGCGGATGCCCCCGCCACTGGTCGAGCGGCTGTCCCGTTCGGCGGCCGGCCGTACGGTCCTGACGAGCACCATCTACGCACGCCCGGCCCGCCGTTCACCCGAGGCCGTGGTCGCCGAGACCCTCGCGCTGGCGAACGCCTCGGCCTTCTCCGAGACTCTCCGGGCCGGCTCCGACGTCCAGTGGACCGACGACATCCAGGGCATCCCGGTCACCGTGGCCTGGGGCTCCAGGGACCGGCTCCTCGTGCGCCGGCAGGGGATCCGGGCCAAGCAGATCATTCCGCGGGCCCGGCTGGTGCGGCTGCCCGGCTGCGGTCACGTCCCCATGAACGACGACCCGGCGCTGGTCGCCCGCGTGATCCTCGACGGCAGTCGCTGACCGGCGCCGGGCCAACGCGCCCGATCCGAGGGCGACTCCGGCACCGACGAGGGCACTGCCGACGGCCTGCACGGGCCCGTAGGAGCCCGTTCCGACGAGGGGCGCGGTGCCGGCTGCCGCGACCGGGATCAGGCCGGAGAACAGCGTCGCGCGCTCCACGCCGATCCGCTGCATGCCCATGTACCAGCACACGAATCCGATGACGGTGACGATCGCCGCCTGCCACAGCAGCGCGGCGGCCTCCGTGCCGTCGGGTCGCCGCAGCCATGCGCCGCCGTCCAGTAGGAGGCCGGCCGCCAGGGACTCGAGTGCGGCGACGCCGCACACCGTGGCGGACAGCAGCCGTGGGCCCAGGGGCCGCAGTACGGGCACGGCGAGCACCGCGAAACCGACCTCACCAGCGAGTGCGCACACCGAGAACGCGATTCCGGCGCCGTCCGTGCGTCCCCAGCCCTGGACCGTGAAGGCGCCGACGGCGACGAGCAACGCGCCGTACATGACGACGCGTTGGGGTCGCCGTCCGTCCAGGAGGGGCACGAGGACCGCCACCATCACCGGCGCGCAGCCGACGAAGACACCCGGAACGGCCGGTTCGGCGGTGCGCTCCGCCGCGATGACCGCCAGGTTGAAGCCGACCATGCCCACGCCCGCGAGCAGCGCGAGGCGGGCCCAGTGGCGGGGCGTGAGCGTCCGCAGTCGGGCCGTGGCGTCCCGGCCGGCCAGCGGGACGAGCAGCAGAAAGGCCAGGCCGTAGCGGAGGAACTGGCCGCCTGCGTACGGGTATTCACCGAGGACGCTGTTGGCGGTGAAGGACCCTCCTACGAGGACACAGGCGAGCGCGGCGAGCAGGGCTCCCCGTGTGGTGGTGGCGTTCATGGACACGACGCTAGGAATCGCGGCGGCCCGGTTTAAGGTCCACTTTCATGAGGCCATCGCAGACCAATCGGGGCGGGGAGCCGGCCGAGGCCAAGGGCGAGGTGCCGCGCTCGGGTGCCGGTCCGGGATCCCCGGCCTGGGAGCTGCTCCTGCCGGCCGCTTCCGCGCCGGCACGCGCGCGTGGGCGTTCCTTGCAGGCGGCGCTGCGGGAGGCGGTGCGGGCGGGCAGGCTCGCGCCGGGGACCCGGCTGCCGTCGAGCCGTGATCTGGCCGCCGACCTCGGGGTGTCGCGCGGGCTGATCACGGAGGCGTACGAGCAGCTGACCGCGGAGGGCTATCTGCGCAGCGGGCGGGGTGCGGGGACCTGGGTGGGCGGTGCCGTACGGGCGGCGCGGCCACGCGCGCGTGACCTCGCCCCGCGCCCACCGGGCGCCCGGGCCGACTTCGTGCCCGGGACGCCGGACCTGTCGCTGTTCCCGCGTGCCGCGTGGGCGGCGGCGCAGCGCGGTGTGCTGGCCGAGCTGCCGCACCACGACCTCGGCTATCCCGATCCGCGCGGCCTGCCCCGGCTGCGTACCGCGCTGGCCGAACTGCTCGCCCGCCGCCGCGGTGTGGTCGCGGACCCGGAGCGGATCCTGGTCGTCTCCGGCGTGGCCCAGGCGACGACGCTGCTCGGATTCGCACTGCACGCGCGCGGGATGACAGCCGTCGGCGTCGAGAACCCGGGCAGCCCGCAGCACGACGCCCTGTACGCCGCGGCCGGCGTCACCACCGTGCCGGTGCCCCTGGACGACGAAGGGCTGGCCATCGGCCCGCTGCGGGACACACGGGTACGGTCGGTCGTGGTGACGCCGGCGCACCAGTTCCCCACCGGGATCGCCTACTCCGCGCGTCGCCGGGCCGAACTGCTCGACTGGGCACGGTCCGTGGACGGCTTCGTCCTGGAGGACGACTACGACGGCGACTTCCGCTACGACCGCGCTCCCGTCGGTGCGCTCCAAGGACTCGACCCGGAACGCGTCGCCTACGCGGGGTCGGTCAGCAAGTCCCTCGCACCGGGGCTCCGGCTCGGCTGGCTGCTCGTACCGGAGGCGCTCGCCGACGAGGTGATCGAGCGCAAGCGCACCATGGATCTCGGCCATCCCACCCTCGACCAGGCGCTGTTCGCCCGGTTCGTGGAGCGCGGCGACTACGACCGTCAGCTGCGCCGCTGCCAGCGCGCGTACCGCGAGCGACGCGACACGCTGGTGGCCGCCCTGGAGGAACACTTCCCGGGCTCGGCGGTGTCCGGGATCGCGGCGGGCCTGCACGTCATCGCCACCCTCCCCCGCCGGTACGGACCCGAGAAACACTTCCTCGCGCGCGTGGCCGACGCCGGTGCCACGGTGCGCCCGGTGGAGGACTACGCACACGGGACGGCCGACGTCGGCGGCGGCAAGGACGTACGGCTGGTGCTGGGCTACGCCCACCTGTCACCGGCGCGGATCCGGGCGGGTGTACGGCTGATGGCGGAGGCCGTCGGGGCCTGACAGGGCGCGCCCCGCATGAGCGACCAGTCTGTTCCCTTGTTCCCGCGGCCGGTTGTTCACTTGCGGTTTGCGTGTGCGCAGCGGCGCACCAGTAGTTGTGGCATCGCACACTGACCGGATCCCGTCCCGGAGGCGCATCCATGTCACACCGTCCTTTCCCCGGCCGCCGCAGCGTCCTGCGCGGCTCCCTCGCCGCGTCTGCGGCCCTGACCCTGCCGCCCGCGCTCGGCGCGGCACCGGCCCTCGCGCTGTCCGGGCGTCCCAAGGCCGGCTGGGGCGTGCAGACGGGAGACGTGACCTGCGACTCCGGTCTGGTGTGGGTGCGTTCCGACCGTCCCGCGCGGATGATCGTCGAGGCGTCCGCGACCGAGTCGTTCCGCAACCCGCACAGATGGCACGGCCCGCTGCTCGGCGCCGGCACCGACTTCACCGGCACGACCCGGCTGCGGGGACTCCCGTCCGGCGAGCAGATCCACTACCGCGTGCTGCTGGCCGACCCCGACGACCCGCGCCGCACCGGCGAGCCGGTCACCGGCACCTTCCGTACGGCGTCCAACAAGCGGCGCGACGGCGTGCGGTTCGTCTGGTCCGGCGACCTGGCCGGGCAGGGCTGGGGCATCAACCCGGAGTTCGGGGGCTACCGGATCTACGACGCGATGGCGAAGCTCGACCCCGACTTCTTCATCTGCAGCGGTGACAACATCTACGCCGACGGCCCGATCACCGAGACCGTGGCCCTGCCCGACGGCAGCACCTGGCGGAACATCACCACCGAGGAGAAGTCCAAGGTGGCCGAGACGCTGGCGGAGTTCCGCGGCAACTTCCGCTACAACCTGCTGGACGAGAACCTGCGTGCCTTCAACGCCCAGGTCCCGTCCATCATCCAGTGGGACGACCACGAGGTCACCAACAACTGGTACCCGGGCGAGATCCTCACCGACACCCGGTACACCGAGAAGAACGTCGACGTGCTCGCCGCGCGCGCCCGGCAGGCGTTCTCGGAGTACTACCCGATCTCCACGCTGCGCCGCCCCGACGGCCGGGTCCACCGGGTCCAGCACCACGGCCCGCTGCTCGACGTCTTCGTCCTGGACATGCGCACCTACCGCAACGCCAACTCGCCGGACAACCAGACCACCGATCCGGTGGGCATCCTGGGCAGCGAGCAGTTGGAGTGGCTCAAGCGCGAGCTGTCCCGCTCCCGGGCGGTATGGAAGGTGATCGCCTCCGACATGCCGCTCGGCCTGGTCGTACCGGACACCGGCGACGGCAAGCCCAACATCGAGGCGGTCGCACAGGGCGACCCCGGCGCACCGCTCGGGCGTGAGCTGCAGATCGCCGAGCTGCTGCGGTTCATCAAGCACCGCCGGATCACGGGCACGGTGTGGCTGACCGCCGATGTGCACTACACCTCGGCCCAGCACTACCTGCCGTCCCGGGCCGCGTTCACCGACTTCGAGCCGTTCTGGGAGTTCGTCTCGGGCCCGCTCAACGCCGGTGCCTTCCCCGCGAACACGCTCGACAACACCTTCGGCCCGGACCGGGTGTTCCTCAAGGCGCCGACCACCGCGAACGTCTCCCCCGCCGGCGGCTACCAGTTCTTCGGCGAGGTCGACATCGACGGCCACAGCGGGGAACTGACGGTGCGGCTGCGCGAGTCGGACGGCACGGTCCTCTTCACGCAGGTGCTGCAGCCGGGACGCGTCGGCCAGTAGGTCCCGTAACCTCGTATCAGTGCCGCGTACCGGCGTCATCCCCTGGTGCGCGGCACTGACGTTCACAAAAGCGACAGAAGGCTGCTTTACCCGTCAGTCACAGTGCGTTCGTGATCACGCAACACCCTTCCTTCACAGTGGCTGCATGAGTCGAGACATATCTGATGTGACGCGTGCTCAGCACGGTCGTACGGTGCACCACTGGCGGCGGGACATCACGGCGGCGTTCCACACATGGTGGACACGACGCCACGGTCATGCCCCGCCGACGGGTGATACCAGCGCCCGGCCGCTCCCCACGGAGCAGGCCGGGGTCCGGGAGCGTGCCCTGTGGCGGATGCGGACGACGGTGAAGGACGAACCGGGGTCCCTGGCCGCGCTGTGCATCGCCCTCGCCGGGCAACAGGTCGACATCCTCAGCCTCCAGACGCATCCACTGGCCGAGGGCACGGTGGACGAGTTCCTGCTGCGGGCTCCCGGTGAACTCGCGGCGGACGACATCGCCCGGGCGATCACCCAGGCCGGGGGTACCGGCACGTGGATCGAGCGGGCCGACGCCCATGACCTGGTCGACGCGCCGACCCGGGTGCTCGGCCTCGCCACCCGCACCGCCCTCGACGCGGCGGAACTCCCGCTCGCGCTGCGCCAGTTGCTGGGCCGCTGCACCATCCGCTCACTCCCCGCAGCCCCGACCGGCGGCGGCCGGGTGTCCGAAGGCGTACCGGTGGAGGGGGCGTTGGAGGACACCGTGATGCGGCTGCGGGCACCGGAAGGCGGAGTGATCACCGTGGAGCGGCCATATCTGCCGTTCACCCCGACCGAGTTCGCCCGGGCGCGGGCGCTGGTGGAGCTGGACGCCCGGCTCGGCCCGCGCGTTCCGCGTGGCCAGGACGTCCTCACACTCCCCGCGGGCAATGCGATCACCGTCCGCCGCGCCGGCACGGACGATCTGGAGGCCGCGACGGCGATGCACGAGCGGTGCTCGGCGCGGACCCTGTCCCTGCGGTACCACGGGCCTGTCGGTGACGCGCATCGTTACCTCCACCATCTGCTGAGCCCGCGCTTCGGCCGGACGCTTGCGGTGCAAACCGCGTCCGGGCGGATCGTGGGGCTCGGGCATCTGCTGTGGGACGGGGACGAGACGGAGGTCGCGCTGCTCGTCGAGGACGAGTGGCAAAGGCGTGGCATCGGCTCCGAACTGCTGGGGCGGCTGGTGACGATGGCCGTGGAGGCGGGCAGCGAGAGTGTGTATGCGGTGACGCAGTCGTCCAACACGGGCATGGTCGCGGCGATGCGGGGGTTGGGGGTGCCTCTCGACTATCAGATCGAGGAGGGGACCTTGGTGATCACGGCACGGCTGGATTCTCCGCTGGGAGCGGCAGAGGGCACGGTGGGGGGTGCTAGGGCCGAAGCGCCGTAGGGGTTACGGGGCGCTGGCGGCTGCGGGTTCGTCGTGGCTTGTCGCGCAGTTCCCCGCGCCCCTGAAGGGGCGCCTTAGCGCACCGTCCAGATCTACCCACAGGTCCTCTACGTCCTCCAAACCCACCGACAGGCGCAGCAACTTGTCGCTCACCCCGGCGTCCCGTCGGTCCGTCGTGTCCACGATGCGGTGGCTGATGGATGCCGGGTGCTGGATGAGGGTGTCTACGCTGCCGAGGCTCACGGCGGGGGTGATCAGGCGGACGTCGGCGATGACCTGGTGGGGGTCGCCGTGGACCTCGAAGGCGATCATGGCGCCGCCGATGCGTGGGTAGTGGACGCGGGCTACGCGCGGGTCGGCGGCGAGGCGGCGGGCGAGTTCGGCGGCGTTCGCGGATGCCGCACGGACGCGCACCGGCAGCGTCGCGAGGCCGCGCAGCAGCAGGTAGCCGGCCAGCGGGTGCAGCACGCCGCCCGTTGCGAAGCGGACCTGCCGCAGCCGTCCGGCGAACTCCTCGTCGCAGGCGACCACGCCTGCCATCACGTCGCCGTGCCCGCCGAGGTACTTGGTGGCGCTGTGCAGCACGAGCCGGGCGCCGTGTTCGGCGGGGCGTTGCAGCACCGGTGTGGCGAAGGTGCTGTCGGCGAGCAGCGGTACGGAGCCGCAGGCATGGGCGACGGCGCGCAGGTCGATTTCGGCCAGCGTGGGGTTCGCCGGGGACTCGACCATGACCAGTCCCGTGTCGGGTCGCAGCGCCGCCGCGATCCCGGCCGGGTCGGTCCAGGTCACCTCCGAGCCCAGCAGACCGGCGGTGAGCAGATGGTCGCTGCAGCCGTACAGGGGACGTACGGCCACGACATGGCGCAGGCCGAGCGAGCCCCGTACGAGAAGCACCGCGCTCAGTGCTGCCATCCCGCTGGCGAAGGCGACGGCGGACTCGGTGCCTTCGAGGCGGGCCAGGGCGGTCTCGAAGCGGGCGACGGTGGGGTTGCCCAGCCGTCCGTAGACCGGCGGGCCCTCCGGTATGGCGCCGGTGGTGGCGAAGGCGTCGATGCGGGCCGCCTCGCCTTGGCTGTCGTACGACGGATACGTGGTGGACAGGTCGATCGGCGGGGCGTGCAGGCCCTGGCGGGCGAGGTCGTCGCGGCCGGCGTGCACGGCCTCGGTGGCGAGGGCTCTCGATGCGGTGGGCGTGTCCATGAGGGAAGAGTGAACGCCGACCGGGTCACCACCGCCGAACCCCGTGCTACGTTCGGTCGATGGCTGAATCTGTCGTACTGGACCCGGTGGATCTCCAGCTGCTGCGGCTGCTGCAGAACGACGCCCGGACGACCTACCGTGACCTCGCCGCACAGATCGGCGTGGCACCGTCGACCTGCCTGGACCGGGTGACCAGGCTGCGCCGCGCGGGCGTCATACTCGGGCATCGGCTGCGGCTGGATCCGGCCAAGCTGGGGCGGGGGCTGGAGGCGTTGCTTTCGGTTCAGGTCAGGCCGCACCGGCGGGAGCTGGTGGGGCCGTTCGTGGAGCGCATCCGGGCGCTGCCCGAGTCGCTGACCGTCTTCCATCTCACCGGCCCGGACGACTACCTCGTGCATGTCGCGGTCGCGGACATGGCGGATCTGCAGCGACTGGTCCTGGACGAGTTCACCTCCCGCCGGGAAGTGGCCCGGGTGGAGACACGGTTGATCTTCCAGAAGTGGGACTGCGGACCGCTGCTGCCGCCTTCGTCACCGGTTCAATCCGGGTGACGCACGGCGGCTCCTCGTACGAGGATGTCCGCATGTCAGAGTCGAAGAGCCCGCTGCCCCGAGAGGTCGCCGACGCGTACGTCGACGAGCTCATCGCCCTCGATCCGATCACCGGTACGTATCTCGGCGCCAAGGAGAGTTCGAGCCGGCTGCCCGACACCTCACCCGCGGGTCAGGAGGCACTCGCGGAACTCCAGCGGGCCACGCTCGCGAAGCTCGACGAGGCCGAACGGCAGGTCGGCGCGGGCAGTGACATCGAGCGCCGGTGCGCGCGCCTGCTGCGTGAGCGGCTCAGCGCGGAACTCGCCATGCACGAGGCCGACGAGGGCCTGCGTGCGGTCGGCAATCTGCATACGATCGCCCATGCGGTGCGCGAGGTCTTCACCGTCACGCCGGCGCAGACGGAGGAGGACTGGGCGGCGATCGCCGAGCGGCTGCGCGCGGTGCCGGCCGCGCTGGCGGGCTACCGCGAGTCCCTGCAACTGGGCCTGGACCGCAAGCTGTACGCGGCCCCGCGGCCCACCACCACCTTCGTCGGACAGCTCACCGAGTGGGCGGACACCGGCGAGGGACGCGGCTGGTTCGAGGACTTCGCGTCGTCGGGCCCCGAGGCGCTGCGTGCGCGGTTGAACGAGGCGGCACGCGGGGCGACCGCGGCCGTCGTGCAGCTGCGGGACTGGATGCGCGACGTGTACGCGCCGACCGTCGAGGACGCGCCGAACACGGTGGGCCGGGAGCGGTACGCCCGCTGGTCGCGCTACTTCAACGGCACCGAGCTCGACCTGGACGAGGCGTACGCGTACGGCTGGTCCGAGTACCACCGGCTGCTCGGCGAGATGAAGCAGGAAGCGGAGAAGATCCTGCCCGGCTCCGCGACGCCGTGGGTGGCGCTCGCCCACCTCGACGAGCACGGCCGGCACATCGAGGGCGTCGAGGAGGTCCGTGACTGGCTGCAGGGCCTGATGGACCAGGCGATCGAGGCGCTCGACGGGACGCACTTCGAACTCGCCGAGCGGGTACGGAAGGTGGAGTCCTGCATCGCCCCGCCCGGCGGCGCGGCGGCCCCGTACTACACGGCCCCGTCGGAGGACTTCTCGCGTCCGGGCCGCACCTGGCTGCCGACGATGGGCCAGACCCGCTTCCCGGTGTACGACCTCGTCTCGACCTGGTACCACGAGGGCGTCCCCGGGCATCACCTCCAACTCGCCCAGTGGACGCACGTCGCCGGGAACCTCTCCCGCTACCAGGCCACCGTCGGCGGAGTCAGCGCCAACGCCGAGGGCTGGGCGCTGTACGCGGAGCGCCTGATGGACGAACTCGGCTTCCTCACCGACGCGGAGCAGCGGCTCGGCTATCTCGACGCGCAGATGATGCGGGCGGCACGGGTCATCGTCGACATCGGCATGCACCTGGAGCTGGAGATCCCGGCCAACTCCCCCTTCCACCCCGGCGAGCGCTGGACGCCGGAGCTGGCCCAGGAGTTCTTCGGCGCACACAGCAGCCGCCCGGCCGACTTCGTGGAGAGCGAGCTGACGCGCTATCTGACGATGCCGGGCCAGGCGATCGGCTACAAGCTCGGCGAACGGGCGTGGCTGCTGGGCCGCGAGAAGGCGCGCGAGCGGCACGGCGACGCCTTCGACCTCAAGGCCTGGCACATGGCGGCCCTGTCCCAGGGCTCGCTGGGTCTGGACGACCTGGTGGACGAGCTGTCCGCACTCTGACAGTCCACCTTGTGATCAGCGCCGGAACCCGCCCTCCGAGTCGATGACCTGACCCGTGACCCACTCCGCCTCGTCCGTCGCCAGCCAGGCGATGAGACGGGCGGGGTCGTCGGGCATGCCCCACCGGCCGGCGGGGAAGCGGGCGGCGACGGCCTCGTAGGCGCCGCCGGTCAGGTAATCCGTGTCCACGGGGCCGGGGTTGACGGTGTTCACCGTGATCGCCTGCTCGGCGAGCGTGGTCGCCAGGGAGCGGGTGATGGAGGCGAGGGCGCCCTTCTGGAGGGCGTAGGCGATCTCGCCGGGCATACCGCCCGCGATGTCCTGGCCGGAGGTCATCATCACCACGCGCCCGCCGCGGGGCTGCTCCGGCTGCCGGGCATAGGCCTGGATCAGCAGCAGCACCGAACGGGTGTCGACCGCCCAGTGCGCGTCGAGCATCGCCGCGTTTATCTCGTCGAGCGTTCCGTCGGAGCCGCTGAGGGCGTGGTTGGCGACGAGGATGTCGAGCCGTCCGCCGAGCGCCGAGGCGGCCGTGGCGATCAGGTGGGCGGGGGCCGCCGGGTCGGAGAGATCGCCGGGACCGGCGATGACCCGGGCGCCGGGATCGCCGAGTGCCGCACGCACGGACGCGGTCACGTCCTCGGGGCGGTCGGCGCCCCAGGGCATGGCGGCGTCGTGCGGCACATGGTGATGCAGATAGACGCTCGCGCCGTACGCGGCGAGCCGTCGGGCCACGGCATGTCCGATACCGCCGCGCCGGCTGGCACCGGTCACGAGGGCGGTGCGGCCACGCAGGGGCAGGGGGTCACGGCGCAGGGCTTCGGGGGCGGGGTGCGGGAGTCGGGGCATGGTCGACCATGATGGGGAACGGGTGGGCCGGGCGCATCCTATTTCCCAGGTGAGCCACCCGACTTTCCCAGGTGAGCCACCCGACCCGAAGGTCAGTCCCCCAGCCGCCGCAACTGCACCAGCCCCAGCCAGGTCTCCGGCCCGGGCTGCACCTGCGCCGCCCGGACCGCGTACGGCCCCGGTTCCAGGGCGATCCTCAGGTGGCCGGCCCGCTCGGAATCCCCTCCGGGCCAGGCCGAGTCGAACAGCAGCACCGGCCCGGGCACGTGCCAGCGCACCTCGTCCGCCCAGACCGCGGTGGCGAGGGCCTCGGGGACACGGGCCAGCAGTTCGTCCTCGGAGTCGGCCGCGCACCACCGTACGAAGGTGTCGTGGGCCGGCAGGAAGGTGGTCAAGGCCGGCTCGTCACCCAGGACCAGAGCCGCGGAGTCCCCGACCGGGAGCAGCCCGACGAAGCCGTCGACCTCGCAGGCCCGGTCGTAGTCCGAGGCGGTCTCGTCGCCGTCGGCGCCCGCCCAGAACGGCAGCACCGTCTCCGGCACCGCTATGAGCGGCCCGCCGCCCGACTCGACCCACTCCACGACGCCCGGTTCCGCGTATCGCACCATGGCGCAGAAACCTACACGCCCAGAGGCCCCACAAGTCACGGTGGTTTCAACAGCCGCAGTCCTCCGCGTCCACGGGCGCCGTCAGAGGGTCGGAGGCGCGGCGTTCGCTGCCCTGCCAGGTCTCGAACTCGAAGCCCTCGCGCACCCAGTACTCGAAGCCGCCGAGCATCTCCTTGACCTGGTAGCCGAGTTCGGCGAGGGCGAGGGCGGCCCGGGTCGCGCCGTTGCAGCCGGGGCCCCAGCAGTACGTCACGACGGGCACCGACTTGTCGAGGAGTTGACCGGCCTGCTCGGGGATGAGCGCGGTCGGGAGGTGGACGGCCCCCGGGATGTGGCCCTGGTCCCAGGACTCGGTGGAACGGGAGTCCAGCACGACGAAGCCCGGGTCGCCGCCGGCCGAGAGCGCGGCGGCCACGTCGGAGACGTCGGCGTGGAAGGCGAGGCCGGCGCGGAAGTGGGCGGCGGCCTCGGCCGGGGTGGCGGGGGCGACGCGGAGGACGGGGTTCACGGTGGTGGTCGTCATGGACAAAAAACTACGGAAGTCGAGCCGTGCTCTGAAGTGGCGATCCCCGGCACTCCCCTTGATCGGCCGGGGATTCCCCTGCTATTCATCGCTCATGGCCACGTATTCCCCGGACGCCACCGACTGGCGCATCCTCGACGTCCTCCAGCGGGAGGGCCGGGCCAGCTTCGCCGAGCTGGCCCGTGCCGTCTCCATGTCGCCGAGCGCGGTCACCGAACGGGTGCGGCGGCTGGAGGAGGCGGGCGTCATCCAGGGGTACGCGGCGGTCGTCGACCCGGAACGGCTCGGGCTGCCGATCCTGGCGTTCGTCCGGCTGCGCTACCCGACCGGCAACTACAAGCCCTTCCACGACCTCGTCGCCGCGACCCCCGAGATCCTGGAGGCCCACCACGTCACGGGCGACGACTGCTTCGTCATCAAGGTCACCGCCCGCTCGATGCGCCACCTGGAAGAGGTCTCCGGGAAGATCGGCGCCCTGGGCTCGGTCACCACGAGCGTCGTGTACTCATCACCCCTGCCCCGGCGCCCGCTCGGCCGCTGACCTCAGCCGACGCCCCGCTGCCGCAGCTCGGAGCCGGCTCTGCCCTTGACGACCTCCAACTGCGCGTGAATGCGTCTGCGCAGGTCGGCGACGTGGCTGACGATGCCGACGCTGCGGTCTCGTTCACGCAGTGAGTCGAGTACGTCGAGTACCTCGTCGAGGGTCTGCTCGTCGAGGCTGCCGAAGCCCTCGTCGATGAAGAGGGTGTCCAGCCGGACGCCTCCCGCCTCGTCCGTGACGACGTCCGCGAGGCCGAGGGCGAGGGCGAGCGAGGCGAAGAACGTCTCGCCGCCCGAGAGGGTCGCCGTGTCCCTCTCGCGCCCGGTCCAGGCGTCGACCACGTGCAGTCCGAGTCCGCTGCGCCCGCGACCGGCGCGGTCGTCGGAGTGGACGAGGGTGTAGCGACCGGAGGACATGCGCCGCAGCCGTACGGTCGCGGCGGCGGCCACCTGTTCCAGGCGGGCGGCCAGCACATACGACTCCAGGCGCATCTTGCGTTCGTTGTCCGCCGAGGTGCCCGCGCTGAGGCCGGCGAGGCGGGCCACCCGGTCGTACTCCTCGCGCAGCGGCGCCAGCCGTCGTACGCCCTGTGCCGATCGCGCGGAGAGCCGGTCGAGTTCGGCGCAGCGCCGGGCCGCCGCGTCGCGGGCGGACGCGGCGTCGCGCAGCCGCTGGGCCGCGGCCGACGCGGCCCGCTCGGCCGCTTCGAGGTCGGCGGGCGGCTGCTGGGCGGCGGCCGCGGTGTCGTCCTCGGCGAGGACCGCGCGGACGGCGGCCTCCTCGGACTGCCAGGCGTCCAGCCGCTGTTGCAGCTCGCGGTGGGCCGCGTCGTCGAGCAGGGCGGACGCCGCGGCCTGCGGGGTGTCGAACCCGGCGCGGAAGGCGGACTCGGCGAGCCGGCCGTCCGCGGCCTTGAGCCGCTCGGCGCTCTCCTCGGCGGCCCGCGCGGCGTCGGCGGCGTCCGAGAGCAGGGCGACCTGCTGCTCCAGCTGCGCCGCCCGCGCGGCCACGCTCGCCGAGGCGCCCCGGGCCTGTGCCAACTCCTCCTTCAGCGCGGCCTTCTCCAGCTCCAGGCGCTCCCGGTGTCCCACCCGCGACGCGGCTCGTACGTCCGCCTCCTGCCGTACGGCGGTGCGCCGCTCGTGCTCCTGCTCGGCCCGGCGCAGCTCCTCGTGCCCGGAGTGCAGCCCGGACGCGTCGCGGCGCGCCTGTTCGTACAGCCGCTCCAACTCCTCTGCCTCTTCGGCGAGTTGGTCCGTTGGCGCGTCTCCGGCCTCCGCGGTGGCAGCGGCCAGGGCTTCCCGTACGAGGCCGAGGCGCCGCTCGTCCTCCGCGCGCTGTTCGTCGGCGCGCTGGTAGGCGGCGAGTGCACGCTCCTCCGCCTCCCGGTCGACGTGCCCGGCGACCTTGCGTGCGGGAGCGGGGTGTTCGGTGGCTCCGCAGACGGCGCAGGGCTCGCCGTCGGTGAGGTTCGCGGCGAGTTCGGCGGCGATGCCGTTCAGGCGCTGCTCCTTGAGGTCCAGCCAGTGGGCGCGAGCCTCGACCGCACGCTCGGCCGAGGCGAGCGCCTGCTGCTGTGCGGCTTCGGTGTCGCCCGCGAACTGGTCCCGCTGCCGGGCCGCCCCGAGCCGCCGCTGGGCGGGTTCGCGCTGTACGGCGAGCTGCTCGGCCCGGGTCGCGGCCTGCTGGGCGTTGTCGATGCGGGCCTGGAGCGCGGCGCGGGTCGCCTCCCACTCGGCGAGCCAGGCCTCCGCCTCCTGGCGGACGTCGTCGTCGGCGCGCTCCTGACGGTCCAGGTGAGCCCGCTCGGCGACGAGTTCGGTCAGCCGGTGTTCGGCGCGACGGGCCGACTCCAGGCCGCCCAGCTCCTCGGCGGCCCGGCGTGCGGCGGCGGCGAGTCCGCCCACGCCGGAGCCGGCGAAGGCCTCCGGCAGCAGGGCACGCGCGCGTGCCTGTGCCGCCGCCGCGCGCCGGTGTTCGGCGTCGGCGGCCTCCCGCAGCTCCAGCGCGGGCGCCACCACCTCCGCCTTGCGGGCCCGCTCCATGCGCGCCTGCGCCTCCCGGTAGGCGTCGACGCGCTCCTCCATCAGCGCCGCGCGCTCGCGTGCCTGAGCGAACCGCTGTTGCAGCCGCGCCAGTTCGCGTACGTCGGCCAGGGCCCGGTCAGCCGCGGCCTGCCCGGACTCGGCGGCCGTGAGGCGGCAGTGGGCGATCGTCAACTGTTCGCGGGCGGTGCTGCGGGCGACGGCGGCGGCGCTCATGACGGCGTCGGCCAGTCCGGGGTCGCCGGGCGCCAGCTCCGCCAGGTCCATGGCGTCGCCCGCCGCCTGCTGCATGCGGTGCGCGTCGGCCAGCAGAGCGGCGTCTTGGTCGCGCACCCGGGCCTCGGTGGCGCGACGGCGCTCGGCCAGGCTCTTCTCGACCTCCGCGAAGCGGTGCGTCTCGAAGAGGCGGCCCAGCAGTCTGCCGCGTGCCTCGGCGTCCGCGCGCAGGAAGCGTGCGAAATCGCCCTGCGGCAACAGCACGACCTGGCAGAACTGCTCGCGGCTCATGCCGAGGAGTTGGGTGATCTCCTCGCCGATCTCCTGGTGGGAGCGGCTGAGGTCCTTCCAGGCGCCGGTGGCGGCGTCGTACTCGCGCAGCCAGCTCTGGGCCTTGTCGAGGGTCGTCCCCACACCTCGCTTCTTCGGCCGCTCCCAGGAGGGCTGCCGGGTCAGCTCCAACCGGCGTCCGGCGACGGTGAGTTCGAGGGTGACCTCGGTGCGGGTACCGGCCGCCGCATGGTCGCTGCGCAGCGAACCGCCCTGGCGGGCACCGGGCACCGAGCCGTACAGCGCGTAGCACACGGCGTCCAGGACCGAGGTCTTGCCGGCGCCGGTCGGTCCGTGCAGGAGGAAGAGGCCGGCCGCCGACAACTCGTCGAAGTCGACGCACTGGGACCCGCCGAAGGGCCCGAAGGCGGTCATGTCCAGGCGGTGCAGCCTCATCGCGCCACCTCCCTCACGGTTCCGTCCGCGCGCACCGCGTCGAACGCGTCCCGCAGCACGGTCCGCTCGTGCTCATCGGGCCCGGCGCCGCGCACATGGGCCACGAAGTCCTCGGCGATCTGCTGGTCGCTGCGGCCGGCGAGCCGCTTGGCGTACGACACGTCAGGATCCTCCGGCGCCCGCTCGGGGTCGAAGACGAGGCTCAGCGTGTGCGGGAAGCGCTCGGTGAGCCGGGCCATCGGGTCGGCCGGGCGGACCGGGTCGATGAGCGTGGCCTCGACCCACGCCTCCTCGTGCCGGGCCAGGCCGGGGTCGGCGAGCAGTTCCTCCAGGGTGCCGCGGATCCGGGCCAGCGCACGAGGCACCGGGCAGTCGACGCGCTCGGCGGTCACCGACCCGTCGGCGGCCAGGTCGACGAGCCACATGGTCTTGCGATGGGCGGCCTCCGAGAAGGAGTACGGCAGCGGGGAACCGGAGTAGCGCACGCGCTCGGTGATGGTCTGGCAGCCGTGCAGATGACCGAGCGCCACATAGTCGACGCCGTCGAACACCCCGGCGGGGACCGAGGCCACCCCGCCGACCGTGATGTCCCGTTCGCTGTCGCTGGCCTCGCCGCCGGTGACGAAGGCGTGCGCGAGGACGACGGAGCGGGTGCCGGGGGCGTGTGTGGCGAGGTCGGAGCGGACGCGGTCCATGGCGGCTGCGAGGACAGCCTCGTGTCCCGGCTTCTCCACCTTGAACTCGCCCTTGACCAGGGCAGGTTCGAGGTAGGGCAGGCCGTAGAACACCACGTCGCCGTGCTCGTCCGCCAGGATCACCGGCATCCCGGCCGACGAGGCATCGGTGCACAGGAAGATGCCCGCGTGTTCCATGAGCCCGGCGCCGACGCCGAGCCGGCGCGCCGAGTCATGGTTCCCGGAGATCATCACCGTCGGCACGCCGAGGTCGGCGAGCCGGTGCAGGGCGTCGTCGAACAGCTCGACCGCGGCGAGCGGCGGGACCGCCCGGTCGTACACGTCTCCCGACACGACCACCGCGTCCACCTCGCGCTCACGCACGGTCGTGACGAGGTGGGCGATGAACTCGGCCTGGGCGTCGAGCATGTTCACGCGGTGGAACGCCCGGCCCAGATGCCAGTCGGAAGTGTGCAGGAGCCTCATGATCCCCGAAGACTAACGGCCGGGTCTGACATCACGGGTGGTTACTCCCGTATCGGCCCGTCATGACGGCACATGCGCTTGCCCGTTATGCGCTCCTTGCCGTTTCTGTCAGGCGTCCCCGTACGCCTCTCCACCCAGTTCGAACCCGGCCGTCCCCGCGGTGGCGTCGGCCAGCCACGCCCGCAACGCCTCCACATCGGCGTCCGGCAGCCCGATCTCGATCGTGACGGCCTCGCCGTAGCGCACGTCCCGCACCTCGCGGCCGGTGGCGCGCAGGTCGTTGTGGACCTTGCCCGCACGCAGGTGGTCGACGGTCACCGTGGCGAGGCGGAAGCGCCTGCGGGTGATCGTGCCGAGGGTGTCCAGGGCCTCGCCCACCGCACCGCCGTACGCCCTGATGAGGCCGCCCGCGCCGAGCTTGACGCCGCCGTAGTAGCGGGTGACGACGGCGACGACGTACCGCATGTCGCGACGGAGCAGCATCTGGAGCATGGGGACGCCCGCGGTGCCGCCGGGTTCGCCGTCGTCGCTCGCCTTCTGGATCGCGGCGTCGGCACCGATGACGTACGCGTAGCAGTTGTGGGTGGCGTCCGCGTGCTCCTTGCGGACGGCCACGACGAAGTCCTGGGCCTCCTGCTCGGTGGCGGCCGGCGCCAGTGCACAGATGAAGCGGGAGCGGTTGACCTCGGTCTCGTGCACGCCCGCGCGGGCCACTGTGCGGTACTCGTCCTGCATCGGGCCAGCCTATGCGCAGGGCACGCGCGCGTGGACAGCTACTTCTTGCCGCTACTTCTTGCCGCTACTT
Source organism: Streptomyces sp. DG2A-72 (assembly GCF_030499575.1). Taxonomy (NCBI): domain Bacteria; kingdom Bacillati; phylum Actinomycetota; class Actinomycetes; order Kitasatosporales; family Streptomycetaceae; genus Streptomyces; species Streptomyces sp. DG2A-72. Next base: position 1,347,609 of record NZ_JASTLC010000001.1, read on the forward strand.
CTTCCCGCGCGGCACCGTCATCGACGTCAGCAGGGCTCCGCCCGGGGCGAGACCCCGCCATGACGTGCCGTACCAGGCCAGGACGGCGATCGCCGACGTCGGGAACTTCACACGGACTCTCTCCAGCGCGTCGTCGAGACTGTCGCCGGCGAGCGCGAGGACCAGTTCTTCCAGGCCGGGGTTGTGCCCGATCAGCAGCAGGGTCTCGACCTCGGCGGACACGTCGTGCACGACGGAAAGCAGGTCGGGGACGTCGGCCGCGTACAGTCTCGGGTCGTGGCGCACCGGCGGCGGGGTGCCCCACTGGGCGGAGGCCAGTTCCCAGGTCTGCCGGGCGCGGACGGCGGTGGAGCACAGCGCCAGGTCCGGCAGACAGTCGGCCTCGGCGAGCGCGATGCCCGCGGCGGGCGCGTCCCGGCGGCCTCGCGGAGCGAGCGGGCGGGCGTGGTCGGCGACGCCGTCCGGCCAGGCGGACTTGGCGTGCCGCAGGACGACCAGGCGGCGCAGGGGGCCGGTTCCGAAGCGGGCGTTCATGACGGGGCCCCCAGGTCGCGGGTGAGGTCGAGACCCAGGAGCCGGTCGGCGTAGGCGTACGTCTCGAAGCGGGCGCCGTCGGGGAGGTCGGGCTCGGTCTCCGCCCACCTCAAGGTCGCCAGCACCTCGGGGACGTCGAGGTCGTCCTCCCAGGCGGTACGGAGCCGTCCGCGCACCTCGTCGGGGACCGGCCGCGAGGGCCGGTGCGCCCAGGCGGCGACGGCACTCCGCCAACGACGCAGCGTCTCGTCCGCCTCGCCGAGAGCGGCCTGGTCGAGCCGCACCGACGCGGCGCGCGGACGGGACAGCAGCGCCAGCCTCAGCGCGGCGGGGTCGGCGCCTTCGGGGGCCTCCGGCTGGACGGGGGCTACGGCGACGCGGACGCCGTCGGGTGCACTGTCGCCCTCGGTCACCACATGGATGACCTGTGCCTCGCCCAGGCCCGGGTCGGCGTCCCGGCTGTGTTCGAAGGGCCGGATGCCGAGTGCCGCCGCGCCCGCCACCAGTTCGGCGGGCTCCCGTTCGCAGCTCAGCAGCGCCCAGACCGGTGTGCCGCCGAGTTCCAGGGCGCGGACGAGCAGATCCGCGGCGAGCAGCACCCGCAGGCCGGTCATGCCGAAGCCCGGCGGATGGGCCTCGACTCGGGTCAGCCCCCGCCGGACGGGAGCGGCGGCGACAAAGTCGCCGGTACGGGCGTCGGTGATGCGCAGCACGGGGTGAGCGTAGGCGGACGGAGGGCCGTACGCAGGATCCGGCGCGAAATCCGGACACGTTGGCGGGAATCAAGAGGGCACGCGAGTCGGCTGGGAACGGGAATCACTGCGCCGCTTCACCCGTTGTGCGCTACGACAGCTCTTCCTCGATGCCCAGGAGGCCAGCGGTGTACGGAGACGCAGCGACGGTCCGCAAGATCCTCACCGAGCTCGGCGACACCTGGGCCGTGGTGGGCCTGTCGAACAACGAGCGGCGCGCGGCCCATGGCGTCGCCGATGTGCTGCAGCGCTTCGGCAAGCGGATCGTGCCCGTCCACCCGAAGGCCGAGACGGTCCACGGAGAGAAGGGATACCCGTCCCTGGAGGCGATCCCCTTCCCAGTCGACGTCGTCGATGTCTTCGTCAACAGCGATCTCGCCGGTGCTGTCGCCGACGAGGCGGTCGCGAAGGGGGCCAAGGCGGTCTGGTTCCAGCTCGACGTCATCGACGAGGCGGCGTACCACCGCACCCGGGCGGCAGGCCTGGAGATGGTGATGGACCGGTGCCCGGCGATCGAGATACCTCGGCTGAGTTAGGGTCCGGACGCGTACCAAGGCGCACTTCACCTTGAGGAACACAGATGCACGAGTCTCCCTGCTGCTCGCCGTCGGGACGCGGGCAGACGCAGCCTCTGGCGCTGTCCGCACCGCCGCCGACGGCGGCAAGAGGCGGCTCCACGGAAGGCATGGTGCTGCTGCCCGGTGGCGAGTTCCTGATGGGCGCGGAGGACAGCGAGGGATTTCCGGCCGACGGTGAGGGTCCGGTCCGGGCGGTGCGGCTCGACGCGTTCCGTATCGACGCGTGCGCGGTGACCAACGAGCAGTTCGCGGCCTTCGTCGACGACACCGGGCACATCACCGATGCCGAGCGCTTCGGCTGGTCGTACGTCTTCGCGGGCTTCCTGCCCGGCGCCCTGCGCCGTGGTGCCCCGCGTCCCGAGCAGACGCCCTGGTGGTGCGGGATCGAGGGTGCGACCTGGCAGCGTCCGGAGGGGCCCGGCAGCACGGTGGAGGACCGCGGCGACCACCCGGTGGTGCATGTGTCGTGGCAGGACGCGGCGGCGTACGCGGCCTGGGGGGGCAAGCGGCTGCCCACGGAGGCCGAGTGGGAGTACGCGGCCCGCGGCGGACTGGAGCAGCGGCGCTATCCCTGGGGCGACGAGCTCAACCCGGGCGGCGAGTTCCGCTGCAACATCTGGCGCGGCAGCTTCCCGACGAAGAACACCGCCGACGACGGCTACCGCGGCACCGCGCCCGTGGACGCCTTCGACCCCAACGGCTTCGGCCTGTACAACGTCTCCGGGAACGTCTGGGAGTGGTGCGCCGACTGGTGGGCCACCGACCACACCACCGTGAACCACATCAACCCCACCGGTCCCGGCTCCGGCACCGCCAAGGTCATCCGCGGCGGCTCGCACATGTGCCACAAGTCGTACTGCAACCGCTACCGCGTCGCGGCCCGCAGCGCCAACACCCCCGACAGCACCAGCGGCCACATGGGCTTCCGCTGCGCGCAGGACATACGTCCGTGAGGCCAGGGCATACGTCCGCGCATCGCATCGGCACTCCCGCGCGGCGCCCCGGCGCCCCATAATGCACGGGTGACCTTCGCCGCCCCCCACCCCAACTCCCCCGCCCCGCAACGCTTTCCGGTCGTCATCGTGGGCGCCGGGCCCGCCGGGCTGACCCTCGGCAACATCCTGCGGGCCGCCTCCGTCGACTGTGTGGTCCTGGAGACCGAGACACGGGAGTTCATCGAGCGCCGGCCGCGGGCCGGAGTCATCGAGGAGTGGGCCGTACGCGGTCTGGAACGGCGCGGCCTCGCCGCGAACCTGCTGGAGCGCGCCCAGCTGCACACCGAGTGCGAGTTCCGCTTCGCCGGCGAGCGGTTCCGGTTCTCGTACGGCGAGCTGACGGGGCAGCATCACTTCGTCTATCCGCAGCCGTTGCTGGTGACGGACCTGGTGCGCGAGTACGCGGACGTGTGGGGCGGCGCCATCCGCTTCGGCGTGCGGGACGTCGAGTTGCACGACCTGGACTCGGACCGGCCGTCGGTGTCGTACCTCTGCCCGGAGACCGGTCAACGGCAGGTCCTGCACTGCGACTTCGTCGCGGGCTGCGACGGGGCGCGCGGAGTGACCCGGACGGTACTGCCGCCCGACCGGACCCGGATCGCGCGCCACGACTACGGCATCGGGTGGCTGGCGCTTCTCGCCGAGGCACCGCAGTCGGCGGACTGCGTGCTGTTCGGCATGCATCCAGGCGGCTTCGCCGGACACATGGCCCGCAGCCCCGAGGTCACCCGCTACTACCTGGAGTGCCCGCCCGGCGACGACCCGGAGAACTGGTCGCACGACAGGGTCTGGTCCGAGCTGCAGGCGCGGCTCGGCGCGGCCGGCGCCCCGCCGCTCACCGAAGGGCGGCTGATCGAGAAGCGCGTCCTCGACATGCACAACTACGTCGTCGAGCCGATGGTGTTCGGGCGGCTGTTCCTGGCGGGCGACGCGGCCCACCTCACCGCACCGATCGCGGCGAAGGGCCTGAACCTCGCCCTGCACGACGCCTTCCTGCTCGGCGACGCGCTCGTCGCCCACCTCACGAAGGGCGACGGCAGCGGCCTTGACGGCTATTCGGCGACCTGCGTGAGCCGTGCCTGGGACTACGCGGAGTTCTCGCAGTGGCTCTCCGAGGTCTACCACGGCACCTCGTCCGGCGACCCGTACCGCGCGGGCACCACCCGCGCCCGGCTGCACCGCCTCTTCGACTCACGCCTGGCGGCTGCGGCGTTCGCGGAGGGCTACCTGGGGCTGAACACCGGCAGCTGACCGCAGTCGCCTCAGTCGTGCACGGGCCGGTCGCTGAGCCGGTGGTCGGCCACGTTCAGCGCCTCGTCCACGAGCCGGCGCAGATGGCCGTCACGCAGCGAGTAGATCACCCGGCGCCCCTCCTTCCGCGTGTTCACCAGCCCCGCCAGCCGCAGCCTGGCCAGGTGCTGGCTCACCGCCGGCCGCGCCGCCCCGCACGCCTCCGTCAGCGTCGTGACGTCGGCCTCCCCCGCCCTGAGGGCGTGCAGCAGCGTGAGCCGGGTGCGGTCGCCGAGCAGCGCCAGGATCTCGGCGGCGAGTGCGAACTGTTCCTCGCCGGGGGTGCGCGGATGCGCATGGTGCGCAGGTGACAGGTGCATGCGTGCGCTCATACGCACATAATGGCGTCGTGGACGGGAAGACGTCCACCAGCACGCAACGGAAGGGGACCCACGTGAGCGACGGGCACCACCACGAACACCACGGCACCCCCCACAGTCACAGTCACTCCCTCCGCCACCGCCTGACCCACCTCCTCACCCCCCACTCCCACGAGACCGCCGACAAGCTCGACTCCGCCCTGGAATCCTCCGCACGCGGCATGCGGGCGCTGTGGGTCTCGCTCGCGGTGCTGGGGGTGACGGCGCTGGCGCAGGCAGTCGTTGTGGCAGTGTCCGGCTCGGTCGCGCTGCTCGGCGACACGGTGCACAACACCGCGGACGCGCTGACCGCCGTACCGCTCGGGATCGCGTTCGTGCTGGGCCGGCGTGCGGCTACGCGGCGGTTCACCTACGGCTATGGACGCGCCGAGGATCTGGCGGGTATCGCGATCGTGCTGACGATCGCCGCGTCCGCGGCCTTCGCGGGGTGGACGGCGATCGAGCGGCTGATCGACCCACGCCCCGTCGAGCACATTCCGGCGGTCGCCGTGGCCGCCCTCGTCGGCTTCGCGGGCAACGAGTGGGTGGCCCGCTACCGGATCAGGGTCGGGCGGGAGATCGGCTCGGCCGCACTGGTCGCGGACGGGCTGCATGCCCGTACGGACGGATTCACGTCACTGGCAGTGCTGTTGGGTGCCGGGGGCGCCGCGTTGGGCTGGCAACTCGCCGACCCGATCGTGGGGTTGGCGATCACGGCCGCGATCACGCTGGTGCTGCGCGACGCGGCACGGGAGGTGTTCCGGCGCGTGATGGACGCCGTCGACCCGGCCCTGGTGGACCGGGCCGAGCAGGCGCTGCGGGAGGTGCCGGGGGTGCGTGAGGTGGGTGAGCTGCGGCTGCGCTGGATCGGGCATCGGCTGCGCGCCGAGGTGGCGGTCGTCGTGGACGGGGATTCGACGGTACGTCAAGCGCATGCCGTCGCCGTGAATGCCGAACACGCGCTGCTGCACGCGATTCCGCGGCTCACCGCGGCCCTGGTGCACGCCGATCCGGCGCCGGTCCCGGGCGAGGCGGATCCGCATCTGACACTGGCCCACCACACCTGAGCGTCACACCGGAACGCCCAGCCCCTCCAGGACCACGGCTCCCGGGAGCTCGGCGAACACCTTCCCCGGCACCAGCAGCTTGCCGCGTCGGCGCCCGCTGCCGACCAGGACGTACGGCAGGTCGACGACGGCGGAGTCCACCAACACCGGCCAGCCGGTGGGCAGTCCGATCGGGGTGATGCCGCCGTACTCCATGCCGGTCTCGCCGGTCGCGGTGTCCATCGACGCGAACGAGGCCTTGCGCGCGCCGAGTTGGCGGCGGACGACGCCGTTGACGTCGACCCGGGCGGTGGACAGGACCACACAGGCGGCGAGCGTGCTCTCGCCGCCGCGCTTGCCCGCGACCACCACGCAGTTCGCGGACTGCTCCAGCAACTCCCGGCCGTAGTGCTCCACGAAGACGGCGGTGTCGGCCCACTCCGGGTCGGTGTCGACGTAGACGATCTGGTCGGCGGGGACGCTGCCGCTCCAGTGGCGTACGGCGTCGGCGACCGGGCGGGTCAGCTCGTCGAGGGAGTCGGGGGCCGGGGCGGCGGTGTCGAAGTGTCCGATGGGTGCGTCCATGACCGCACGGTAACAGGGCCGCTTCAGTGCACGGGCGGGACCGAGACCGCCATGACCATACGCATCGGCGCGTCGCCCGTATTGCCGTACACGTGCGGGGTGTTGGCCTCGAAGGAGGCGCTCGAGCCGGCCGGGACCCGGTACTCCACGCCGTCGACCGTGAGAGTGAGTTCGCCTTCCGTGACGTGCAGAAGCTCGACCGTGCCGGTGGGGTGCGGATCCGAGGGGCTGCTCTCGCCCGGCATCAGGAGCCACTGCCACATCTCCAGCGGGCCGGGGGCCTCGGCGCCCGCGAGGAGGAGGTTGTAGCTGCCGGCGTCGGTGTGCCACAGCCGTACGGCCTGCTCGGCGGGGACGATACGGACCTTCGGGCCCTGCCCGTAGTCGAGGAGGGTGGTGATGCTGATCCCGAGGGCGTCGCCGATCTTGACGACCGTGCCGAGGCTGGGATTGGTGCGGGCCTGCTCGATCTGGATGAGCATGCCGCGGCTGACGCCGGACCGGCCGGCGAGCACGTCCAGCGTGTAGCCGCGCACCGATCGCCAGTGCTTGACGTTGCGCGCCAGGGATTGGGTCAGCAGGTCGAGGTCCGACACATTCCGTCCAACATCTAGGTCAATATTCTGGATGACAACGTTCAGTTCATTGAACTACGGTGGAGTGCAACCGACGCACCCATGTGTTCACCGAACTGTACTGCGAGGGTACCCGTGACAGCATTCTTCGCCCTGGCCAGCAGCCTGTTGTGGGGGCTGGCCGACTTCGGCGGCGGACTGCTGACCCGGCGCACCCCGGCGCTCACCGTGGTCGTCGTCTCGCAGACGATCGCGGCTGCGGTACTCGGCGTGATCGTGGTGGTCACGGGCGCCTGGAGCGAGGCCGGTCCACGGCTGTGGTTCGCGATCGCGGCCGGGCTCGTCGGGCCGGTCGCCCTCCTCTGCTTCTACAAGGCACTGGCGCTCGGGCCGATGGGCGTGGTCTCCCCGCTCGGCACGCTGGGCGTCGCCGTCCCGGTCGGTGTCGGGCTCTTCCTGGGTGAGCGGCCCGGCCTGGTGCAGGTCGCGGGGGTAGCGGTCGCCGTCCTCGGTGTCGTCCTCGCGGGCGGACCACAGCTCAGGGGCGCGCCGGTGCAGCGCCAGGCCATCCTGCTCACGCTGATCGCGGCGTTGGGCTTCGGCGCGGTGTTCGCGCTGATCGCGGAGGCGTCGACGACCGTCACGGGTCTCTTCCTCGCCCTCTTCGTGCAGCGCGTGACGAACGTGGCGGCGGGCGGCCTCGCGCTCTACGCCTCCGTGAAGAAGGGCGCCGCGGCCGTCCCGGAGGGCGGCTTCCTGTGGGCCTCGCTGCCCGCGCTGGCCTTCGTCGGACTGGCGGACGTCGCGGCGAACGGCACCTACTCGATCGCCGCCCAGCACGGCCCGGTCACCGTGGCCGCGGTACTCGCCTCGCTCTACCCGGTGGTGACCGCCCTGGCCGCACGCGGCTTCCTCAGCGAACGGCTGCGCACGATCCAGGCGGCCGGCGCGGGCCTCGCCCTGGTCGGCACGCTGCTGCTGGCGACGGGCTGACCGGGGCCGCTCAGGCCTCGGCGTCCAGCTGCGCGAGCCTGGCCGCGGCCTCCTCGTCCAACTCCCCCAGCGCCAGCAACTGCTCCGGCGTGACCCCGTCCGGAATCGGCACGGGCGCCGGGGTCCTCAGCGGCGGCTGCCAGCCCTCGCCGGGAGTCCAGCGTCGTACGACCCGGGCGGGCGCGCCCGCCACCACGGCATGGTCGGGCACCACGCCTCGTACGACCGCCCCCGCCGCCACCACGACGTTCCGGCCGATCCGGGCGCCGGGCAGGATCACCGCGCCGGTGCCGATCCAGCAGCCCGGACCGATCTCCACCGGCTCCATCCGCGGCCACTGCTTGCCGATGGGCTGGTGTGGATCGTCGTAGGAGTGGTTCGTGGACGTGACATAGACGTACGGCCCGAAGTAGCAGTCGCTGCCGATGGTGACCGTCGTGTCGGCGATGACATGGCTGCCACGGCCCAGGACCACTCCGTCGCCTATGCGCAGGATCGGCTCCGGGCCGAGGTCCAGGTCGGGCATCAGACCGGCGGTCAGGGTCACCTGCTCGCCGACGATGCAGTGGGAGCCGAGGTGGATCCAGGGTTCGCCGAAGACCGTGCCGAGCGGGAAGGCGAGGCGGGTGGCTTCGCCGATCGCGCCGAAGTGGAACCGGCCGGGGCTCTCGGCCGTCACCGAACCCGTGCGCTGCGCCCAGGCCCAGCCCGCGTGGACGGCGCGCTGCGTGAGGCTGCGCCGCCAGGACGAGAACGTGTTCTTGCGCTTGAGCACCCGCTTACCGTACTGAGCGTTCGGCCGCCTTATGAGGTCGAGGGGCTGTGATCTTCGCCCTACCAGGTGGCGGTAGCGTTCCGGTGTACCGCGGACGACAGGAGACGGTGATGACGCACAAAGCGCTGATCAAGGGCATCGGCGGCAGGGAGCCGAAGATCGACATGGAGGCTTTCGTGGCGCCCACGTCCACGGTGATCGGGGATGTGACGCTGGAGGCTGGGGCGAGCGTCTGGTACGGCGCGGTGGTGCGCGGTGACGTGGAGCGGATCTCTGTCGGGGTTCAGAGCAATATCCAGGACAACTGCACGTTGCATGCCGACCCCGGTTTCCCTGTGAGCATCGGTGCGCGGGTGTCCGTGGGGCACAACGCGGTGGTGCATGGGGCGAGCGTTGAGGACGACTGCCTGATCGGGATGGGGGCGACTGTGCTGAACGGTGCGGTGATCGGGGCGGGGTCTCTTGTTGCCGCGCAGGCGTTGGTGCCGCAGGGGATGCGGGTGCCGCCGGGTTCCTTGGTTGCGGGCGTTCCCGCGAAGGTGAAGCGGGAGTTGACTGAGGAAGAGCGTCAGGGGGTCACGCTCAACGGGACGATGTATGCGGAGTTGGCCACGGCACACCGGGAAGAGCACGGGGGCTAGAGGGTCGTACGCGGTCTGCGGGTTGGATGTGGCTTGTCGCGCAGTTCCCCGCGCCCCTGGCGGCGTTCTACTCCCCGGCGCCTACCGGCTCCGGCTCCTTCTGTGCGACCTGGGTCTTCTTTGCCTTGCGCTTGATGATCAGCATCGACGTCAGGCCGATCAGGACCGCTGCCACCAGGCCCAGCCAGGAGAAGCGCTTCAGCCAGGACTCGGCCACGATGCCGACGTAGTAGATGACTGCCGTCGTGCCGCCTGCCCAGAGGATGCCGCCGAAGACGTTGGCGATGAGGAACTTCCAGTACGGCATGTGCAGTACGCCGGCGAGGGGGCCGGCGAAGATGCGGAGGAGGGCGACGAAGCGGCCGAAGAAGACGGCCCACATGCCCCACTTCTGGAAGGAACGCTCGGCGGTGGCGACATGGCCCTCGCTGAAGTGCTTGGGGAACTTCTTGCCGAGCCAGGCCAGCAGGGGGCGTCCGCCCTTGCGGCCGATGGCGTAACCGATCGAGTCGCCGATGATGGCGCCGGCGCTGGCGCACGCTCCGAGGATGAAGGGGTCGATGTCGCCGTGCTGGGAGGCGAGCAGCGCGGAGGAGACCAGGATGATCTCGCCCGGCAGCGGGATGCCCAGGCTCTCCAGGCCGATCACCACACCCACCAGTGCGTAGATGGCGACCGCGGGTACCGTCTCGAGCCATTCCTGGACGTGCAACGCCGCTTCCTCCCGATTCGCGCCCTGCTTCATTTCCCGGCGTGCGCCCGGAGCCGGGCGCACGCCGGGAAGCCTACCGGGTCACACTGGCACCACGGCGTCCCACAGGTTGCAGGGCGTTCACCGGGTGCTCGCCCGGGTGTCGCGCAGGAACACGGCGCTGGTCAGGACGCCCAGGAGCACGATGGCCGCGTTCACGGCGATGGCTGCCTTCAGGCCGTCAAGGATCGCCGCCGTGCCGGTTCCGGTCATGGCCGCGGCGGCGACCGCGGCCATGACGGGCGTTCCCATGGTGATGCCGACCTGCTGGGTCATGGTGGCGAGGCCGGTGGCCAGTCCCTGCTCGTGGTCGGCGAGACCGGAGGTGGCTGTGACCATGAAACCGACGATGACGAGCATGTTGCCCACGCCGCCGGCGAAGGTGGCGACCAACACCAACCACATCCAGGACCGGTCGTCGCCGAGTCCGAGGAGTGCGGCCGTGAACACGGTCTGCAGGATGCCGCCCACGATCAGCGTCGGCCTGCTGCCGGCCCTCCCGATGACCTTCGGGGCGATGGTGCCGCCGACGACCGTGCCGACGCCGAGCACACCGAAGGACAGGCCGGCCGCCAGCGGGGAGAAGCCGAGCACTTCCTGGAGGTAGAGGGTCAGCAGGAAGACGAGGGAGGTCTCGGTGAGGAACGCGATCAGACCGGCGACATTGCCCCAGGCCACCGACCGCTTGCGGAGCACGCCGAGCGGCACCAGCGGCGCGGGCACCCTGGCCTCCACGGCGTAGAACACCAGCAGCAGCACCGCTCCGGCAGCCAGCGACAGCAGCGCCTGCGCCGAGCCCCAGCCGTGCTCACCGGCCTGGGTGAAGCCGAAGACGACGGCGAGGAGACCGAGCGTCACGCTGACGGCGCCGGGCACGTCCAGCTTCGGGCGCTCGTCGGGCCGGGACTCCTGGATGACCGTCGGGGCGACGAACAGGACGACCAGGGCCACGGGCACGTTGATGAAGAACGCCCAGCGCCACGACAGCAGGTCCGTGAGCAGACCGCCGAGGACGGCTCCGGTGGTGAACCCGGCGGACATCAGCGCCCCGTTGAGGCCGAGCGCCTTCTCACGCAGCGGCCCCTCCGGGAACGAGGTCGTCAGCAGTGACAGGCCGGCCGAGGTCACCGCTGCCGTGGCCAGGCCCTGGAAGACCCGCGCCGCGATCAGCATCTCCGGGCTCTGCGCCAGGCCGCCCACCAGCGAGGCAGCGGCGAGCACCACGAGACCGCCGAGGAACAGCCGCCGCCGGCCGAACAGGTCCGCGACCCGGCCGAAGAGCAGCGTGAAGCCGGCCGCGCAGAGGGCGAAGGCGGTGGCGATCCACTGGAGGTGCGTCAGCGAGAAGCCCAGGCCCGCACCGATCACCGGCAGTGCAACGTTCAGGATCGAGAAGTCCACGGCGAGCATGAACTGGGCGGCGAGCAGCAGCACCAGCACGAGCTTCAGCCGGGGGGTGAGTGCGGTGGCCGGAGCCACGGTGACGGACATCGTGTCGAGTCCCTTTCTCTCACGCGGCGTTGCGAGGCGTTGTGGAGAAAGAGGCTCGTCGGCCCTCGGCATCCCAGCCAGAACCCTCTGCCGGGCAGCAAGCGCGAGGGTAGTCATCACATGACCACCCTCGCGGCATCCGGACGCCGGGCACCGTTGGCATCATGGGGGTCGAAGCGGCCCACCACCCGGGAGGCATCGATGGACGCCCCGTCCGAGCTGGGGGACTTCCTCAAGTCCCGCCGTGCCGCCCTGCGTCCCGAGGACGTCGGCATCGCCCCGCAGCCGTCCCGCCGACGCGTCCCGGGGTTGCGCCGCGAGGAGCTGGCCATGCTGGCGGGCGTCAGCATCACGCACTACACCCGGCTGGAACAGGGCCGCGCCCTGGGTGCCTCGGACTCGGTGCTGAACGCCATCGCGCGCACCCTGCGTCTCACCGCGGACGAGACCGCCCACCTCAAGAACCTCGCCCGGCCCACGTCCGCACGACGCCCCGCCGCTCCTCGGGTGTCGCACGCCGGACACTCGGCACGGCAGCTGCTCGCGGCCATGACCGACGTGCCCGCGCTCGTCCTGGACCGGCGTAACGACGTCGTCGCCTGGAACCGTCTGGGCCACGCACTGCTCGCCGGACACCTGGCGCCCGACAGCCCCGACACTGCGGCGGCCCGCCCCAACCTGACCCGGATGCTCTTCCTGGACGAGCGGTACCGCGGGCTGTTCACCGATTGGCACGAGGAGGCGCAGCTGGGCGTCGCCTCGCTGCGGCTGGTCGCCGGACGGCATCCGGACGACCGCTCGCTGGCCGAGCTGATCGGTCAACTCTCCATGAACTGCCGCGAGTTCGCCGCCCTGTGGGCCCGGCATCCGGTGCGCACCTGCACCTCGGGCGTGAAGCACGTGCGCCATCCGCTGGTCGGCGCGATGGACCTCAGCTTCGAGAACCTCGTCATCCCCGGCAGCTCCGGCCGGCGACTGATCGCCTACACCGCGGAGCCCGGCACCCCCTCCGAGGCCGCGCTGCGCCTGCTGGCCGGTGCCACGGCCGCGGCGACCGAGGGCGCCGCCGCGACTGTGCGGTCTTGAGAGCCGTCGTACGAACGCCCCCGGCGCGTGTGCCCCGACGCCCTATCCGCGTACCTCTCCCAGTCCCCGCAGCCGCAGATCCCGCGCCGACGCCCCGACCCACACCACGCGCAGGCCCGTGCCGAGTGCCCAGTCATGGCGGTTCGGGTCCCACGAGGAGAGGGTGCGGGCGGCGACGTGCACGGTGACGCGGCGCTGTTCGCCCGGGAGCAGGGAGAGTCGCCGATAGGCGCCCAGCACCCGTACGGCCTGGTCGAGTGGGAGGTCGGGCGATTTCCCGACGTACACCTGCGGCACGGCGACACCGGCGCGCCGGCCCGTGTTGCGGACGGTGAAGGTGACGTCGAGCCCGCGGCCGGCGGGGCGCACGGACAGGTCCTCGTAGGAGAAGGAGGTGTACGACAGCCCGTGCCCGAAGGGGAACAGGGGCGGCACGCCCTCGGCCTCGTACCAGCGGTAGCCGAGGTGGATGCCCTCCGTGTACTCCTCACGGCCGCCGACACCGGGGTAGCGGGCGGCGTTGCCGGCGACGGGATGGTGGTCGTCGTCGACGGGGAAGGTCTGGGTGAGCCGGCCGCCGGGGTCGCAGTCTCCGAACAGGACGGCGGCGGTGGCGGCGGCGCCCTCCTGGCCCGGGTAGTACATCTGGAGCACGGCGCCGGTGCGCGTGAGCCATGGCATCGACGTGGCGCACGAGGTGTTGAGGACGACGGTGGTGCGCGGGTTCGCCGAGGTCACCGCGTCGATCAGCTCATCCTGGTGGCCGGGGAGCGCGATGGTGGTGCGGTCCTGGCCCTCGGTGGCGTCCTCGTAGGCGAACAGGACGACATGCCGGGCGGCGCGAGCGGCCCGTACCGCCTCGGCGACGTCCTGCGTGCGGATCGCGCCGGTGGTGTGCCGCAGCCGGAACAGCTGGCCGGTGTCCCCGCCCCGCGCGGTGATCTTCAGGGTGTGCTTGCCCTTGGTGAGGCGCAGGGTCGTGCGGCGCACGGACAGCTGGTCGGGCGCGGTGTAGATGAGGCCGCCGCTGAACCATTCGCCGTAGCCGGGCTTGACCGGGAAGAGTTCCTTGCCGTCGACGAGGACCTTGGGGCGGAGGTCGGCCGCGCCCGAGTAGTGGATGACGAAGGTCCATTCATCGGTTTCGGCGACGGTCAGTTCACCGTCGTATGTCCATGTCTTCCCGGCACCGACGCCCTGGCCCTCGCTCTTGAAGCCGGGGGAGAGCGCGGACGCCGGGAGCGGTCTGCCGTAGAGGTCCTCGCCGAGCGCGTACGTCACCTTCGCGGCCCGTCCGGCGCGCACCCGGATGGCGTCGAGGGGGCTGTCGGCGCGGTCGGGGACGACATGGGCGCTGCCGCCGCCGCTGACGAAGGGCAGTTCGCCGGTCGGGCCGATCACCGCGATGTCCCCGGCGGCCAGCGGGAGGGTGCCGCGCTCGTTGTGCAGCAGGGTCGCGCCCGCCTTGGCGACCTCCAGGGCGACGGCCGCACCCGCCTTGGCGTCCCGGTCGGGGCGGGTCGGGGCGCTGCCGTCGAGCAGCCCGAAGCGGTCCATCACGGTGAGGATGCGGCGTACCGCCTGGTCGATGTGCTGCTCGGGCACGCTGCGGTTCTGCGCGGCCTTCTTCAGGGCCTCGCCGAAATAGACGTCGCCCGGCATCTCCATGTCGAGCCCGGCGGTGAGGGCCTTGGCGGTGCTGTGCGCGGCCCGCCAGTCCGTCATCACCCAGCCGTCGAAGCCCCACCGGGTGCGCAGGATGTCGGTGAGGAGGGCCTTGTTCTCGCAGGCGTAGGTGCCGTTGACCTTGTTGTACGCGCCCATGACCGCGCCGGTACCGGCCTGCACGGCCGCTTCGAAGGGACGCAGTTCGGTCTCGTGCATGGTCTGCTCGTCGACCCGCACATCGACGGTCGTACGGTCCTTCTCCTGGTTGTTCATCGCGAAGTGCTTGACGGTCGCGATGAGCCCCTCGCCCTGGATGCCCTCGATCTCGGCGGCGACCAGGTCGGAGGAGAGCAGCGGGTCCTCGCCGAAGGTCTCGAAGTTGCGGCCCGCGTACGGGGTGCGGATGAGGTTGACCATCGGGGACAGCAGGACGTCCTGGCCGAGGGCGCGGCCCTCGCGTCCGATGACCTGTCCGTAGCGGCGGGCGAGGGCGGGGTCGAAGGCGGAGGCCAGCAGGACGGGGGCGGGCAGGGCGGTGGCGTGCCGGGTGACGCGGACTCCGGCCGGGCCGTCGGCGAGGCGCAGTGGCGGGATGCCGAGGCGTTTCACGCCGGGGACGTAGCCCGCCTGGCCCAGTGTGGCGGGGTCGGTGGCGCCGTGCAGCAGGGAGATCTTCTCGTCGAGGGTGAGCTTGGCGATGAGCGCCTCGACGCGGGGTGCGGCCCCCGCACCGGGCTTGCCCTGCGCGTGGGCGCGCGACGGCGGGGTGAGTCCGCCGGAGGCCGCCGCGGCGACGGCGATCGCGGCGCCCAGCAGACGCAGCGTGGATCGCCGGGAGACGGTGTCGGTCATGGGCCGTCACTCCTTCGGTGTGCGGGCACGACGGTGTGACCGCGGACGCGCCGGGCGCCCGTGGCTGCATTCGCCCTCTGAAACGCACTATGCGCCAGAACCGACTTGACACTCCGTTAGACACCACGGGCGGGACGGGAAAACTATGTGCGAGGGTGACTCGTGTCAGTGGCCTGACCGCACCCGATCGCATCAACGATCTGAGCAGGAACCGAGGACGGGGTCACCCCCCGGGCAGGGTGACCCCGTGATCAGTGGAGAGCGGCTTCAAGAGTCGCGACGACGGACGCGGTCGCCGCTGACGCCGCGTGCAGGACATGACCCTGGGCCGGAAGGCCGTCGGCACGCGCTCCCGGTGCCTCGGCATCGGGCTCGGACCCGGCCACGGCCTGGACGGAACGCGTCTGGTACTGCTCGGGCGGATCGTCCGGGCCCTGCTCCGAGGGCCGGTCCGGAGCCTTCCGCACCTCCGGCTCGGGGGCACTGGACTCCTCGGGCGCGTCGCTCCCCGGTTCGAGCACCCACCTCTGCTTCGGGGATCCGTCCCGGTCGGTGACGACCACGTCCTTGCCCGGACCGGGTGCGACGGCCTGCCCGTTGCGCCAGCGCAGCAGCAAGTCGCCGTGCACGGTCAAGTCGTACTGCACCTGCCCCGCGTGCACCACACAGCCGGACAGCGCGACCGCTCCCCGGTCGGCGTCGGAGCCGAGGCAGAGGGACGGATCGGCGAGGCTGCGCAACAGACCGTCGTTCTCGTACGACCACCGCTGCGACCCGGCGGACGAACAGGCCGCCAGTACGGCAGCCGTACCGGGCTCCACCCGGCCGTCGCGCACATCGAGGCACGCGTCGGCTGCCGGATTGCGGAACCTGCCGTGGCCGACCTCCGACGGCCGCTGCGCGGAGGCGGACGACGGCTGGGACGCCGCGCTCGGCCGACCGGAACTGCCGCTGGGCACCCCCCAGGTGGCCTGCGCGCCAGGGACACCGTTGTCTTCGGACCAGCCCTTGGCGGTGAGCACGGTGGCCAGCAGCGCGAGGGAGGTCAGGCCGATTCCGACGACGACGGCCTTGGTGTGCCGTCGGGCCGGGGCGAGGAGGCCGGCGGGTGCGGGACGGTGACGTCCGCCGCTTCTCGGACGGGCGAAGGCGCGTGCGGCGGGCAGCTCACGGCCCCCACCGCGGCCGGGCCGTGAGTCGAGATAGCGGACCGCGCCCCAGCCGAGCACCGTTTCGGCGAGCAGCACTTCCAGGCCGCCCTCGAAATGACTCAGCTGCTCGGCGGCGTGACGGCAGTACCGACACTCCATCAGATGACGTCGGACATCCGGCAGCAGCGCCCCGCCACGGCGAATCGGGACATCGAGGAGGCGGTTGTAGAAGCGGCATTCCGCAGAGGGCGCGAGTTCCCGGTGGGCGCGCACACAGCCCGCCCGGAATTGCTCCCGAGCCTGCTCGAGAGCGGCCGTCGCAGTGCCCGAATCCACCCCCAACAGACCAGCTGGTACGGATATGGGGTCGGCCTCGGCCTCGGTGTGCCAGAGCAGGCATTGCGAGGCCCCCGGAAGGGCTCGGAAAGCGCGCTCGGCGAGCCGCCGCCTTTCGGGCGTCACGGAGCGCGCCGCAAGCAGTCCGCGACCACCGGTCGGTTTGCGGAGTTCGGGCAGCACCGTGGAAATGCTCTCCTCGGCGGCCCACTCCTTGACGGTGTCCCGTACGGCCGCGAGGAGTCGGGGCCGCAGCGCGCCGCCGGTGGGCCGGCCGAGCACCTGATGGAACGCGGCGGTGGCCGCCATCGCCGCTGAACTCTCCGTGGAGGCCAGGCAGATGACTGCGTAGTCGTACGTCGCCCGCCAGTGCCGGGTCAGCAGCAGCGCGACGGCACGGCCACCGCCGTCGGGGCCGTTCAGCTGGGCGACGAGATTGCGGTCGGACTCCCCCTGGCTCACTCCGGGCCGCGGCGCGTACGGGGGCCGTGGGGGGTAGGGAGATTGCACTGAACCATTTCCTTCCAAGCCGCTGGACGGCAATGCGAATGACGTCCGTCGGAAAGCAGGCGCCTGATTGGTGCAGACCGGAGAAAGAACCCTGACCATTACCTCCTCACGGGAGGCTCACTTTCGCACAAGCGCCTCACAGGAAACAAGAAGTTCGAGTGACTGATGTTCAAAACGCGAGAAATTCAGACTGTTACCAGCGGTATCCGTACCCGCATTCGAAAAATGCCGGAGTACGGCCGTCAAGTTGTGTGCGTCCAAAGCCGGTTGGCACACGAAATCTCCAACTTTTAGCCCAGACAAGAACCGGACCCACAGCCCCTCCGGCGCTCGCACGAAGGCCCCGGGACGCGCCCGGGGCCTTCCTCTTCACTGCCGGCGTTCAGCCATTGGGCCGGAGCGTCCACACAACGGTCATCTCGCCGGTGACGGCGCCGTCCTCGCGCTGGATGGCGACGGTCACCGGGAACTCCGGGCGCTTGCCCTCGTCGAGTTCGGCGACGATGTCGGCGGCCGGGCGGCCGAGCGTCGCGGTGGCCCTGACCGGCCCGAGCGCGATCTTCTTGAAGGCGATCTCGGCGTTGACCGGGAGGGGTACGGCGCGCGAGAGCTGGTCCCCGAAGGCGGCCAGGACGATCGCGCCGCTGGCCGACTCGCCGAGGGTGAACATCGCTCCGGCGTGCGGACCGCCGACGTGATTGCGGTACTCGCTCTGGTCCGGGAGGGCCAGCACGGCCTTCTCCGGAGTGGTCTCCAGGTACTCCAGGTTCAGGGTCCGAACCATCGGCACCGTGGCGGCGAGCAGTTCGCCGATCGACATCTGGTCTGCGCTCATGTCCGGCATGTTACCCACGAGTAGCCCAAGCTGACCAGATCTCGGTGGCCGGAGTCACCACGTCCCTGACGACCGGAAACGGGTTTGGCAAGCCGGGGCCGGAACGGGGATAGTCGGCCGGTGACCTCCGCCGCCGAATCCCGCGCCCGCCGCCCTCGCAGGCCCGAGTGGGCGGGCCGCAACTACAGCCTGCTGACCGCCGCCGCGGTCGTCACGAACCTGGGCAGTCACGGCGCGCTGATCGCCGCCGCGTTCGCCGTGATCGAGACCGGCGGCGACGGCGGTGACGTGGGCCTGGTGGCCGCCGCCCGCACGCTGCCGCTGGTGCTCTTCCTGCTGATCGGCGGCGCCGTCGCGGACCGGCTGCCCCGGCATCGCGTGATGGTCGCGGCGAACGCCCTCAACGTTGTCTCGCAGGGCGCGTTCGCCGTGCTGGTCCTCGCCGGCGAGCCGCAGCTGTGGCAGATGATGCTGCTGACCGCGCTGGGCGGCACCGGTCAGGCGTTCTTCAGCCCGGCCGCGGAGGGCATGCTGCTGTCCACGGTCAGCGGGGAGCAGGCGAGCCGCGCGTTCGCGGTGTTCCGGATGGCGATGCAGGGCGCGGCGGTGGGCGGCGCTGCCCTCGGCGGCGCGATGGTCGCCGCGATCGGGCCCGGCTGGGTCCTCGCGGCCGACGCCGCCGCCTTCGCGGTCGCCGCATCGCTGCGGTCCTTCCTCGACGTCGGCCACATCCCGCCGCGCGAGCCGGGCGGCGGACTCCTCGCCGACCTCCGGGAAGGCTGGCGGGAGTTCACCGGCCGGCCGTGGCTGTGGGCCGTCGTGGTGCAGTTCTCCGTCGCGAACGCCGTGGTCGCCGCGGCCGAGGCGGTCTACGGCCCCCTCGTCGCCCGGGACCACCTCGGCGGAGCGGGCCCGTGGGGTCTGGCACTGGGCTGCTTCGGCGCGGGCACGGTGGCCGGCGCACTCCTGATGACCCGTTGGAAGCCACGCCGTCTCCTCCTCGCCGGCACCCTCTGCGTCTTCCCCCTCGCCCTGCCGTCCGCCGCCCTCGCCGTGCCGGTGCCGGTCGCCGCGCTGTGCGCGGTGATGTTCGTGACCGGGGTGACGCTGGAGGTCTTCGGGGTTTCCTGGATGACCGCGCTCCATCAGGAGATCCCCGAGGACAAGCTGTCGCGGGTCGCCGCCTACGACTGGTTCGGCTCGGTCGCGCTGGTGCCGCTGGCGACGGCGCTGGCGGGTCCGGCGGAGGAGGGGCTTGGGCGGACGAACGCGCTGTGGGGGTGCGCGGCGCTGGTCGTGGTGGTGACCGCGGCGGCGCTGTGCGTGCCGGACGTACGGAATCTGCGCCGCACCTCCACGCCCGTGGCCAAGGGGGCGCCGGGTGCGGACAACGGCTCAGCCGATGCCGAACGCCCCGTCGGGGGGCTCGGGTGACGGCACGGCCTCCTCGTCCCCGACCGGACGCGCGGCGCCGGTGAAGTGCCGCAGCACGAGCCCGTGTTCGACGCGGGCCGGGAAGGGATCGGCGGCGGTGAGCCGGGCCAGCGCGCCGGTGTCGACGGGATGGTGCGCTGCGACGAGCACCGCGTTGCCGAAGCGCCGGCCGCGCAGGACGGCCGGTTCGGCGATCAGCGCCAGCTCCTGGAACACCGTGGCGAAGGTGGCGAGTTGGGAGCGCAGGAAGGCGAAGGGCGTGGCATCGGCGAGGTTGGCGAGATAGACGCCGCCCGCTCGCAGCACCCGGTCGGCCTCCGCGGCGTAGGCGACCGACGTCAGATGCGCCGGCACACGTGAGCCGCCGAAGACGTCCGCGACGATGACGTCCGCCGACCCGGCCGGCGCGTCCGCCAGCCACGCACGCGCGTCCGCGGCATGCAGGGCGACACCGGCTCCGTCCGTGAGCGGAAGCTGCTCGCCGACCAGCTCCAGCAGCGCCCGATCAGCCTCCACGACGTCCTGCCGGGAGCCGGGCCGCGTGGCCGCCACATACCGGGGCAGGGTGAGCGCTCCCCCACCGAGGTGCAGGACGTCCAGCGGACTCCCCGGTTCGGCAACGGTGTCCAGGACATGCCCGAGCCGCCGCGCGTACTCGAACTCCAGATGCGTCGGTTCATCCAGATCGACGTACGACTGCGGCGCCCCGTCGACGGTGAGCAGCCAGGCCCGCTTCCGGTCGACATCGGGCATGAGCTTGGCGATGCCGTGGTCGACCGTCCTGGTCACGGGTATGGGTTCGTTCACCCCTCCATTGTGCGGTGAGTGTCCCTACCCAGGGGCGCGGGGCTCTATCGATGTGCGGCTCCGCCGCGTGGGCGCGACCAGCCACAACGGCCCCGCAGTCCCCCACGCACCCGTGCCACCCTCACACAAGGGCCGTGACGGTCCCCGCCCCAACGGTCCGTCCGCCCTCACGGATGGCGAACCCGAGCCCAGGCTCCAGCGGCACATCGCGCCCGAGCTCGACGGTCATCGTGACCGTCTCCCCGGGCCGCGCGACACCCACCTCACCGAGGTCGATGTCCCCCACCACATCCGCCGTACGGATATAGAACTGAGGCCTATATCCGGAGGAGACAGGCGTCGTACGCCCACCCTCACGCGCCGACAGGACGTACACCTGCGCCGAGAACCGACGACTGGGCACCACACTGCCGGGCGCGGCCACGACATGCCCGCGCCGGACCACGTCACGGGCGACTCCCCGCAGCAACAGCGCCACGCTGTCCCCGGCCTGCGCCTCCTCCATCGGCTTGCCGAAGGTCTCCAGGCCGGTGACCACGGTGTCGACGGAGGCGCCGAGCACTTCGACCCGGTCGCCCACACGGACCGTGCCCCGCTCGACGGCGCCCGTCACCACCGTGCCCCTGCCGGTGATGGTGAGCACGTTCTCCACGGACAGCAGGAACGGCGCATCCAAGTACCGCTCCGGCATGGGCACATACGTGTCCACGGCGTCCAGAAGCGCCTCCACGGACGCCGTCCAACGCGGGTCGCCCTCCAGCGCCTTCAGCCCGGAGACCCGTACGACAGGCGCCGCGTCACCGCCGTACCCGTGCTGGGAGAGCAGGTCACGGACCTCCAGCTCGACCAGGTCGGTCAGCTCCTCGTCGCCCGCGTCGGCCTTGTTCAGGGCGACGACGATGTGGTCGACGCCCACCTGCCGGGCGAGCAGCACGTGTTCGGCGGTCTGCGGCATGATCCCGTCGAGCGCGGAGACGACGAGGATCGCCCCGTCGAGCTGTGCGGCCCCGGTGACCATGTTCTTGACGTAGTCGGCGTGGCCCGGCATGTCCACGTGCGCGTAGTGGCGGGTGTCGGTCTCGTACTCGACGTGCGCGATGTTGATGGTGATGCCGCGCGCGGCCTCCTCCGGCGCCCGGTCGATCCGGTCGAACGGGACGAAGGACGCGGCGCCGCGCTCGGCGAGGACCTTGGTGATGGCGGCGGTCAGGGTGGTCTTGCCGTGGTCTACGTGGCCCATCGTGCCGATGTTCAGATGCGGTTTGGTGCGCACGTATGCCGTCTTGGACATGGCTGTACCTCGAAGTCTCTGTCGCGAAGCCTCTGTGTGGAGAGCGGGGACCCCAAGGACTTGCCGACCCTCCCCCTGCGGGGTCCGCCGGACGATCCGGAGAGGGTCAGCTTCGGGCGCCGTCGGCAGCGGCCGGGAAGATCGCGACGGCAGCCTTCGGAGCATCCGCGACCGCGGATGCTGCAACGACGAAGGCGTACCGGAACATGGCTCCGATCATTGCCGACGCTTTGCCCGACGTCGAATGATTTATCGGGGCAGCCGAGGTCGGGGCAGCGGAGTTCAGGCTCCGATGTTCTTCAGCGCCTCCCGCACCGACAGCGGCGCGAG
This sequence comes from Streptomyces sp. DG2A-72, assembly GCF_030499575.1. Classification (NCBI taxonomy): domain Bacteria; kingdom Bacillati; phylum Actinomycetota; class Actinomycetes; order Kitasatosporales; family Streptomycetaceae; genus Streptomyces; species Streptomyces sp. DG2A-72. The sequence continues at coordinate 1,369,274 of NZ_JASTLC010000001.1, forward strand.
CCTCCCCTGCTTCCGGGCCACGAAGGCCCGTACGGCCTCCGGGTCGGTCTTGGCGTACTCGCGCAGGCACCAGCCGATCGCCTTGCGGATGAAGAAATCAGGGTGGCCCGACTGATGCAGGCAGTAGGCGAAGAGGCGCTCGGAGTCGGTGCGCTCCTTGTAGCGCAGCTGGTGGAGCAGGGCGGTGCGGGCGATCCACAGGTCGTCGTCGGCGATCCAGGCGTCCATCTCGGTCTTCAGCTTCGGGTCGGCGGCGACCAGGCCTCCCACTACGTGGGAGGCGAGTGCGTCGACGGTGTCCCACCACGGGACGGTGCTCACCAAGTGCCGCGCCACCGGCAGGAAGTCCGAGGAACAGCGGCCGACGTGGCGGCGCAGATAGTCGACGGCGAAGTAGTGGTACTCCCGCTCGGGCAGCTGCCAGCAGCGCAGGGCGATCGCGGTGCAGTCGGTCTCGTCGGGGCGGGGCACGCCCTCCAGGACCGTGCGGGACAGGGCGCGCCGCTCCGGTGTGCCGAGGCCGAGAAAGGGAGCGACGTCCTTCATGTACGTCCGCATGGCCACGGCGCGTTCCGGGTCGGCCGCGGCGGCATAGGTGGTGGTGAGTCGCTTCAGGACGGTGTCGGCGACATCGCTGCGGGGTACATTCTTTGTTCCCCCTCCTGTGACGCCCATGAGACGAACCATACGGCGATCACACACCTGCGTCGGTTAGTGTCGCCGAATGCTCGATGCCACCACCCGCTCTGGGGGCACCGCACCCACGGCCGCTCCCTCGGCCGACGCCACGGAGCTCACCGCCGCCGTACCCACTCCGGGTGGCTTCGCCACGCGCTGCACGAGAGTGCTGCTGTCGCCGTGGTCGCGCCTGTCCCTGCTCGTCGCACTGCTTGCGGCGGCCGGGGCGTCGGTGCTGCTCTTCGAACCCCAGAAGCTCATGGCGCAGGGCTGGCCGCCACAGGTCGGCGGTCCCACGGCGGTGGTGATCTTCGCTGTGGCGTACGGCCTGGTCACCGTGGCGTTCGTGCCGCGGCCGCTGCTGAACCTCGCGGCCGGCGCGCTCTTCGGCTCGGCCCTGGGCATGGTCGCCGCCATGACCGGCACGGTGATCGGGGCCGCGATCTCCTTCGCGCTCGGCCGGATGCTCGGCCAGGACGCCCTGCGCCCGCTGCTGCGCGGCCGGTTGCTCAATACGGCGGACAGGCAGTTCAGCAAGCACGGTTTCCGGTCGATGCTGGCGGTGCGGCTGTTCCCCGGTGTGCCGTTCTGGGCCGCGAACTACGCCGCCTCCGTCTCCCGCATGGGCTACTTCCCGTTCCTGCTCGCCACGGCGCTCGGTTCGATCCCCAACGTCGCCGCGTACGTCGTCGCCGGCGCCCGGGCCGGGGCGCCGACGTCTCCGGTGTTCCTGATCGCGGTGGCCGCCATAGCTCTGCCGGTCCTCGGGGGCGCCGTGGTGGCCTGGCGCAAGCGCCACCACCTGCGCCGCCGCTGAACCGGTCGGGTCAGACCGACTCGATGACCATCGCGTTGGCGAGCCCGCCCGCCTCGCACATCGTCTGCAGGGCATACCGTGCGCCGCGCTCCCGCATCGCATGCACCAGCGTCGTCGTCAGGCGGGTGCCGCTCGCGCCGAGCGGGTGGCCGACGGCGATCGCGCCGCCGTGCACATTGACCTTGGCGAGGTCGGCGCCGGTCTCCTGCTGCCATGCCAGCACAACGCTGGAAAACGCCTCGTTGACCTCGAACAGGTCGATGTCGTCGAGGGAGAGCGACGCCTTGCGCAGCACCTTCTCCGTGGCCGGGATCACGCCGGTGAGCATGAGGATCGGGTCGGAGCCGGTGACGGCGAAGCTGTGCAGCCGGGCCAGCGGGCGCAGGCCGAGGCGGGCAGCGGTCTCGCTGGAGGTGATGAGCACGGCGGAGGCGCCGTCGTTGACGGGGCTGGCGTTGCCCGCGGTGACGTTCCACTCGATCTGCGGGAAGCGCTCGGCGAACGCCGGGTCGTGGTAGGCGGGCTTGAGGCCGGCCAGGATCTCGGGGGTGCTGGACGGACGTACGCACTCGTCACGGGTGACGTCGTCCAGGGGCGCGACCTCGGCGTCGAACAGGCCGGCGTCCCAGGCCGCGGCGGCCTTGTGGTGGGAGGAGACCGCGAAGGTGTCCATCCGCTCGCGGGTGATCGACCACTTGGCGGCGATCAGCTCGGCGCTGATGCCCTGCGGGACGAGTCCCTCGGAGTAGCGCTCGGCGATGCCGGGGCCGAAGGGGTCGGTGCCGGGCGGGACGTTCGACCACATCGGCACCCGGCTCATCGACTCGACTCCACAAGCGACGACGAGGTCGTATGCGCCCGCGATGACGCCCTGGGCCGCGAAGTGCACGGCCTGCTGGGAGGAACCGCACTGGCGGTCCACGGTGGTCGCCGGGACGGTCTCCGGGAAGCCGGCGGACAGAGCGGCGTACCGGGTGGTGTTCATGGCCTGCTCGCCGACCTGGTCGACGGTGCCGCCGATCACGTCGTCGATCAGCGCCGGGTCGATGCCGGAGCGGGCGACAAGGGTGCGCAGGGTGTGGGCGAGGAGCTCGACGGGGTGGACATGAGCGAGGGAGCCGTTCGGCTTGCCCTTGCCCATCGGGGTGCGTACGGCTTCGACGATGACTGCGTCACGCATGGTGCGGGCCTCCACGACTACCGGTCAGTAGGAAATCCAAACTCACCATAGCCCGAAGGGTTGGAAAATCAAACCCTCCTCTAGACTGGCGTCATGGCCGCCATGAAAGACGCCCGCCCCTGCTCCATCGCCGCCGCCCTGGCGCTCGTCGGTGAGAAGTACTCGCTGCTCGTCCTGCGGGAGGTGTGCCTCGGCAACGGCCGCTTCGACCAGCTCGTGCGCAACATCGGCGCCCCGCGCGACATCCTGGCCACCCGGCTGCGCCGCCTCGTGGACGCCGGGATCCTGACGAAGCGGGCCTACAGCGAGCGCCCGCAGCGTTTCGAGTACCGGCCGACACAGGCGGGGCTCGAACTGGAGCCGGTCCTGATCACGCTCATGGCGTGGGGCGACCGCCATCTACGCGAAGACGACGACCGCCCCATGGTGATCGAGCACATCTGCGGCAATGAACTGGTCCCGGTCGTCACCTGCTCCGCCTGCGCCGGCGCGGTGCACCACGAGGATCTGACGGCCCATCCGCAGGCGCCCGGCTGGACGGTCTCGGGACCGACGGCGGCGTAGACCGGCTGGTACACGGCTGCGTTCAGAACGCTAATACGCCGCTGCATTCACCACGCGTGCGCCTCCAGGTACTTGGCGACCTCGTCCCGCTCCCAGGCTCCGTCGGCCACGACGACCCGGTAGCGGCGGGTGAGGGTGTCGCCGGGTGCGAGTTCCAGTTCGTCGAAGAAGGCCCACGAGGGGGCGACGCCGGCGAAGGGCTCGTTGCGTACGAACCAGTGGGCGGGGTGGGCCCCTCCCTCGCCGAGGTGGTCGTTCTCGGGGGCGTGCTCGAAGACGAGGGTCGCGTGGCCGTCGGTGCCGTCGTGTTCGCCGGAGAGGGCGAGCCAGGGCGCCCGGGTGCCCATCAGCTCCGGGCCCTCGCCGTCCGGCCCGATGATCCGCCCGTCCCGGAAGGCGCGCGGGCCACGCCAGAACAAGCCCGTATAGCCGGCCAGTTCACGCCCCGCGGTGGTCGGGCTGCCGAACCGCAGCGGCTCGTCGCGCCGATTGGTGACCGCGGTCGTCCAGGTCAGCGCCCAGGACCCCGCGCCCGGATCGACGTCGTGCACCTCGATCCGGCGCTCCTCCTCGGCCCACAGCTCTCCGTCGTACGGGTGCCAGGTCAGCCGTTCGGCGATGACGAGCCGGTCGCCGTCCGAGGAGATCTCGTCGAAGCCGACGTGCGCCATCGACCCGACGCGCTCCGGGAGTTCGAGATACCCCTGTCCGTGCACATAGGTGTTGCCGCCCCACAGATTCGCGCCGGACAGATGCGAGGCCGTGAGCGACAGGCCCTTGTGCCAGCGGTGGTCGTTGGGCCGGTAGTCGGTGACGACGTCGCCCGCGAGGGTCCGCATCGGATGGACGTACGGCCTCGGCGCCTCCCAGGCCGCCTCCGGCCGGTAGACATAGGCGAGCAGTTCCACACCGGTGACCGGCTCGGTCACGGTGATGCGATCGCCGTAGTCGTGCGTGATGCGCAGCCCGGTCACGCCGAGACCCCCTCGCCTGCGACGGGCGCCCAGCCGGGAGCGCCGCCGTGCATCGCCGAGTAGTACGGGTCACCCGGGCCGATCTCGCCCGCCTTCACCGTCGCGTCCGTGAACGCCGACTTGTAGAGCGCGGCGATCAGCTCCAGACTCGTCCGCCCGTCAGCGCCGCTGCTGCGCGGTCGCTGTCCGGCCCGCATGCTGGCGACCAGCTCCCTCAGCTGCGCGAGATGCGAACTGGGCACGTCCTGACCGAAGTCCTGCCATTGCGCGGCCAGTTCGGCGGGCACATCGGACGCCGGGGTGATGCGCCAGTGGGCGTTGCTGTGGCCGTAGAGGTGGGTCAGCTCGACGGTGGCGCGGGCGCAGTCGATTCGGATGCGGCTGACCTCGTCGGGCGACAGGACGCTGTTGACGACGGTCGCCAGCGCGCCGTTCTCGAAGCGGACCAGGGCGGTGGAGACGTCCTCCGTCTCCACGTCGTGCACCAGCCGTCCGGCCATCGCCCGGACCTCGCTCCACGGGCCGAGCAGGTCGAGCAGCAGATCCATCTGATGGATGCCGTGCCCCATGGCCGGGCCGCCGCCCTCGGTCCGCCAGCGCCCGCGCCAGGGCACCGCGTAGTAAGCGGTGTCGCGATACCAGGTGGTCTGGCAGTGCGCGACCAGCGGCCGGCCCAGGGCCTGCTCGGCGAGCAGCCGCCGTACATGCCGGGAGCCCGACCCGAAGCGGTGCTGGAAGACGATGGCGGCATAAGGCCCGCCGCCCTCGCCCTCCGCGGCCTCGACGGCGTCGAAGTCGGCCAGCGTCGGCACGGGCGGCTTCTCGCACCACACCCAGGCGCCGGCGCGCAGGGCGGCGACGGTCTGGTCGCGGTGGAGCGTGGGCGGGGTGCAGATGGTGACCAGGTCGGGCCGCTGCTCCCGGAGCATCCGGTCCAGGTCGGTGTACGCGTGCGGAATGCCGCTCTCCGCACAGCAGGCCTCGACCGAGGCGGCGTCGATGTCGACGGCGGCGACGACCTCGACCTCTTCGGGGAGCCGGGCCAGCGCGGGCAGATGCGAGTCACGGGCGATCGCGCCGGTGCCGACGACAGCGACCCTGATACGGCGGCCGTCGAGCGGGGCGGAGTGCGGACGATACGTCCCGGGTTCGGACTCGGATGCGGGCATGGACGTGATCAGCACTCCTCAGGGGACGAGCAGGACTCCCCAGGGAGCCAGCAAGCGCTTTCTCTACCGCTGCAACGTAAGCGCCGCCCCCGCCGCAGGTCAACACCGTCGAACCCGGTGCCACCGCCCGGCTGCGACGCCCCTGTGCCAGGCCTGTGGGCCGGGGACGCTACGCTGCCCCTCGACACCTGTGATCACCGCACCCGGCGGCTGGGGGCTCCCGTCGTTCCGGCCCGATCAGTACTTGGACTCCGTAACTTCATGTCTTGGTTTGAATCCCTCATCCTCGGGCTCGTCCAGGGGCTGACCGAGTTTCTGCCCGTCTCCTCCAGCGCGCATCTGCGGCTGACGGCGGCCTTCTCAGGCTGGGAGGACCCGGGCGCGGCCTTCACCGCGATCACTCAGATCGGCACGGAGACCGCCGTGCTGATCTACTTCCGCAAGGACATCGGGCGGATCATCTCGGCCTGGACGAGATCGCTCACCAACAAGGCCATGCGCAAGGATCACGACGCGCAGATGGGCTGGCTGGTGATCGTCGGCTCGATCCCGATCGGTGTGCTCGGCGTCACGCTCAAGGACCAGATCGAGGGGCCGTTCCGCGATCTGCGGATCACGGCGACCATGCTGATCGTGATCGGCGTCGTCATCGGCGTCGCCGACCGGCTGGCGGCGCGCGACGAGAGCGGCGGCCGGCATCGCGCCGCCAAGGAGCGCAAGCAGCTCGCGGACCTGAACGTGAAGGACGGCCTGATATTCGGCGTCTGCCAGGCCATGGCCCTCATCCCCGGCGTCTCCCGCTCCGGCGCGACGATCAGCGGTGGCCTCTTCATGGGCTACCAGCGCGAGGCCGCGGCCCGCTACTCGTTCCTCCTCGCCATCCCCGCCGTGCTCGCCTCCGGCCTCTTCGAGCTGAAGGACGCGATGGAGACCGACCACGTCTCCTGGGGGCCGACTGCCTTCGCGACGGTAATTGCGTTCGTGACCGGATATGCCGTAATTGCCTGGTTCATGAAGTTCATCTCGACCAAGAGCTTCATGCCGTTCGTGTGGTACCGCATAGCGCTCGGTATCGTGATCGTCATACTCGTGACGGCGGGCGTCCTGAGCCCGCACGCGGCGGAGTCGGCGGGCTGACCCGGCCACCCGGCGAGGACGAGGAGCCCGGCACCCAACTCCGCGTAACACCGCGGGACTTCCCCAGCCTGCACCGCCCCGGTACCCGTGACCAACCCCATACGGAATGAGTAGCGGTCCGGTAGCGCAGTGTCAGTGCTTGCCCTTAGGCTTGCCCGCATGCCCCGCGAATCCGTGTCCTCTGGTTCCTTGCGGTCTGCCGCCGAGGTGAATGAGCAGATCCGCGCGCTGTGGATGCGCGCGGGCGGCTCGCTGTCGGCACAGGAGCGCGCGGAATACGAGCTGTTGGTGGTCGAGTGGGCGGCAGCGATCCGTGGCGATGTGATCGAGGCGGCCTGAGCGTTCGGCGAACCGGCAGGTCATCTTCCGCCCGAGACCCGCAGCACTGCCCCCGTCGCGTAGGACGCGTCCGGTGACATCAGCCACGCCACCGCCGCCGCGATCTCCTCGGCCTGTCCCGGACGGCGCAGCGGGATCGTGGCAGCCGCGCGCCGGGCGCGATCCGGGTCGCCCATGGCCGCGTGCATCTCCGTGTCGATCACGCCGGGGGCCACGGCGTTGACGCGGATGCCGTCCGGGCCGAGTTCCTTGGCCAGGCCCAGGGTCAGCGCGTCCACGGCCGCCTTGGTCGCCGCGTAGTGCACATACTCGCCGGGGCTGCCGAGGGTCGCCGCGGCCGACGAGACGTTCACGATCACGCCGCTCCCCCGCGCCGTCATCAGCTGTGCCGCCCGGCGCGAACACAGCAGCGCACCCAGCAGGTTGACGTCGACGACCCGCCGCAGGACCGCGGGGTCCGTGTCCGCGAGCCGCCCCAGCGGGCCGGTCACCGCAGCGTTGTTCACCAGCCCCGTCACCGGACCGAGTTGCTCCT